>JAEEGT010000041.1 GCA_016280465.1 Lachnospiraceae bacterium | reverse complement strand
GACTGCAAGGGAGTTTTGTCCCTGCCGGGGCATAAATATCATGTATTTTATAAGCCCGAGAGCAACACAAGAAAGACGGATAAAAACCGGTTTTCCCGTGTGTTTAAGGATTGTGTGGATAATGCCGACGAGGCGGAGCAGATGGTCAGGTGCATATACCCGGATCTTCGGCCCGTGGCCGTACGATTCGGACTGTTCCAGCGTATGCAGTATCTTTTGCATATACCGATCTCAAAGATGTGCCGGGACTACGAAGGCTATCCGGAGTGTGTTAAGTACGTGAGGCAACACCTGCCTGCGGGACTGTTTTCCCGGTATTTAACCTGTAAGAACAAGTTTTATCTGACTCTTTTTGCCATAGCACCAAGGACCGTCAGAAAAATACATGCCAGGGCAAAGGGCTTTGACTGATCAATTTGAAAGGCTGTCATATAAAGTACCATGAAGAAACATTTCAGTAAATTTAAGTTATTGAGCATAATAATGTGCCTGACGATAGCTGTTTTGGCAGGGTTCCTGATAAAGGGATATTTCGGCTCCAAAACCAGGCAGGCAGAGATAAAGGCCAGGCTCAAGGCTGAGATCCAAAGGGGCATTTCAGAGAACAGTTTTCAAAGGAAAGTCACCTCATTTCTTGAAGACAATTACAAAGAAGCCGAATTTGACGCAAGAAAGTGCAACTTTTGGGTGAACAGGCTTGGCGCAACGGAATATGACGGTGTGCAGCTTGGCATGTGGGATGTGGATGAGCGATGTGAGGAATGGTACCATACATATTTTCTGAAAAACTTTGCGGTAGTACCCTACGGTATCAAAACACCGGAGCAGGTTTCTTTGTTTTTGAATACCGTTTTTGCCTCTGAGAACAATATCGAAAGAGTCGTTTTGTACCTTGATCCCGTTTCCATGTATGAAAACTACAAAAAGAGTTTTCTTACGGATTCCGGTGACATCCTTACATTCCCTCAGGAATACAGGGAATGTATCCTGGGCTTTGCGGCAGATCACCCCGAGGTTTCTTTTTCCCTGAATCTGCCGGTGGTGTCTGCTGACGAGTGGAGCAGAAAAACGGGAGAAGAAACCGATTCGATATTAAGTATATGGAACGATTATGTTTATTACGGGAGTTGGTACAATAACGTTAAGATCCACGCCATGGGTCTTGAGGACTGGCTCATTGCCAATGACGATTCTTTTGAAGCCGGTCGCATGATCCCGGATGTAAGGAAAAAAGTTTTTGCATTGGAAAATACGGATCAGTATACCGTTGATGACGAAAGCATCGGTGCGGGTATTGAGACCCTTAAGAGCGTTATCGACAAAGAGAGAGCCCACGGTTATACGCAGAGCGGACTGTACGACTGCAACATCCTTTTCTTCGGAGACAGTATCTTCGACCAGAATGAAGAGGATACCCTTTCGATCCCCGGCTTTGTAAAGGGCTTTACATCAGCCGATTGTTACAATCTTTCCAAATGCGGGACAAGTGCCTGCTACGTTGAGAATGACTGTTCTTTCACGGAAGTATCGGAATGGGTGAAGAACGGAAAGAACGAATTCCCCGAAGATACCAGGAGCAGAAGGGAACTTGAGAGACTTCAAAACTCTTCAAATCAGGGGAAAAAGACACTTATTGTCATCGAATACGGTTTTAATGATTATTGCAGAGGCTTTTCAAAAGATGAGTTTAAAACAGCTCTTCAGAAAGGGATAGACAACCTTACAGATGCCTTTCCGGGAGCCGGATTACTGGTTGTGTCACCTCTGTTTTCCGAGTATGGCAATTACGGGACCGAGACCTTCGGTGAAGACAGTCTGAGCCTGAAGGATTATGCGGAGACGGCGGCCGAAGTCATTTCCGAATACTCCAATGCCCAGTTCCTTGACATGTTTACGGATTCCTTCATAAATGCGGAAACCTGTTCATATATGTTGAGGGACGGTGTTCATCCGACATTTGATGCCAATATACTTATAGCGGAATCAATCACAAAGAAACTGTCACAGATCAAACGGTAGATACTCATATGCATATAGTCATTCTGTCCGGCGGCTCCGGAAAGAGGCTTTGGCCCCTGTCCAACGAAGTACGCTCGAAACAATTCATAAAGGCTTTCCGGGGTCCTTCGGGGGAGCTTGAATCCATGGTACAGAGAGTGTACAGGGAGTTAAAAAAGCAGATACCTGAGGCAGGGATCACCATCACTACTTCCGCAAACCAGGCTTCCCAGTTAAAGAATCAGCTGGGTTCCGATGTGGATATATGTGTGGAACCCGTCCGCAGAGATACCTTTCCTGCGGTGGCACTGGTTTCTTTGTACCTGAAGGATGTTTTGGGTATCGATGAAAAAGAAGCCGTTGTGGTCTGCCCCGTGGATCCTTACGCCGATGATGGATATTTTAAGACCATAAGGGAAATTGGAAAGCAGGTTGAGACAGGCGCAAACAACCTTGTACTTATGGGGATCACTCCCACATACCCAAGCGAAAAATACGGCTATATAACCGTTAAAGAGGGCAAAGTTACAGGCTTTAAGGAAAAGCCGGATCTTGAAACGGCGAAAGAGCTTTTCGGTGCAGGCGCCTTATGGAACGGCGGTATCTTCGGCTTCAGGCTCGGCTATATGCTTTGCAAAGCCAAGAGCGAGACCGGGTACGATTCTTTTTCCGGACTTAAGAGTGCCTATGAGAGCCTTAAGGCCGTCAGTTTCGATTATGCGGTTTCGGAAAAAGAAACGGACATTGCCTGCGTGACCTATGACGGGGACTGGAAGGATCTGGGAACCTGGAATATGTTTACCGAGGTAATGGCACAGAATACCCTGGGTAAGGTCAGAACGGATGAAACCTGTGTAAACACCCATGTGATCAACGAACTGGACGTTCCCATCCTTGTCATGGGACTTAAAGATACGGTTGTGGCGGCAAGTGCCGACGGGATACTCATTTCCGACAAGGGCAGGTCCAGCCACATGAAGCCTTACGTGGAAGAATATACGGAACCCGTGAGATTTGCGGAGAAATCCTGGGGAAGCTACAGGGTGCTGGACATCGAAGAAGAAAGCATGACGGTGAAGGTCACTCTGATGCCGGGCCATTCCATGAATTATCACAGCCACGAACGGCGGGATGAAAGATGGAATGTACTGTCCGGAACGGGTACGGCCGTTGTGGACGGTGTTGAACAAAGGGTGGCTCCCGGGGATATGATCTGGTTACCCAGGGGATGCAGACATACTGTCAAGGCAGAGACCACTCTGATAATGATGGAGATACAGTACGGAACCGACATAGACGTGGCGGACAAGATAAAGCATAAGCTTTAACGATGAGGGAGAGCAACATGGAAAAACCTGCGATATTCGGGGGAGATCCCGTCAGAAAAGAAAAGATCAGTTACGGAAAGCAGTGGATAGACGACGACGATGTAAATGCTGTGGCTAAGATACTTAAAGGGCCTTTCCTGACCGGCGGCCCCACTATTTCAAAGCTTGAAGAAAGACTCTGCGAGATAACGGGAGCGAAGCACGCGGTGGTGGTGAGCAACGGAACCGCGGCTTTACATATCGCATGTATGGCCCTTGGCATCAAGGAAGGGGACGAAGTGATCGTTTCGGCCATTACCTTCGCAGCCAGTGCCAACTGCGTGCTCTATTGCGGAGGTACGCCCGTATTTGCGGACATCCGTCCCGACACCTACAACATAGATGTTGAGGATGTGAAAAGAAAGATAACTCCAAGGACCAAAGCCATCGTGGCAGTGGATTATACCGGACAGGCAGTGGAGCTTGATGAGCTTCTTAAGATCTGCAGGGAGAAAAACATATATCTCATTGAAGACGGAGCTCATTCCATCGGAACAAAGTATAAAGGGCAGCCTGTGGGATCATGGGCGGATATCACCACCTTTTCTTTTCACCCCGTAAAGACCGTTACCTGCGGTGAGGGCGGAGCCTGCATGACAAACAGTGAGGAGCTGTACAAAAAGCTTAAACTGTTAAGAAGTCACGGAATTACCAGAGATATGGATGAAATGGTAAATAAGAGCGATGCGGGCTGGTACAATGAGCAGGTGATGCTTGGCTACAATTACAGGATCACAGATTTTCAGGCTGCGCTTTTGTTAAGCCAGCTGGATAAACTTAAGAGATTCTCTGACAGGCGCAAAGAGATCAGGGCCCGTTACGATGCCGCTTTTAAGGATATACCCGGGATCATATTGCAGGAGTGCATTCCCGAGTCCGATACCACCTGGCATCTTTATGTGATCAGGCTTGATCCCGATAAACTCAAATGCTCCAGACGTGAGTTTTTTGATGCCCTTGTGGCAGAGGGAATATGCCCTCAGGTTCATTATCTTCCCGTATACAGGCACTCCTACTACGAGAAGCTGGGGTACAAAAAAGGTCTTTGCCCCGTTGCAGAGGCTACCTACGAACAGATCATGAGCATACCTTTTTATCCGGCTCTTACGGATGAAGAGATAGAAGATACCATCAGGGCAGTAAAGAAGATAGCGGAGTATTACAGAAAATGAGACCCGGATCACCCATCGACCCAGGTGCCGTCTTTTCGGGCGAAAAGGTCTATATAAGACCAATTGGGGTATCGGACACGGAGATGCTTTTGTCATGGAGAAATTCCGAATATGTCATCAGGAATTTCTTTTACCGAAAGCCCATTTCGAGAGAAGAGCACCTTAACTGGCTCGAGAACAAAGTAAATAAAGGCCTTGTATATCAGTTTATCGTATTTCGAAAGGATACCGATGAACCCGTGGGGTGCGTATATTTTCAGGGATACGATGTCAACGAAAACTCCATGGAATCGGGACTTTTTATGAGCCCCGATGCACCAAGGGGTGTCGGACTTGCGGGGGAAGCCTACAGGCTCATGCTTTTTGATTTCGGAAAAGAAGTTCTGGGGCTGTCGGAAGCCACGGCCAGGATACTTTGTGAGAATGCCGCAAGCATCAGAGTTCACGAAAAACTGGGCTTTGTTAAGAAAAAAGAAGAAAGCCTTCCCGTATATCCCGGTAACGGGTCGGTCAGGGCACTGCTCATGATATGCGATCTTCAAAAGAACAATATAAAAGAGGCGTAAAGATGCTGATCAGTTTTGTCATCCCCTGTTACAGGTCGGAATTAACACTTGAAAATGTCATAAACGAGATTAACGAAACCATGGAGAAGATGCCCGATCACTCCCATGAGATCGTTCTTGTCAACGATTCGTCACCGGATAACACCTGGTCCGTGATAAAGGATCTGGTGGCTAAACACCGCCATATCACGGGTATCAACCTTGCAAGGAACTTCGGACAGCACAGCGCGTTGCTGGCGGGGATCAGAGAAAGCAAAGGAGATTACGTCATCTGTCTCGATGATGACGGACAGACCCCTGCGGATGAGGTGGGGCTTTTGATAGGTGCCCTGGATGAAGGAGCCGATGCGGTATATGCCAGATATGCACACAAGAAGCATTCTCTTTTCCGAAACTTCGGTACCTTCATGAACGAAAAGATGGCCGAGCACATGCTTGGAAAGCCCAAGAATCTCTATGTGTCCAGTTATTTCGGCGTAAAGCGGTTCGTGGCCGATGAGATGATCAAATATGAGAATGCCTACCCTTATGTGATCGGTCTTGTTTTACGATCCACAAAGAACATAGTCAATGTGGATGTAAATCACAGGAACAGAGAGATCGGTACCTCCGGGTATACTTTTTCCAAACTTATCAATCTCTGGATCAACGGATTTACAGCCTTTTCCGTCAAGCCTCTGAGAATTGCCACGGGCTTCGGAGCTTTCTTTGCTTTTTGCGGATTTGCATACGGAATCTACACCATCATAAAGAAGTTTGTGGTTCCCGATGTGCCTTTGGGATATTCCGCCACCATGAGTGCACTTGTATTCATAGGCGGAATGCTCATGCTGATGCTGGGAATGGTGGGAGAATATATCGGACGTATATATGTGAGCCTCAATAACTCACCTCAATATGTTATCAGGGAAAAGATAAGCGGTGAAAAGAAAGACTAAAGAGATCCTGACAGTTTTGTTCGCTTTGCTGGCGACGATCCTTGTTTTGCTCTGTTTCAGACTGAATTATACAAAGAAAACCGCAAAGTATGACATCCTGTTTTTGGGAGACAGCAGGATAGTGGGAGCCTTTTCGGAACAGAAGATCCCCGCTTTGGTGGAAAAAGAAACCGGACTCAGGGCCCTTAACGGAGCCTTCGGCGGCTCTTCCCTTTCGGCATTGGAAAGGGGCTGTTACGGTGAGAATTCCACTGTCATCACCGGGGTATATCTTTCCAAACTCCTGAAAACCGGAAACTTTTCGGTATTGTCACGGGTATTTGAATCCGCATCGGATTATCAGAGATTATCCAACAGAAACTCGGATGTGGCAGACCGGCTTTCCAAGGCGGATATCTCGGACCTGAAGTATGTTGTGCTGGCTTACGGTGTCAATGACTGTCTGGCGGGTGCTCCGGTGGAGGATCCGAAAGACCCTTACAACGAAGCCTGTTTCGGAGGCGCGTTAAGGACTGCGATACGGAATATTGAGACTGTTCTTCCCGGTGCCAAAGTGATCATAGTGACTCCCGCATATTTTTATCTTGAAGGTGCTGCGGGAGACTGTAATGAAATATCTTACGGCGGAGGCTTCCTTAAGGAGTATTCCGACTGTGCCCTGAGGATCGCGGATGAATTTAAAGTTCCTGTTTTGGACGGATTTGAGGACCTTGGGATCGATGCAGGTAATTACAGGGAATACCTGGCGGACGGACTGCATTTTAACGATGCCGGCATTGAAGCGGAAGCTTCGAAGATAGCAAAGATCATTAATGAATTTGAGGAGAATCCATGAGTACTCCCGAAGCATTTTTTAAACGGATAAAAGATAAGCTGGGAAGAGACGGCATCATCGCCTTCCTGTCCGCATTTGTCGCAGGACTTTTGGTACATATGCCGGCCCTTACTTTTGATGTGCCCAATCACGACGGTCTCGCCAGTCTGTATTTTGATCAGAACATGATAACCTCCGGCAGGTGGTTTCTGGGACTGACCTGCGGGATATCTTCCTACTACGCCCTTCCCTGGGTCACGGGTCTTCTGGCGATCCTTTATATTTCCGTGGCAAGCCTGTTCATATGTAAGACTCTCGGCATCAAAAGAGACTGCTTTTTGATCCTTGCAGGCTGCATGCTGGCGGTATTTCCGTCCATAGCATCAAACTTTGCTTATGCCTTTACCATGGACGGTTATATGCTTGGGCTGCTTTTGTCTGTCATTGCCGTATACATGGTGGATAAGTATACCTTTGGTTTTATCATCGGTGGATTATTATTAGCTTTCGGAATGGGAACCTATCAGTCCTATGTATCCGTTGCCATGGTGCTCTCACTCTTTAAGGTACTTGATATCTGGCTTGATGATAAAAAGGAACGTAAGATTAAAGCTACGGCCGAATATATCGGTATGGGAGTTATCGGTCTGGGTCTTTACTACGGGATATTAAAGATCCTGCTTGCCATTACCGGAAAGACTCTTGATACCTATCAGGGAATAAACGATGCGGGACTGTTCTCTTCGGGAATTTTCGGCGGAATAAAGCACGTTTATTCGGACTTTGTTTCTTTTACTGTCCGAAGCAGGATAATGTTTTCAAATGTTTATGCGGGCATCGCCTTTACATTGCTTTTGCTCATATTCCTGGTTTCTTTATTGACAGCCGTGATACGCCGAGGCCTTTGGAAAAAGCCTGTTTTTTATCTGTCCGTCGCAGTGGCGGTGATTCTTTTCCCGGTCTGCGCCAACGGAATACTGTTAGTATCTCCGGGAGTGACCTATCATCTTCTCATGAGGTATCAATGGGTGCTTTTCCCGTTAATGATGCTTGCTTTCATCGAAAGGAACACGGTCTTTACAGCAAAGGCTTCCGGCTTTAAGAGCCTTCTTGACTGGGCGGCTCTTTGCTGCGTGACGGTAATGACCTTTTCTTTTGCCCTTTCTGACAACATTGCGTATTCAAACCTTGAGAAAAAGTACGAAAAGACCTATGCTTACACTTTAAGACTTGTGGACAGGATAGAACAGACGGAGGGCTTTTACAGGGATATCCCCATTAGATTTATAGGAGTTGTTGGTACAGATCCTTACCCTGAAACGGATTATACCGGTGAAGTTACCGGCAGCATGCTTTCCGTGGCCGGGGACTATCTTATATATAAGCCCGAAAATTATGCTCTGTTCATAAAGAATTATCTGGGAGTTACCCTGAACATACAGCCTTCCGGCGCCAATGACTTTTACTATGAGGACTGGTATGTAAGCATGCCCTCATTCCCCGCTGCCGGCAGTATTGTGATCAAAGACGGAGTAATGTATATTAAGACGGAAAACTCTGAAAGGAATCGGTAATGGCACTTATATCTCTTATAGTACCTTCCTACAACGAAGAAGAAAACATCGATAATACCGTCAGCGTTCTCACCGAAGTCTGCACAGGATGCGGCGAGGATTATGAGATCCTTTTCATTAACGACGGATCGAAGGATCTGACCTTTGAAAAGATCCTGGATGCTTCGAAGAAGGATCCTCACGTGAAGGGGCTTTCCTTCAGCAGGAACTTTGGCAAGGAGGCTGCGATCTTTGCGGGCCTTTCAGCCGCCTCAGGAGATGCCTGCATTGTGTTGGACTGTGACCTTCAGCACCCGCCCAAAGTGATCCCCGATATGCTTAAGCTCTGGCATGAGGGTGCCGAGGTGGTGGAAGGGGTTAAACGAAGCAGAGGCCGTGAGGGCCTTCTTCACAAGATCTTTGCCGGAATGTTTTACGGGATCATGTCCAAGCTCATAAAGATGGATATGAAGGCCACTTCAGACTATAAGCTTCTGGACCGTAAGGTGGTGGATGCTCTTCTGGATCTTAAGGAAAGCAATACCTTTTTCAGGGCCCTTTCTTTCTGGGTGGGCTTTAAGTCCGTGAAACTGGAATATGATGTAGAAGAGCGGAAATTCGGAAAGACCAAATGGTCGGTCCGTAGCCTCTTTAAGTATGCCATAAACAATGCCACAAGCTTCAGCACCCTTCCTCTTCAGATCGTGACCTTCCTTGGAACCGTTTCCGTTCTTTTCGGAGTGGTGCTTTCCATACAGACTCTGGTCAGATTCCTCATGGGAAATTCCGAAGCGGGCTTTCCCACGGTCATACTGCTGATCCTTCTTATCGGAGGATTTATCATGATAAGCCTTGGTATCATCGGGCATTACATCGGCAGGATATACGAGGAAGTCAAGGGGCGTCCCAGATATATAATCCGTGAGACTACAGACAATCTTACGGGCAGTTTCAGATGATCTTCAAAGGATTGAGAATGGCGAATGGACAGAATAGACACTTTTTTGGATAAGTTAAACAGTAAAAAAGCATATGCACTGACCGTCGGAATATTGTTTCCGGTGATCCTTGCGGTATTTTCTCTTTGCAAATCAAATTTGGGGCTTGATATCACGGACAGTGCCTTCAGCCCCTATAATTACAGGCACCTTGGCGATCTTGACAATATGTGGTTTTCCTCATATCTTTTCACGAATTTCCTGGGGGCCTTTTTTGCGCTTCTTCCCTTCGGAAACACAATGCTCGGGCTAAATATCTGTACCGGGCTTGTTAAGGCCATGCTTGTGCTCTTGTCTTACTTTTTCTTTGTAAAGGAACTTAAGATAAAGAAAGAATATGTCTTTCTTGCGGTACTCACCGCAACGGGCCTTTGCTGGTGCCCCGTTACCGTGATGTACAATTATCTTACGTACCTGTTCTTTTTCCTGGGAACCGCTTTTATCTATATGGGCCTTGTCAGGGGAAAGGACCGGTTTCTTTTTACGGCGGGTATTTTCCTCGGACTCAATGTTTTCGTAAGATTCCCCAATGTCTGTGAAGCAGGACTGATCCTGGCGGTCTGGTATTATCTGGCCCTCAAAAAGGAAAAGTTTTCCGAATATCTTAAAAAGACCGGGGTGTGCCTCGGAGGCTATGTAACGGGACTGGTACCCGGGATACTTACCGTGGTGTTCACCAGAGGTCTCGGGGCTTACATTGACGGCATCAAAGCCCTTTTTGCCATGACTGAGGAAGCCACCTCCTATACTGCCACCGGCATGCTCTCAAACATAGTAAGGACCTATATAAGTGCGTGGCCCTATACGGAGCTTACGATCCTTCTTTTGCTCATGCTGGTACTTACAAGTCTTGTATTTCCCCACAAGCTTGAATGGTTAAGATATATCCTTGCTACCCTTGTGTCCCTTATCCTTCTGTGGATGTTAAAAAGAAAGGGCATGTTTGATTTTAACTATTCCGCTTATTCCTCGATTTACTATCCGGGAATCCTGCTTACGGAGATCTCGGTTGTATTTCTTGTGTTCAATCTTTTCAGGAAAAAGAACGAGGGAAGTGAAAAACTGGCAGCTGTGCTTTCCCTGGTGACGATCCTGATAACACCCCTCGGGACCAATAACGGTCTCTACGCAAACATTAATTACATGTTCTGGGTGTTCCCTGTATTTTTGTTTTTCCTTTTCAGGGCGGAGCGTATCGACAGGTATTTCAGACCTCTGTATTTCGGATTGTTTATCCTGTTTTCGGCCCTGACTTTCCAGAGTTTCTTCTTTGGTCTTAAGTTTACCTTCAGGGACGGTCAGACCGGAAAGCTTGATACAAAGGTTACAGGAAGCCCTGTAGTGTCCGGCATGAAGACCACAAAAGGCAACGCAGAGGATCTTGAAGGACTGTTTGCGGTGTGGAACGGGAACAGCAATAAAGATGCGGGGGTTCTTTTGTACGGTAATGTTTCGGGACTGGGCTTTTATCTTGATGCGGATGCGGCCATCGGATCCGCGTGGCCTTCACTTGATTCCTATACCGCCGATACCTTTAAGGCCGAGATCGACAGGATCTCCTCCGAAAACAAATTGCCAATGGCAATAATCGGCAACGAGGAATGGGATAAAATAGAGGACGGAGGCGATTTAAACCGAAAGCAAACAATTCTTAAAGAATATTTAGGAAATTCCGGATACAAAACGGTGTACTATAATGAGAGGTTTCGCGTGATGATCGCGGAACGGAACGGAGATTGATATGGACTATAAGATCAGATTTAATGTGCCTCCTTTTACGGGTAAAGAAACCGAGTACATCAAACAGGCCGTTGATAACATGAAGATCTGCGGTGACGGTGAATTCACAAAGAAGGACAATGAGTGGCTTGAAAAGAAGACCGGCACAAGGAAGGCGCTTCTCACCACTTCCTGTACCCATGCGCTGGAACTGGCGGCACTTCTGTGTGACATCAAAGAAGGGGATGAAGTCATAATGCCTTCCTTTACCTTTGTGTCCACAGCAGATGCCTTTGTTTTGAGAGGTGCCAAAGCGGTCTTTGTGGATGTAAGACCCGACACCATGAATATAGACGAGACCAAGATCGAGGATGCCATAACCGACAGGACCAGGGCCATCGTTCCGGTACACTACGCCGGTGTGGGCTGTGAGATGGATACGATCATGGATATCGCAAAGCGCCACAACCTTAAGGTGGTTGAAGATGCGGCGCAGGGCATCATGTCAGAATATAAGGGTAAAGCCCTCGGAACCTTCGGCGATTTCGGTGCTCTCAGTTTCCACGAGACCAAGAACTACAGCATGGGTGAGGGCGGCGCGATCCTCATAAGAGACGAAGATATGATCGAGCCTGCGGAGATAATCCGTGAAAAGGGAACCAACCGCAGTAAGTATTATCGCGGCCAGGTGGATAAGTATACCTGGATGAATTACGGATCTTCCTATCTTCCCAGCGATATGAATGCGGCATATCTCTGGGCACAGCTGGAGGTTGCGGATTCGATAAACAACGCAAGACTCCATGTCTGGAACCTTTACAACGAAGGCCTGCAAGGACTTAAGGAAAGAGGCCTCCTTGAACTTCCCTATATCCCCGGGGAGTGCAAGCACAATGCCCATATGTTCTATATAAAGACCAAGAATATCGAAGAGAGGACCGAACTTATTGATTTCCTGAAGGCGGACGGTATCTACTCGGCATTTCACTATATTCCCCTTCATACCGCTCCTGCGGGCAAAAATTTCGGACGCTTCCACGGTGAAGACGTATATACCACCAGGGAGAGCGAAAGACTTACAAGACTTCCTCTGTATTACGGACTCAAAGATGAAGAAGTCAGGTTTATAATCGACAG
>JAEEGT010000040.1 GCA_016280465.1 Lachnospiraceae bacterium | reverse complement strand
CCTCCATACCGTCCGGATTTTCGCTTTCTTCGGAGGTTTCGCCCTCAGATCCGGTTTCGGCCGAAGCCGTCGGATCCGGCCGGTCGTTCAGGTTCTCGGATGCGAACACTGTCTTTTCAGACTCCTCCGCAGAGACCGTAAGGGACTCGGAAACCGTCCCGGAAACCGACGCGATCCTGTCCGTACCTGCCGAAGCATCCTTCTTCACCGCATCGGAAAGCAGGATACACACCACCGCCACGATGCAGCTAAGTAAAGCCAAAACCCATATTGTAACAAGAATTACTCTCTTTTTATTCCCCATAGACCGTTGTCCTTTATCGCATTCATTCTTTTGCTATAAGTTTATGTACTTTAAACGGCCACTGTCAAGACGAAGATACCCGCAAAAAAAGAGGGCCGCCCTTACGGGCGACCCCCTCTCAAGCTTAACTGTATGATCAAGCTTTTTTTCTGAATCTGAAGAATGCATATGCTCCTGCGCAAAGAGCTGCGATCACACCAATGACTGCGATCAGTGCACCGTATGGAGCGGACTTTTCTTCGCTTACGGAAGCTGCCAAAGCAACCTCTTCATCCGTAATGGACTCCTCAGGCTCAGAAGCCTGTTCGGGTTCTTCGGACTCTTCCGTTTTTTCTTCGGTAGCCGGAGCATCCGCAAGAGGCGCATTTTCATCCTCTATCACTTCATCACCGTTTTCGGTCTCGGTTTCGGTTTCAGCCTCTTCGTCCTCTGCTTCCGTATTGTCCTGTTCATCTCTGCCCGGTCTTTCGGTGGTAACCCGGGACTGTCTTTCGGAAGGAGTATTTCCGGGGTTAGCTGCAGGGGTGTTTGCTGCAGGGGTATTATCGGAGCCGCCTGCTGCGGGAGCGGTATTCTCTCCTGCAGGTGCTGTATTTCCGCCGGCAGGAGCAATGCTGCCGCCGCTTACGGGTGTCGTACCTTCGTTACCGTTGTTTTCTTCTGCGGGAACGGTCTCATTGTCGTTCTCAAACAGTGAATCATCCACTTCGTCATCACTTGCTTCACCCGCGGGAACTTCCGCTTTGACTATGGAGAGTTCAACATCCTTGAACAGGAAGTAATTGCCGTTTGCACCGGAATCACCGAAGCCAAAGTTAAGATGGCAGTCGGAAAGTGTCACATTGGATACGAATTCGGTCACGTAACTGTAGAAACCGTCTTCATCCGCAGTGGTCACGTCGGTGGTAACCTCGATCACATCGGTTACGGGAATCCAGCTTCCGCCGTTCTGCTGAACGATATACTTGTGCTTTGTAAGATCTGTCTTGTACTTATAGGAAAATCTGTATTTTACTCCTGCGGATACGGCGAAATTGCTGCTGCCGATCTGAGGTGAATACCAGTTTCCTCCGCTTACGATATTGGAGAGTTTGAGGGCATCGCCATCCTTATCAAGAGGAAGCTCGCCGCCGCCACCGTTGTCGCCTCTCCAGGTGATCTCTTTCTCACCGCCTACAGGCTTTTCGTCAATGGAAGGTCCCTGGTTCTTGCCGTACATGGTCACGTTGTCAAGCTGTACCGAAGTTCCTTTTGCAAAAGTAAACTTAAGGGTTCCTTCTCCGAGATCTCTTTCGGCGTTAAGAGAAACCGTGATGTTTCTCAGACCTTCGGAAGGATCGTAGGAAACTGTCTTGGAAACAGCTTCTGCGCCGCTTGCATCCACAAGGGATACTTTGACAGCCGTAGCGGTTTCGGAATAAAGATCAAAGTTTACGGTGTATTCGTCAGCAGCCATGGTTATGCCTGCCTGGTAAAGCACGGGAGCAACACCTGTTCCTGCACTGATGATCGCGCGACGTTCATAATATTTTACGCCGTCTCTTATTGCTTCATAGTTGTTCTTTGAAGCTATATCGATAACCCTGACATCATCGGGAGCAAGAGCTTTTGTGGTGTAGCGGGGAACGGTGACGGTAGTCTTGTAACCCGCGTTCCAATAGCCAAGCTTATGATTACCCTGATCGAAGGTCGAGTTGTAAACAAGGTTTCCGTCAGCCAGAGGATTCCTTCCGGTTTCGGATTCACCCATGAGCGCAGGATCTGCGATCTCAACCTTTACGTTGGAGATATAAACATCTCCGGTCCCTGCACCGCCGATATTGAACTCGATACGGCAGTTGTCAAAATCTTCCGTCTGCTGAACGGTGAAGAAGTAAGAAGTTGCTTTTTTCTGAAGTACAAAATCCTGAATTCCGTAGGTACCCCAGGTTGCATACTCTTTGGAGTCGCAGTTTACGGACTTGCCCACAAGTTCCCCTGCTGCAAAAGCGTCAAAAGAAACCTTGTAGATGTAGCCCTTCTTTGCATCATAGTGGCCGATAAGCTGAACGGAATAATCTTTGCCGCCGGCCTTTAAAACCGATACTTTGTGCCATACCTTGCCGGCATCGTCGACAAATACCTCTGCTGCCGCATCCGCATCGGTCTGGGTGGAAAGATACCACTTGCCTGATCCTGCAGCTCCGTTATCATCGTGACCGCCTGTGGTTGCCACAAGGTTGTCGGAAAGGATGGGTGCGATCTGATCGATACCAGCATATTCTTCCCAGTTATCCAAGGTGCCCTGGGCTTCTCTTACGGCGCTGTCCGCATACCCTTCGGTAAGCTGATATGCGCGGACATAGTCAACATACATGTTGATGTCACCGGTAAAGTTTGCTTTATTATCTTTGCCGCCGAAGTTACCGCTGTCGATGGCAAGGTTTAAGATCATGTAGAAAGGCTGATCGAAGGGAGCGTCAAAAGCAAGGGATCCCGATGCCCCGCTTATGGAGCTTTCCCAGTTTGTGGAAGTGTAAACGGGCTTTCCGTCAAAATACCAGGTGATCTGACCGGGCTTCCAGTCAACGCCGTAGGTATGGAAATAGTTAAGTGTACTGTCAAGAGCCACATAACCGCTTCCCTTATAGACATGGGAAGGTGTGCCCCAGTGAAGGGTACCGCAGGCCTTGCCTTCATTGATCATTGCTGCGGTGGTCTCCATAATGTCAAGTTCACCGGATACGGGCCATCCGCCGTAAATTTCCGTGCTTTCGGGAAGCATCCAGAATGCGGGCCATGCGCCCCTGGTTCCGGGAAGAGCGATCCTTGCTTCGATATAACCGTAAGTCAGGTTGAAAAGTTCGCCGGAAGGGGATGTGGTACGGATCCTGCCCGAAGTATAGCGCTTGGAGGATTCATTGCCGTAAACATAGCCCTTTTCTTCGTAAGAACCTGTTATCCTAAGTAATCCGTCTGCCACACCGTCACCGGTAAGGTCTTCATTGACGGAGATGTTCTTTTTCTCTTTTGTATATGCCTGAAGTTCGCTGTTGCCCCAGCCGTAGTTTCCGCAGTCTGTGGAACCGTCTCCCAGCTGATATGCCCACTTGTCAAGGTTCAAGCCGGTGTTGGGATCAACGCTTGCTTCACCGTAATTTCCGTCAAATTCATCGTTCCAGACAAGGGT
>JAEEGT010000039.1 GCA_016280465.1 Lachnospiraceae bacterium | reverse complement strand
TCCGATACCGAAGGACTTTACAGTCTTGGCTGCAGTGCCTGCAGTCTGTGCGGATCCTTTGGGAGCACCGCAGGCCTTGCAGAACCTGCCCTTATTTACGGTTCCGCAGGCACAAACCCATTCTTCTGCAGAAGGAGCAGAATCCTTCGGAGGCTCTCCCGCAGTTTCGGGTGTAGGTGCGATTTCGGGTGTCGTAGTGTTTGTTACATCCAGATTGTTATCACTCATAACCGTTCTCCTTTATTCATCAATAATCATCGTCAACAAAATCAAAGTTAAATGACACCGATTCCATGGGTGAAGCCTCCGAAAAGACCACCGTGTAATCATTATCATCACTGAACAGCGAAGTATTAAAAGGTCCGAAAGTCCTGTGAACATTATCGTAAGCCGGATCCCAGGCCATGCTTCCCTTATAGTACAGGCCCGTCGCACAGGTGGTATCCGTTACCCAGATCGCTCCGTAGTGTCCGTATACCCGGATCTTGGGAGTTTCTTCGATCATGATACAGCTTTCGCTGTCTTCAGCCCTGAGTTCAATGGCGTGGGAATCACCCGCATCGAGGGTAAGCATTCCGTCTCCCGTAAAGGTGATGCTGCCGCCGTAGCGGAAGCCCCAGGAAAGGATCCTGTTAAGTTCATTCTCACCCACGATCTTTATCTTAAAGCCGTTACCCATCATGTTTATATTCAATACGGCATTTCTGTCCTTAAAGTTATTAAGGGTCAGTGTATTGGTGGCCCTGTCATAGGAAGCACCGGGGATGTCTCCGATGGGAAGGTTCTTATAAATCGGTTCAACCAGGTCGTTGTACCCGCTCATGGCGTCATTGGAAATAAAAAGAAAATCTTTTCCGTTGTACCAGGCAGATCCCGCCTGCCCCGAAATTTTGGCATATTCCGTATCATAATCGGAGTCAGGAGCGTAATAATAATCCTTTATCACAACTCCGCCGGGAAAATGCACGCCCTCGCCGTCTATGAGCCAGTCGTTGGTCCTGTTCCAGACACCGTCCTCGCAGTACAGGTAATCATTTTGTGTCTTATCAAAATACTCGAACCTTACATACTCTTCGTTAAGTATACCGTAGCCTTCGACATAGCCGTTGGGCTCAAGATTTTTAAGCTTGGGAAACTCTTTGTCGGGCATGTCAGAGCGCACCGGCTCGGGCTCCGGTTCCGGTTCAGGTTCGGGTTCGGGAACCGATACGGATACCGAGGACACGGATCTGCGGTCATTGAAGATATCATGCCCCAAAAGGTCGTAACCAAAGGCATCCTTCACCACCACCACCGCCATCATGGCGGCTGCCATTTCAATGATGAAACGGCCTTTGGTGTTCCTGAACACTCCCTTTTTCTTTCTGCCGTCAACGTCCTGTTCCGGAGGGGGAGAATACTCGTGACCCGTAGGGGCCTCTTCTCCGGCTTCCGAAGGCTGATAACGATAAGCAGTTATGTCAGAGGGCGAAGGATTTTCTTTTGTTTCCGGCTCACCCGGGATATGAAATTCCGGATCATACTGATTTTTTCTTGCCACTGAAACCACCTCGTGTCTTATCGTGAGATACGGAGTTTCTTAAGATCAACGTATCAATTAATATTAACACAAAGCTAATAACGAAACCTAAACAGGTGACGATAAGTCCGATGCCCATATTTGAAGGGAAAAACCGGAATTCGATGTCATGCTCTCCTTCCGGCACATAGACAGCCATAAAGCCGCCGTCCACCTTCAGGATATTTTTCTTTTGCCCGTCCACATAGGCTCCGAAGCCCTTCTCATAGGGAACGGAGAAGAAAAGAAGGTTGCCCCTTTGCATGTCGACCTTGGCAGCAAATCCGAAGTGGTTGACTTCAAACTCAGTGCAGGCGGTCCTTCTCCGGAGTTCACAGTTATTGGCAAAAGAACCCGCGCTGTCATCATCCATATTAAAATGGTTCATGAGGATCCCGTACTTTTCGGCATCCGCATCCTCAAGTATCAATGTCCTTACAAGGAGCTTGTCCTTTTGCTGGGCGGAAAGAGAGCTTTCCTTAAACTCCGACAGAGTCACATAATCGTCAAAAGAAAAGCCCATGGGAATATAGTTTGTATTCTCATATATGGTGTAGCCGTTGTCAGTGATCCTGTATTCCTCGTAGTACTTAAGATCCGAAGGATCCTCAAGACGTCCTATGGTCTCGATGGCGATCTCATCATCCTTGACATAGTATCTGGCGGAAGTCAGGGCTCTGAAACCGATCCTGGTGGTATAGGGATTGGAGGTTACTTTTCTGGGAATATCGAAAAGATGATAGGCTTCCAGGGTTGAATCCGGGATAGTGCTTATGAAACTTGTAACACTGTGAGCCTCCCAGAACATGGGATAGTTGTACATGTCCTCATCCGTCTCGATCCGGTAAAACTCGTCAGCCTCGTTCTTTAGGGGTGATTCTCCCTTTATGACCTGGTGAATGAAGGAGCTCTTCCTTTCGGTTTCCACCAGAAATGCACCGGTGGTGAGCATCACAAGAGCAGTCAGGAAGCAGGCTCCCGAAACCGTCAGTTTCATGATGTGATCGTTCTTTTTATATAGAACGATGAGATAGACCACAAGGAAAATGAACATGACAGTGCTGAAGACGATCTCCGAGCACAGCTGCTCCGGGTTTTTGAGCTTACCGAGGACGGTATAGGTTCCTTCATCGGTTTTCGCGGGAAGAAGGCTCATGGCGATAAGGGTGATGGTGGCAATGCCCACAAAGGCTGCGCCCTTCTTCATAGCCTTAATGTTGTCGGCTCTTTGCTCCACCATCTCACCCGTAACAAGAGCCATGATGAGCACGGGGATATAAAACCATCTGGCATAATATTCGCTGTTAAGGGCCGAGAACAGGCCGTTTAACATGGGGATGCAGGCAAAGACCGCCAGCGTGACCAGGATGATCTTCTGCCAGGTCTTTCCCTTACGGGTGATAAAGTAGGCGATCACGCCCGCAAGCGAAAACAGCGGGATATAGGCGCCGATGCCCGAAACCCTTGCCATATCCGGAGTGAGCATGGAATTAAGGCC
>JAEEGT010000038.1 GCA_016280465.1 Lachnospiraceae bacterium | reverse complement strand
TCTTGGAAGAAACCGGTGCAATCTTATCCAGCAATTCATACAGTTCTTTATCATGATAACTTGCAAGTCCATCCTCGTAGCGGGCATCAAAATCATATCCGTCACGTCTGAAATTGGCAAAATCAGGGAACCATTCAGAACATATATACATGGCCTTATTGCGAAGGAACTTGCCGTATGCACAGTACTTCTCCTGTATTACCGGCCCTTTCCATTCCCATGCAGGCCAGAATCCGTTGTCACCGTCATGATACCAGCACTTTGGGCCAATATGGTCCTCTAAAGAAAAGCCTCTGATCTCATTGGTGAAAAAAGGAACAAACCCAACTTCATCAATGAGGTCCGTTAAATCTTTCATGGAACTGACTTTGAATCCGTCCGAATAAGTCATACCAATTTCCCCTGACAATGCATCTTTATTCTACACGATAGACGTAGTTTTCTTTTCTGGGTGCAGGTGCCTTGGCAGGTTCTGCGGCATATCCGAGGGCGCAGTGCCCGATGCCTTCAAACTCGCCTTCCACACCAAGTTTCTTCAGAAGGTTCTTGCCGAATTCGGATTCAAATTCTTCTTTGGCTCTGTGAATCCAGATGCTGGCAACCCCGAGACTCTCGGCAGCATTCATAAGGTTACCCATTACAAGGGAACCGTCATACATATAGGTCCTTACAGCCTTGTTTGCAAGCACCACAAGGATTACCGGTGCACCATAGAATGGATCGAAACCTTCCTGCCAGCCTCCGATCTTTCTATTCTCTTCCATTATTTCATCGCGAAGTTCCTTGTTGGTGACCGCTATGATAATAGGACTTTGCTTGCCCATTCCCGTTGCTGCATATGTTCCCGCCCTAAGGATTGCATCAAGTTCATCCTTCTTAATCATGTCAGGCTTGAAGTTTCTGCAACTCCTTCTTGTTTCCAATACTTTCAATGTTTCGTTCATAATAGATTCCCCTTTCTTTATATAACTTAGCCGATACACGACTAAATGCCTGCCAATAACTGCTTATTACGGGTTATAAAGAAACCCTGCATAAGGAAACTTGTAGAGGGTTACTTCGTTACCGAACAGATCGACCTGCTGTCCCCGGGCTTTGCCTGCAAGGACCTCCTCGGCTCCCTCAATAAGTTTCTGCACAAGATCCGGCTTTTCGGGGAATGATCCGTGCATGGGATAGACCACATCGTAAAGTCCGTCATACTCTGACAGGTGCTTAAGGCTCCGGATAAAGTCCGGAAGGTTTCTTTTTTCGCCAAACATATAGATATTGCTGTTCTGCACCGAATCCCCGCTTACAAGGACACGGTTCTTTTCATCCAGGATCGCTATGCTTCCGGGGGTGTGTCCGGGAATATCGATGATCTTTAAGGGTCTGTCTCCAAGATCGATCACATCCCCTTCTTTAACGGGGATAATCTTCCCGGTCTTAACATTCGCCCTGAGATTGGTTTCCTCAGCCGGGCTCATATAGAACTCGGAAAAAGCACCGTTTCCCGAAACATGATCACGGTCGGCGTGAGTGTTTATAAGTATTAGCGGCAGGTCTGTGATCTCCTCCGCTATCTGTCTTGCATCGGGTGTATTCATACCCGTATCGATAAGTGCTGCTTTTTCCTTGCCGAGAAAAAGAAAAAACCTGACACCGCCGTCCTCTATCCTGTAGGTGTCATCATTTATTTTGATAACCTCTGCCATATTTCCCCCTTTCATCCAAATGCATCCAACAGTTCATGTATCCTTTCGATCTCACCGGGAACGTAAAGGTTGCGACCGCATTCCTTCATGCAGGGCTTTTCGTTACAGTTCTTGCAGTCCCGCCAGGTCTGCTCCAGATCCATCTTAAGCTTGTTGGCGGCCCAGAATTCCTTGCCGAGATTAAAGTAATTGTACTGCCTGAAGCTTGTATGTATCTCATGTCCGTAGGGACATACGCACCTCTCACAGCGATCACATCCGATGGGTTCGAAACTTTTGCGGAGCCGTTCAAGGACTTCCTCGAATTCAAAATGAACAGGCGGATATTCCCTTGCAAAAGCCTCCTCGCACTGTTCAAAGGTACCGATCCCAAGGAGTGCGCAGGAAAAAGGATATTCATGCACCCCGCCGATAAGTTCCGAAATTGTAAATGGACCGATCAGAAGCCCCGCCGCATAGACCTTGTTAAGGATAAAGCCTTTTTCCCTGAATAATGCCTCTTCCCGGATCCTGTCAAGCATGCCCCGCTCCAAGATATTGCCGCTTCCCTGAAGGATATCCACCCTGGGATCAAGGGCCGCACGGTACAGGACCGTATAGTAATGGGAAGCGATACCCGTAAAGCCAATCTTTCCTTCTCTTTTAAGATCATAAAGGGCATCCAGGGCGCCGCCGGGGCCAAAGACCTCATCGGCATTACTGTCATCCACCTGATGCACAAAAAAGATGTCCGGTCTTGTGCCCAGATTTTCAGCAGAGCGAAGGGCTTCACGGTATATGTCTCCGCCGCCGTAAAATCTGGCTTTGTCCGAGATTATGACCCGGCTTCTGTCCACGGTCTTTATGAATTCACCGAGTTTATATTCCGCATCGCCGTACTCTTCCGGTATGGCGGTGTCATAGAAATTGCAGCCATACTCAAAGGCTTTCTTCATGATGGCCACCGCAGTGTCTTTGTCGGGGCTAAAAAACTCAGGCAGCACCGGCACCCTGCCGCTTAGGATCGGTATGGTCCCAAAACCCAGTTCCGACACCTTAAGGCCCGTTTTTCCAAGCTCTCTGTATCGCATGTATGTGTCCTTGATTCGCTAAGATTCTGTGCCCGCATGGCGGGATCCGCTACGTGGCGTAACCGGAGCCGCTCAGAGCCCCAAATTTCAATTCCTGCGGGTCACCCGTGCCCTGTCGCAAAAAGCAAAGGCACTGTCGGCAATGGAGGTTTTTGCTCCGACACTCACTTCCGTAAGCCCCTCACAGAAAGCAAAGGCCTCCGGCCCTATCTTTTTGACAGAATCGGGAATATTAAGCTTCTTTAAAGACTTGCAGCGGAAGAAGGCTCTCTCGGGTATAGTCTCAAGCCGGTTCGAGATCGTGATCTCTTTAAGGCTGCTGCAGTGTTCAAAGCACCTGCTGCCAAGTTCCGAAAGGTTATCTGAAAAGTCTGCGGTCTCAAGGGACTGACAGCCTGAAAAGGCCATGGAGTCTATGCTTTCAACCGCTCCGGCGCCGGCGACCGTCTTTAGCCACTTGCTGCTTTCAAATGCGGACTTTCCGATCTTTGCCGTATCTTTTGAAAGAGTGATTGTCTCGAGCAGATGGCAATCCTTGTATACTCCGTCCCCTATGGCTTTGATGCCCTCGGGGAAAATAAGTTTTGTGATGTTACCCGTACTCTCGATAAGATTACCTTCCGGATCCAGTTTGAAACAGTTGATACATTCCGTAAAGATTCGCTGTATGAGATCCGGGTATTCTGCGGTCTTAAGGTCCGAAACATCCGACAGTGTATAAACCGTACCGTTCCAGTCCGTTATCCTCTTAAGATTCAGGCAGTTTCTGAAGGAAAGAGCCTCGATCCCTATTCTCTCTGAAGGAATTGTAAGCTCCGTAATATCTGTATTTCCGGCAAAACTCCAGCTTGCAACCCTCTCTGCGTATTCGGGGAGAGTCACACTACCCCTGCAGTTTGCCCCGTCGATCAATACACCGTTGACCACCACCATATCGGTTTCCTTACGCCTGTCTTCAAGCCACGCGGTCTGAGAAAAAGCATGACTTCCGAACAGTTTAACGGACTTAGGGATATTGATCCTTTTAAGTCTCACATGGTCTCTGAAAACATCCTGCCCTATTTCCGTTATGTCCTCCGGCACGGTAACCTCGGTAGCGTCCTGCGAATAGCTAAGAAGCTGCTCTCCGTCCCTAATGTCAAAGCAGGAATAAATGGAAGCGATAACTTCCCTTACAGCCCCGGGATAGGGATTGCCCACATGGTTCAATCCGTCGGCAAAGTTTGAAAACTCATATCGGTTGCCGTCGTAAATTACATTCTTAACCTGTGTACAGCCGATGAACACTCCGCTTTTTAATCTTGTATTTCCCGAGATCTCAACCAATCTAAGACCGGAGCAATCGGCAAAAGCATGAAAACCGCATTCAACCGAATCAAGCTCCACACCGATAAGGGAATCACAGCGCTCAAAGGCCCGCTCACCGATAAAGCTAATTCCCGAAAAATCAAAGGAATCAAGCCCGATACATTCGTCAAAGCATCTGGCATCCATGGAGGTCAGTCCTGCTGCCTCAAATCTTCGCAGAGAGTAGCACCCTGTGAAGCTCTCTGCCGGAAGCTCCGATATTCCCGAAAGACAGGCTTCTTTAAGGCTTCTGCAATATGCAAAGACACCGGCTTCCATACCGCCCACGTTGATGCGAATCTTCTTTAACCTTGGACAGTTCGAAAAAGCCTCCCGCTCTATCACGCATTCCGGTGCATCTATGGTTATCTCTTCAAGATTTTCGCAGCCTGCGTAGGCAAACTTTCCGATACGCTTTATGCCGGTCAGGTTCAAAGTCTCAATGTCTTTGCTTTTAACAAAGGCATAAGGCGCTATGGAATCCCCTTCTTCGACCGAAGGGCTCTCAGATACTGCCGAAGCGGCTTTAAGTTTTTCACTTACCTTATCAAAGTTTTTCGCCTTGTAAAAAGCATAGGGATCTATAGCCGCAGATTCGGGCCAGGGATCAAAAACAGGCAAAGTAATGCACCTGCGGAAAGCGTACTCTCCTATATATTCCATAGACTTTGGCAGGTTTAATCTGTAGAGTTTCCTGCACTCCGCGAAGGCTTCTTTTTCGATACAGTTTAAAGCTTCAGGCACCATAACGGTCTGAATGGTAAGACAGCCCGCAAAAGCCTGCTCCCTGATCTCTCTAAGGCCTTCGGGACAGGTAACGGTCTTAAGACTCTCCTTGCCGAAAAAGCAACGTTCCCCTATGATCTCAACTTCCCTCGGGATCCGAACCTGTTCTTCATCCCCGAGATAGCGGATAAGGGTCTTGCCGCTAATATAAAAGTCTCCCAGAACCTGATCCCTGATGCGGCTCACAAGCTCATCATCCGTTTCTTCTTCCAGAGAATAGGTTTGTCCCGAAACCACCACACGCTTAAGATTGCAGCAGCCCCGGAAAGCTTTGTTATCAAGGGTAAGATCCCTGTTTTGGATAACGATCTCTTCAAGGCTAAAGCAGTTTAAAAAGGCGTTGTCACAGATCTTTTGCACCGACTTTGGAAGCGTGATGCTCTCAATGCCCTTTTTATCAAAAAAGCAGCTTTTACCGATAACCGCGATACCTTCGGGAAGAGAAACGATCTTCAGATTAATGTTAAAGTTTTTAAGGACTCTGTCTTCGATGCGAAGGGAATGAAAAACACTTTTCGCCACGGATCTGATGACTTCGGGATAGTCCGAATGGGAGTCCATGGCTTCGATAAGGTTGCTTATTTCATAGGTCTCTCCGGAAAGGGTAATCTTATGAAGGAGCACGCAGCCTTCAAAAACCTCATCACTGAAGTTTGAATCGTCCACATCCCTGTTTATTGCAACTTCCTGAAGGGACAGATTATGTGAAAACAAAGCGGTCTTAAGCCGTGTGGGACCTTCGATGACCGCTTTCTTAAGATTGTCACAGTAAAGAAAAGCATGGCTTCCCACTTTGGTCATGGACTTAGGGAATATCAATTCCTCCAGGTCGTGACATCTGTGAAAAGCATAATCTCCGATCTCCTCAAGGTTTTCGGAGAGCCGGATCTCTTTGAGTCTCCTGCACCCCTTAAAGGCGTGGGCTCCTATTCTTTTAACCGATGAAGGCATAGTGATCTTAAGGAGCCATGCAAGACCCTTGAAAGCACCGTCCCCGATCTCTGTAACGCCCTCGGGGATCGTAACCTCGTGGTCCGTTCCCGTATATGCTTTAAGTATTCCCTCTTCTATGTCAAACCGATCCTCAGATGCCATGTAACCTAACTCCTGAATATTTCTCCCAATAATATCCTTAATTCCGAAACACTTCCGCACTTGTACAGGTCCAATTTATACTGCTTGGTCCCCGGAAGTTTCTTCATAAAATACGATGCCAGTTTTTTAATGTATGTAAGTACGAAAAGCTCATCAAAGCACTCGCCTGCGATATCAAGCTGCTCCGTGATGAGGCTTAACTTTGTGTCTTTGATCTCGCGTCCGGTCAGTTCCGAAAAGATCAGGGGATTCTCAAAACCGTACCGGGCCAGCATCACTCCGTCGGCGCCGGTCTTTTCCATCATCTCCTCGGCCTTCTCTTTGGAATCGATGCCGCCGTTTGCAAAGACCGGGATATTCACCGATTCCTTGGCAAGCTTAATATATTCATACAGCGGCTCCCCGTCGTACATCATGTTTCTTGTGCGGCCGTGCACAGTTATCATGTCCGCACCGGAGGCTTCGCACATCCGGGCGAATTCCTCGATTACGATCTTTTGCGGGTTCATGCCGATACGGCACTTCACTGAAACGGTCTTGCCGCTTCTTTTGCAGGCTTCAATGATCTTTGATGCCCGGGGAATATCCTCAAGAAGTGCGGAACCCTCGCCGGATTTGACCACATTGGGAACGGGACAACCCATGTTAATGTCAATGACATCAAACTTTGCAAGACGCTCGCTGTTTACCGCCTTCTCAAAGACAGTGGGATTGGAGCCCAGTAACTGCACACATTTCAGTTTCTCTCTGTCGTCGGTAAAAAGAAGCTTCTCCGTGGCACGATCGTTGTATTTAAGGGCATCGGCGCTTACCATTTCCGTGTAGGCACTCCCGGCCCCCAGTTTACCGACCATGAGCCTGAAGGGAAAACAGGTGTAGCCCGCCAAAGGTGCCATCAGTACATTGGACTGGAAGCGCACGCTGCCGATCATTATTTCTTTGCCTAATTCTTTCTTTGGCACACAAACCTTCATCTTTCGCCTTTAGAAATGTTCCCCAACAAATATATTTTTCTCTTTAAAAACGCTTCGGAGCATGTCTTCATTGGAATTAAGGGTCACGTCTCCTTTAAGCAGGGCCTCATCGAAATTAACGGCTCCCGTGGCCATTTGTCCCAGTGCAAGCACCGACAGTTCAATATCGGCCTTTGATCTTTTGCTCTCCGTTACGGAATCGCTCTTAACTCTGTAGGTACGGTTGTTTTCTTCGATAAGATCGTCCGTGACCTTCACCGTGAAATCGCAGCCTACGGGCTTACGAATGGTCTCAAGAAGTTTCTTTGCATTGATGACACGCACCATGAAGCTTTGGTAAGTGGTCTTGGTGATGCCGTAAGCATTGGCGGAGCGGATGATCCTTAAAAGATCGATGCCCCTGGGAAGAGCCAGCTTTATCTCCCCGTAGTCGGCCTCAAATCTTGCAAGGAACCCCAGTATTCCGTTGAATCCGTCCCGATTTATCCATGCACATTCTTCAACCTTGAGGATGGCACCGGGATCGTGGCGGATATCCGTAAAGATCACATAGGCTATGGCCTTACCGTCCTTCTTAAGGACATAAGAAAACTTCCGGTCCATAAGGGGCTTTTCGGCCTTAACATGCTCAAGCATGGTCTTCTCGTCACGGGTGGCGGCGAAATTGTATTTTGGTGCAAACTCATTGTAAACCCCAAGGAAATCCTCAAGAGAGTCCCCTGCATTCCACTTGATCACCTTGCCGTCAAAACGGTAATCCTTCAAGGTTGCGGGACCGAAGGTATACTCGTTCATGTAGGTTACGGTTTCATAGCCCGCTTTTCT
>JAEEGT010000037.1 GCA_016280465.1 Lachnospiraceae bacterium | reverse complement strand
GGGAATCTCCTCCATCCTGGAAAGATCCCCTTCTTCGTATTCGTAGGACAGGCGCGCCACTTCGGCGTAGACCCGCTTTCTCATGTCATTTACGGAAGTATATATACCTCTCATGCTAAAAACATCACCTCAATATACCGAAGCCTTAGGGGCATCCCCATAAAGCTTCACGTAACTTTCATATCTCATGCGATTGATAAGACCTTCTTCAACCGCCTCTTTAACTCTGCAATCCGGTTCGCTCACATGAACACAGTTGTCAAACCGGCATTTACCCTCGAAGGGCTCAAATTCCTTAAAGCAGTATTTAAGATCCTCCCTGTTCTCAAATACATCCAGAGACGTAAAGCCCGGAGTATCAAGGATAAAGGTGTCTATGTCTGTTTTAAGCAGTTCCACGTGTCTGGTGGTGTGTTTCCCACGCTCGGTCTTTTTGCTGACGGACCCGGTTTCCATGTTGGCCCCTTCGCAAAGAAGATTTATAAGGGACGACTTTCCGACGCCGCTGGGTCCTGCCAGGACCACGGTCTTCCCCTTTAAAGAAGCCTTAAGTTCTTCGATCCCTTCGCATGTCTTGGTGCTGGTAAAAGAAACCTCTGAACCCGACTTTTCATATACGGCTTTAAACTGCCGTCTTTCTTCTTCGGTGGAAAGATCCGCTTTGTTAAAGCAGATGTGACAGGGTATGTTTTCTTTACCCATGTAGATAAGGAATCTGTCCAGGAGGTTTAAATTCGGTTCCGGAGTCTTCATGGCAAAAATGACCAGGGCTTCATCGATATTGGCACAGGCAGGCCTTATAAGGCTGTTCTTTCGCTTTAATATCTCCACCACATTGCCTTTGAGCTTATCACGGTCCACGATCTCGATCTTTGCATTGTCGCCCACCAAAGGCTTCAGACCCTCATTACGAAAAGCACCTTTGGCATTACACTCAAAGGTGCCCGATCCTTCGATATTCACATAGTAAAACCCGGCAATTCCTTTAACTATCTTGCCAATCATAAACCTCTACTCATCTTTGACAAAGGTGATCTCCCTTACCAGGGTCCGCTCCTCTGTGGTGCCTGCGGGAACCGTAACTTCCCCCGTAACGGGATCGGTAACGGGCTCACCCTGTACGGTTATGGTGTATTTGAGAGTAATGGTGCCCCCGGGAGTGCCGGTAAAGCCTGACATATTGATGCTGTAAGGGAAGGTCTCCGTGGTAAATTCCTTTAATACCTTGCCCGAATTGTCAGCGATCACGATGGTCACGGGAGTACCGCTTGAGTATTCTCCGTCCTCGACAGAGGGAGGAAGAATGCTGGCGCTGTAGCTGTAGGTCTCGGGAACCTCGGGTGCATGACCGCGGCTCACCTGGATATCGATGACCGTGCCCTTGGGAGCATCGCTGCCTCCGGGTACGCTCTGATAGCAGATATATCCTTCCGCATAGACATCATTGTAGACCTGATCCGTGGAGCCGATGGTAAAGCCCTTTTCGATAAGGGTAAGAACGGCATCCTCGTGAGGCAGGCCCTTGACATCGGGCACTTCCAGAAGTTCCTCGGTCTTTCCGAGGCTGACCTTGATGGTAACAACGGAATCAACGGGAACCTTTTCGTCCCCTTCGGGGCTCTGGGAAATAACAAAGCCCTCCGCCACATCGTCACTGTATTCCTGAACTATCTCAACTTTGAGTTTTGCATTGATTATGGCCTTGTTGGCCGCATTGAGCGAATAACCCACCACATCGGGCACGATAAGGCTGGTAAGACCGGAGCTTACGATAATGGTAACCTCCGCTCCCTTGTCCACCTTAAGACCTTCATTGACGCTGGTGGAAATAACTATATCCTTCTCGTACTTGTCGGACTCCTGCCAGGAAATCTTGGCTTTGAGGCCTACGGACTCAAGGATCTCCACTGCCTTCTTGTAATCCTTCAGGGTGACACCGGGCATGACTACCTGCTCGGGCTTTTCTTCCGAAACGGAGATCACCGAGATGGATGTGTTTGTTTTGCTTCGGTTAAACAGGCCCACTGCCTTGCCGATAAGGAATATACCCACAACACAGATAAGCACGCCCACAACGATGACCATGATCGTGGTGACCTTGTCCATCTTGCGGTCGTATTCGCTGTCATCTTCTTCAACATTGACTCTGGGAAGTTCGCCGGTGAGCCCCGAAGTGCTCTTCTTGACCGCTTCGATCTCATCCTTGTTGCGAAGGATGGTGGCACCGAACTCGGAATCATTTTGTATGGTGACAAAGTTTTCGTCGGGTGTAAGGAAAGACTGCCTTAAGTCCGCGATAAGCTCCGCCATGTTCTGATAACGGCGGTCGGGACTCTTCTGGGTACATTTAAGAACGATCTGCTCCACGCTGACGGGAATCTCGGGAACGAATTCCTTGGGTGAAGGCATCTTTTCCTGGATCTGCTTGATGGCAATGGCCACAGTGGTATCCCCGTTAAAAGGAACCCTTCCGGTAAGCATCTCAAAAAGGGTAATACCCAAAGAATAGATATCACTCTTCTCATCGGAATAACCGCCTCTGGCCTGTTCGGGGGAAGTATAATGAACGGACCCCATGACATTGCTGGTAATGGTGTTGCTGGTGGCGGCCTTGGCTATGCCGAAGTCCGTGACCTTAACCTTACCGTCATTGGATACAATGACATTCTGGGGCTTGATGTCTCTGTGGATGATATGCTTGTTATGAGCAGCCTCGATCCCCAGAGCTATCTGCATGGCAATGGATGTTGCCTCGCGAACGGACAACCTTGCCTTCTTCTCGATATATTTCTTGAGGGTGATACCCTCAACAAGTTCCATGACGATATAGTTTATCCCCGACTCTTCACCTACGTCGTAGACATTGACTATATTAGGGTGCATAAGACCTGCCGCCGCCTGTGCCTCAACCTTAAATTTGGACACAAAATTAGCGTTCTCGGAAAACTCCTGCTTCAGGACCTTTACCGCAACAAGTCTGTTTAGCTTATGATCTTTTGCTTTATATACATCTGACATGCCACCGGTACCGATCTTTTCGATGATCTCGTACCGCTCGCCTATCATCATTCCAATCTTAATCATTCAAAAAAAACCTCTTATTTTTGCTCAGAAAACGGTTCGATCACCACAACGGCGATGTTATCCTTGCCACCGTTCTCATTGGCGGCCCGAACAAGTTCTTCGGCTCTGCCGGCCGTATCACGCCCGCTCTTTAATATAAGGGCAATGGCGGAATCCTCCAGCATGTTGGACAATCCGTCCGAGCACATAAGAATGATATCCCCGGGGTTAAGCTTAAGGGTGAAGATATCACATTCCACCGTTTCCTCAGCTCCCACCGCACGGGTGATTATATTCTTCTTCTCGTGGGTCCTGGCGCTCTCTCTGTCAAGCTGACCCGCTTTGATCATTTCTTCTACATAGGAATGGTCGACAGTTATCTGCTTAAACTCGCTGCCGGCCACATACAATCTTGAATCTCCCACATTGGCAACGTAAAGAGTATCATCAAGGATACTGGCCATGACCACCGTGGTACCCATTCCGGAAAGTTCGGCATTTTCGGCTGCTTTTACACGGACCTTTGAATTGGCATCGGATATGGCTTCGGAAAAAAGCTTACCGGGATCTGCTTCGGGAGAATTCTCAATGTACTCCCTGATAACTTCCACCGCATAGGCGGAAGCAAAGCCTCCCCCATTGTGCCCGCCCATACCGTCGGCCACAATAAAAAGATTCGGCAGGTTACCTACGGGATTTTCGGATGAATACACAAAATCCTGGTTCATGGAACGCTTCTTGCCGATATCCGTTAATGAAAAGGTCTTAAGCACCCTGCCCCCTCCTTGATCCTCTCTCGTCCATGGTGCGTTTGCGCAATTGACCGCAGGCGCCGTCAATATCCCGCCCCATTTCTCTTCTTATAGTAACATTAATTCCGCTTTTTTCAAGTTTATTTTTAAAGGCAAGGACCCGCGGGGCCGCTGTTTCCCTGTATTCCCGCTCTTTTATGGGGTTTACCGGTATAAGGTTCACATGGGCTCCCACTCTCCCCGCAAGCCTGATAAGGCCCTCCGCATCGGGGTCGGTATCGTTCACGTCTCTTACAAGGGAATACTCAAAGGTGATCCTTCTTCCTGTCTTTTCAAAATAGTATTCGCAGGCAGACATCAGTTCCTCTATGGAGTAGCTGTTGGCCACCGGCATAAGCTGCCTTCTCTTTTCATCCGTGACAGAATGCAGGGACAGAGCAAGGGTAACCGGCAGTCCTTCATCGGCAAAAGCACGCATTTTCGGAACGATACCGCAGGTGGATACCGTAATGTTTCTTTTGCTTATGTTAAGTCCCTTTTCATGGGATATGTGCTTTATGAATCTTATAAGATTATCATAATTGTCCATGGGTTCGCCGGTTCCCATGACTACGATATTGCTGACCCTCTCCCCCGTCAGTTTGACGATGGAATAGATCTGCCCCAGCATCTCCGAAGCCGTAAGGTTCCTGGTAAGGCCGTCCAGAGTGGAGGCGCAGAATCTGCAGCCCATGCGGCAGCCCACCTGTGAGGAAATGCACACGGAATTACCGTGATGATACTTCATGAGTACACTTTCCACCAGACTTCCGTCACCCATGGCAAAGAGGTACTTTCTGGTGCCGTCGAGCTTTGAGACCTGTTCCGACACTTTTTCGGCAGTCTTTATCTCATAGATATCCGACAGCTGTTGTCTGAGACTTTCGGGAAGCTCCGTCATCTCCGAAAAGGATGTGGCAAGCTTCTGATGAAGCCTTCCGTAGATCTGTCCCCCGCGGTATTTGGGAAGCCCCATGCCGGTAACAGCCTCAGTCAGTTCTTCAATATACAACGAATTAATATCAGTCTTTTCCATGCTTTACAAACCTTGAAATAAAGAAACCGTCACAACCGTCCTTATCCGGGCGAAGCTGTAACATATGCTCGTAATCCCTTTCTTTTTCAAACAATGCCGGAAGAAAAGGTTTTAAAGAGTCCGGCTCAAAGGGGAAGTTGTCAAGGATATACCTGACTGCCTTCTCATTCTCTGCTTTGTGTACGGTACAGGTGGAATAAATGAGCACACCCCCGGGCTTTACGTATCTTACCGCCACCGAAAGGATATCCTTTTGAAGCTTGCAGATGTCCCGCATGGCTTCATTGGAAATGCCGTAGCGAAGATCGCTCTTCCGCCCCAGGACCCCGAGTCCCGAACAGGGAGCATCCACCAGCACCACATCGGCGGATTCCTTAAGGCTTTCATCGTAGACCGTGGCATCCTGTACTCTTGCTTCAGCATTCTTTAATCCCAGTCTTTCGAAGTTATCCCGAATAAGAGATACCTTCGTTTCGCTTATATCAAAGCTCGATACCCGTCCTCCGGGGTTCATCAATGCAGCGGCAAAAGAACTCTTTCCCCCCGGAGCCGCGCAGGTGTCGATCATTGTCTTGTCGTCACCCTTTTTGATACCCGTGGCAAGAGCCGCCAGCATTGAACTTTCGTCCTGGACTATGAGTTTACCCTCTTTAAAACCGTAAAGGGATGAAACTCCCTCAAAGCCTTCAAGTATAAATGCTCCCCTGACAAGCATGCTTTCCGAAAAAGAAACTCCTGCCCTGCGCCATTCTTCGGTGATCTTAGGGATCAGTTTCTCATCGGTCACACGCACACAGGTATTTCGCTCTTTAACAAGAGAGGCAACCAGTGCTTCGTAATCGGGCTGTTCCTTTTTGAACATGGCAACGATCCACTCGGGAACAGAGTATCTGACGGAAATTCGCCTGACATCATCCTCTATTTCGGAAAAGTCCGGAAGGCTCCTTCCGTTCCTTGCAAGAGTCCTGAGGATCCCGTTCACAAAGGGACAAAGTTCCTTCCGTCCCAGAGACTCACAGAGTTTCACGGCCTCATTGCATACGGCACTTTCGGGCACCTTGTCCATAAAAAGAAGCTGATAGGTGCTCATGCGCAGAATGACCCTGATTACGGGCTTGCATTTGGACATAGGTTTCGATGAAACCCCGTCAAGCACATAATCAAGGGTCAGTCGGTTTGCAACGGTACCCTCCGTAACTTTCTTGAAGAAAGCCTTGTCCCTGTAGGGAAGCCAGTCATACTTGTCAAGGACTTCCCTAATAAGGAGGTGACTCTTCTTTTCTTCCGTTTCAAGCGTACAAAGGGTCTTAACTATTATTTCCCTGATATTTTCACTCATCCCAGTTTCTCTCCGCCCTGAAACCTTGCACCTCTGGCAAAGTCTGAAGCGGCCATCATCTTCTTGCTCTCGGGCTGCAGGGTCTCTATCTCAAGGAACCCGTCAGCCGCTTTGACATAAAGTTTCTTTCCGGTAAAATACAGAGCTCCGGGAAGTAATTTTCCCGCCCCGGATGTTTCATCCTTTGACGCAGGTCTCACCTTGCCGATCTTTAAGGTCTTACCCTGAAAGAAGGTATAAGCTCCGGGCCATACCGAAACGCCCCGAACAAGACAGTGGATCTCACGAACTGTCCTGTTAAAGTTTATGAGTCCTTCTTCTTTCTTTAACATGGGAGCGAAAGTCACCAAAGACTCAGCCTGCTTTACGGGTTTGAGGGTTCCCGCTTCGATCTTTGGAAGCATGTCCGTAAGAAGCTTAGCCCCAAGGGCTGCCAGCTTTTTATACATGGAATCCTCATCATCCTCATCGGTTATGGGAAGGGATTCGGAAGCATACATATCGCCGCTGTCCATGCCCTTATCCATCTTTATGAGAGTGACGCCGGTTTCTTTGTCCCCGTTCATGATGGCCCGCTGAATAGGCGAAGCTCCGCGGTACTTGGGAAGGAGCGAACCGTGAACATTGATGCATCCGAGTCTCGGGATATTTAAGATCTCTTCCGTAAGGAACTGCCCGTAGGCAGCCACGATAAACACATCCGCGGGAAGGGTCTTTAAAAGAGCGACATTTTCTTCTTCCCGTAATTTAACGGGTTTATAGGTGGGGATACCTGCCTCTTCTGCCAAGGCACCCACGTAAGAAGGTGTGGCTTTACCGCTCCTGCCCTTTGCTTTGTCGGGCTGGGTAAATACCGCCGTGATCTCGTGCCCCGCATCCATAAGGGCCTTTAAAACGGTACCCGCAAACTCGGGGGTACCCATAAATACGATCTTCATGTTCAGTTTTCCTCTTCGTCGACGGCCCTTAATTCCGAATTGTCCACAAGATCACCTTCCACACGCTCCACATAAAGGTGTCCGTCCAGGTGCTCAAGTTCGTGACAAAGGGCCCTTGCAAGGAGTTCCTCGCCTTCCACCTCGATGGGTTCCATATGTTCGTTAAAGGCCTTGACCTTCACGTGGTTGGGGCGCTTCACAAGCCCGCTCTTGCCGGGTACGCTGAGACACCCTTCGTAGCCCTCCTGCTCACCGGAAGTCTCCACGATCTCGGGGTTGATGAGCACAAGAAGGTCCTCACCGGTTGTATCGATGACCACGATCCTTTTAAGCACGCCCACCTGAGGTGCGGCAAGTCCCACGCCGTCGGCTTCATACATGGTTTCGATCATGTCGTCGATCAGGAACTTGGTCCTGGGAGTGATCTCCGTAACCTCCTTGGAAACCTTATTAAGTATCGGATCTCCTATTTCCCTGATTTTTCTGATAGCCATTTTACGTTCCTTTCTAGTTGACATTCTGGGGATCAAAGTCAAAGAAAACCGATTCTTTGAACCTTGTGCGCTTTGAGAGCACTTCCTCCAGGCTGTCCTTTATCTGTACCAGTTTATCGTAATCCTTGCTTTTGATGTAAAAGCAGAATCTGTACACATCGTTGATCTTTGAGATGACCGCTCTTGCAGGTCCGAAAACTCCGGAAGGGTTTATTTCCCTTGCAAGGGAGCAAAGAGTCCCCGCAAGCTCTTCGGCGCCATTTTCATCGGCTCCCGTAACAAGTACCGATAACATGTGAGCGGCAGGCGGATAATCCATCAATTCCCTGTAGCCCACTTCTTCGTTGTAAAAGCCCTCGTAATCCTGGGCTGCCGCATGGGTGATGGCGTAATGATCCGGTTTGTAGGTCTGGACCACCACTTCACCGGGATCGTCACCACGCCCGGCTCTTCCCGCAGCCTGGGTTATCAGCTGGAAGGTCTTCTCTCCGGCCTTGTAATCCGCGGCAAACAAAGACATATCCGCAGCCAGCACTCCCATAAGGGTCACATCCTTGAAATCATGACCCTTGACTATCATCTGGGTGCCTATAAGGATGTCCGCTTCGTGATCCAGAAATTTGGTAAGGATGTTTTCGTAACCGTCCTTGCCTGCAGTGGTGTCCGCATCCATCCGAAGGGTCCTGACTCCCGGGAATATCTTCTGTACTTCGGCCTCCACCTGCTCGGTCCCCGCTTTAAAACCCGCGATATATTTGGAGCCGCACTGGGGGCAGAGTTTAACATTGTCCTGAGTGTAACCGCAGTAATGGCAGACCAGCTTGCCGTTTCTGTGAAGGGATAAAGATACATCACAGTGTGGACATTTTACTACAAAGCCGCATTCCCGACAAGACACGAACCCCGCAAAGCCTCTCCGGTTGAGAAAAAGCATGATCTGCTGGTGTTTTTTGATGCGGTCCTCCATGAGCATTTTAAGCCTTCTTGAAAAGATGGACCTGTTTCCCGCTTTAAGTTCCGCCCTCATGTCGGCAACCGTCACCTCGGGAAGCTGATTCCCGGTAAGTCGCCGGTTCAGTTTAAAGAGCTTGTACTCTCCGGTCTCCGCCCTGTAGTAAGCATCCACCGAAGGGGTGGCGGATCCCAAGACCACAAAGGCCCCGTAAAGCCTTGCCAATTCCACAGCAGTCTCTCTTGCATGGTATTTCGGCACCGTTTCGCTTTTGTAGGAGCTTTCATGTTCTTCATCGATTATTATGACTCCAAGGTTAGGCATCGGTGTAAAGAGTGCGGATCTGGGACCGATCACGATATCCACGTTACCTTTGAGAGCCTGCTCGTAAAGATCGTACTTTTCCCCCTTTGAAAGGGTGGAATTCATGATGCAAACCCTGTCACCGAACCGTTTGTAAAACCTCATGAGGGTCTGGTATGTAAGGGCTATTTCCGGAATAAGAACGATGGCCTGCTTACCCTGCATAAGGACATCCCCTATTATCCGCATGTAGACTTCGGTCTTGCCGCTTCCGGTGATACCGTGAATAAGATAGGTGTGCCTGTCCCCCCGCTCCGTGTCGCGCCTTATCTCATTGACTATGGCCGCCTGCTCTTCGCTGAGTTCCGGAAGGTTATCCTCGCTAACTTCAAAAGAAAGAGAGTTTCTTAAGATCCTGTCTTCCCTGATAAAGATCACCCCGTCCTCCACCAGCTTTGAAACAGTGGACGCTCCGATGTGAAGCTTGTTGTCCACTATGGACTTGGGGATTTCCGGTTCTTCCTTAAGAGCAAAAAGAAGCCTGAGTCTTGCGGCGTTACGCTTCCGCATGGCAGTCTCGATAAGCTCGTCAAGTTCTTCGGAAGTCTTGGTCCTAACCAGTGTCTTCTTTACGGAAAAAGAAACCTTGGTCTTTACCGGCAGTACGGTCTTAAGTGCATTGGCCATGGTGGACCCGTAATTTCTCTTGATCCAGCCTGCCAAAGCGATGCGCTTGTCATTAAGGGAAATATCCGAATCCGACAGACTGTGGATGTATTTAAGCTTATCCGCCGGAATATCGGAACAATCCGAAAAGTCCACGATGATGCCCTTTTTAAGGGCATTGCCGCGACCGAAGGGGACATTGACCTTCTGCCCCACAAAGAGGCTTCCTTCCAGGTTTTCCGGCACAATATAAGTAAAGGGGCGGTCTACCGCCTCGTGGGAAATATCGATTATTATCTTGGCGTACAATGTCTTTGGCATGAATATTACCTTTATCGGTGATTTCCATACAAGTTTAACACATTGTTCATACTTTGAACACAATTAACGGGTATATTAAATACAGGATAGTTGATAGAACTCACTATCTCCCCCCTCATAGTAGCAAGACCTCCGTTTCCCCGGAGGTCTTGTGTCTTTTATGGGTTTATTGTCTCATCTGTAATGCTTAAGCCTTAACTGCACTCTTTCGGTGCCCTTGTAGCTGTTTATCTCCACACCGTAGCAGACATCGAACTTATAAGAAACATTTACTCCCGAGTGGAGTTTCTTTCCCGCTCCCTCACCGTACTTTTCGTCGGTGTAGGTTTCCAGATCCTCCGCATTCCCGAAGTATACCATTTCAAATATACGTCCGTCCTTTGACAGCACGCGGTACTTTCCGAAGTTTCCGGTCTTTCCGATCCTGCTCCCGGAAATAAAGGTTACGTCGCTGTCCATGAATAGAGGGCTTTCATTGCCGTTACCGAATGGTTCAAGCCTTGTAAGCTCCCTTGCAAGATTAAGATCTGCGGCGCCTACGGACAGTTCGCAGTCTATCTTTACGGTCTCACAGAGATCGTCTTTCGAAAGTGCCGCATTGTCGTTCAGATTCTTCCGGAAGGCTTCCAGGTTTTCTTTTTCCAGGGATACTCCCGCGGCCATTTTATGGCCTCCGTACTTTGTAAGAAGGGAATCCGCACGGACAAGGCCCTCATACATATCATAGGCTTCAATGCTGCGGCCGCTTCCCTTAAGTCCCTGCTCCGCATCGGTAAGAACAAAGGTGGGCCTTTGATATTTTTCTTTTACCTTGCCCGCTATTATTCCCGCAAGACTTTCGTGACAGCCCGGAAGATACAGTACCAGCACATTGTCCGGGTCATCCATGGCATCCACGGCATCAAAGGCCTTCTGCGACCATTCAAGGGTCATGGTCTTTCTTGATTCGTTCAGTTCGGTGAGCGCCAGAGCTTTTTCTTTCGCTGCGGCGGGATCCTTTTCCGTAATGAGGGAAAGGGCCTTTAACGATGTATCCAGCCTGCCGCTTGCATTGAAGCAGGGGCCGATGACAAAGCCGCAATGATAGGGTGAGAGCTGCTTTCCCGTCATGCCGGTGCACTCAAGCAATGCTTTGAGCCCCAGGTTTCTGCTCTTTTCCATGAAGCGAAGGCCCATTCTGACCAATGCACGGTTTTCGTCCTTTAGCTCCATCACATCGCACACCGTGGCAAGGGCTGCGAATTCAGTAAGTTCCCTGGCAAGTTCAGAAAAATCCTCCCTTCCCATGAAACCGTATTTTCTTGCGTAGCTTTCAAGGACCTTCAGGGCCACAAAAGCTCCGCATATGCCCTTGAAGGGGTATTCGTCACCGGGAAGCTTGGGATCCGTCAATGCGTCGGCATCCGGAAGCTTATAGTACTTTTCCCCTCCCACATCCTCGTAGGGCACCTCGTGATGATCCGTTACGATCACTGTCATGTCAAGTTCATTGGCCAGTTTGACCTGCTCGGTGGCAGAGATACCGTTATCGCAGGTGATGATGGTGTTTCGTCCGTCATTGTGGGCCGCTTCCACCATTTTGCTGCTGATACCGTATCCGTCCTCTATCCTGTGGGGGATGACACAGTCCGTGTCCCCGCCGAAAAGGGTTATGCCCCTGAAAAGGATGTAGGTGGCGCAGATACCGTCCACATCGTAATCCCCGATTATACGGATCTTTTCACCCGCTTCGATCCTGTCATGCAAAACAGAAACGACCCGGTCCATGCCTTTTAACATAAACGGGTCGTGAAAGCATTTTGGACCCGGAGAAAGAAAATTTTCCATCTCCGGATCCTCAATATTTCTGTTTTTCAATATTCCGGCAACAATGGGGGAAATACCGTACTTCTTCGCGATGTCATCGATTTCCGTACAAGTATTGATTACAACCCATTTTTCCATTATATCCTGTGTCCTTTACTGCTGTTTCTTCTTAAAGCCGGTCCTGAGCATGTACCAGAGGGAACCTGCCAGGCATACGGAGGAGTATGTACCGCAGAGAATACCTACCGAAAGAGGAAGTGCAAATTCCTTGACAGAGCTTACACCGAAGATGTAAAGAGCCACAACCATCACAAAAGTGGTAAGGGATGTGAATATGCTTCGGGAAAGGGTCTGGGTAACCGCACTGTTGACGATCTCCTTAAGGTTGGGTCTTGAACCTTCCTCGTGAAGTTTCTCGCGGATACGGTCAAATACTACGATCGTTGCGTTGATGGAGTATCCGACGATGGTAAGCATACATGCCACGAAGGTGGAGCCTACGCTTATGTAAGCCAGTGAATAGAAGGTAAGAGTCACAAGGACGTCGTGGGCAAGAGCGATAACGGAGCTTGCACCGAAACGGATATCCTTGAATCGGAACCATATGTATATGAGCATGCATACGCAGGCTACGATAAGAGCTATAATGGTCTCCCTCTGAGCTTCCTTACTGATGGTGGAGCTGATGGACTCAGCACGGATGGACTCAACGTCAACACCGAAGGTGTCTTCCAGATACTTGTCCATGGCTTCTCTGAGTTCGGCGGAAAGGGTCACGGTCTTAAAGATGACTTCGTTGTTTCCCTGAACCTTGGTAACGATAACGTTGGGGTCTCCCACAATCTTCTCGATGTCTGAAACCATGTCCACGCCGAACTTATCGTTCATGTAGTTCGTAAGTTCCTGCATGTCGTTGATGTTCTCGAGGGAAGCGACCTTGCCGAAGTTAACGGTGGTCTGGGTTCCGCCCAGGAAATCAAGACTGAAGTTTAAGGAGTTTCCTCTGCCGGCAACGCCCTTGTTGACAAAGAGCATCATTACGATACCGAGGGCGATAAGAGCGCCGGAAATTCCCATATAGATGTGCTTTTTACCGATGAAATCAATGGGCTTGCGGGTCTTTGCAACGCCGTAGAGCTTGGTATTGGAAACACCGATGGCAACAAATGCTCTTAAAAGATATTTGGTGATTACGACTGCGGTGAACATGGAAAGACAGATACCTAAAGTAAGTGTCTGGGCAAAGCCCTTAATGGAGCCGGATCCCATGATCCAGAGCACGAAAGCCGCGATAAGTGTGGTGATGTTTCCGTCAAGGATGGCGGACATGGCCTTGGAATAAGCAACCTTGATGGAGGATTCAACGGTCTTGCCGCTCTGAAGTTCTTCTCTGATGCGGGCAAAGATGATAACGTTGGCATCAACCGCCATACCGATGGAGAGGATAATACCTGCAATACCGGGAAGGGTAAGGGTTATACCGAAACCGTTGATGAGCATGATCTCAAGTGCCACATAAAGAGCAAGGGCAAGGGCACTTGTAACACCGCATACATAGTAAACGGCAACCATAAGGATCACTACTACGATAAAGCCCACAAGACCTGCAAGAAGGCTGGTGCTTATGGCTTCCTGACCAAGGGATGCACCTACAACGTTGGAACGAAGCTCTGCAAGTTCCACCTTAAGTCCGCCGATACGGATGGTGGAAGCAAGGCGCTCAGCTTCTTCGAAATCCTTCATGCTTCCGGAAATGATGGCGCTGCCGTCGGTGATGGCCGCATTGACCGCAGGAACGGAAGCATCGTCACCGTCGTAGTAGATCATGATGGTGTCGTGAGTTGCAACCGCAGCCGTGGTAGCCTCTGCAAACTTTTTGGTACCCTCTTCGTTGAACACGATATGTACAACGTACTCAACATTGTTCATGTTGTCTTTCTGGGAACCTGCCTGGGCGGATTTTACATCGGAACCGGTGCAGACGATGGAGCCGTCGGCTTCAAGTTCTTCTATGGACTTTGTAAGGTCGTAGTCAAGAGAACCGTCTTCCTTGTAGCCTACCTGAACATAGTTGGCTGTACCGTCACTGCCGTAGTGCTTTATGAAATACAGGGAACCGGGCTTTCCGAGATCCTTGAGGATCTGGTTGGGGTCGGTGGCTCCGGGGATCTCAACGTTGATACGATCCGCTCCCTCTCTGTAAACAACAGCCTCTGTGCTGTAACCTTCGACACGCTTCTTTAACTTGCTGACCGTGTCGTCCATGTCCTGGCCCGAAGGAGCTTCTTCTCCCACTGCCTGATAGGTTATGGACACACCGCCCGCAAGGTCAAGACCAAGCTTGATCTCCTTAGCGGAGCCGGTCTTGGAACTTCCCAGTCCGAAGATGTCCATGACTCCGACAAAAATTGTGGCTGCCACGATAAAAGCTATTATGGCAAAACCCTTTTTCTTACTCATTACTGTTTCTCCTTTGTTTCTTTATCTTCATCATCCGCCTCAGATTCCGGCAGTCTGACAAATACGTTAACTATGCGGTTCTGCTTGATCCCCACTACCTTAAGCAGTGTACCGTCCGGCAGGGATACCGTTTCCTTGTCCTCGGGGATACGGTCAAGCTGATCAAGCACCAGCCCGCCTATTGTATCATAATCCTCCGACTCAAAGGAAGTACCAATTGCATCATTTATGTCTTCCAGTCTCATTTTGGCTTCGATCAGATACCCGCCGTCCTTTTGCTTTATCTGTCCGGCCTCGTCCTGATCGTATTCATCGCGGATCTCACCCACGATCTCCTCAAGAAGATCCTCCAGGGTGATCATACCCACGGTATCGCCGTACTCATCGTTTACAAAAGCAAGATTTATGGATGCGTTGCGAAGCTCCACCAAAAGATCGTTGGTCTTTTTGAACTCGTAAGTGTAATAAGCTTCCCTCAGGAATTTGAACACGGTAAAAGAAGCCGAATCCTTAAGCCTTATAAGGTCCTTGATATTTATAAATCCGATGATGTTTTCTTTTTCATCCCTGTAAACGGGAAGGCGGGTATACATGGATTCCCTGAAGACCTTCATGACCTCTTTGTATGTGGCATTGATGGAAATGCTGGTCATATCGATCCTGGGGATCATGATATCCTTGGCCACGGATTCACGAAAATCGAAAACATTATTGATGATGGCCTTTTCGTCGCTTTCGATGACGCCGTCCTCGTGGGACACATTGACATAGGTCCTGAATTCGCTCTCCGTGATCCTGTTCTTGTAAACGTCCTTTTGTCCCGTGATAAAGAAAAAGAACAGAACGATCTTGTCAAGAACAAACACGATGGGGAAAAGCAGGACCATCAGAAGCCTTATAACGGGAGCCACCGCCAGGGAAAGTCCCTCACAGTGTCTGCGGGCAAGGGTCTTTGGGATTATCTCCCCGAATATCAGGATGAGAAGTGTCAGGGCACCCGTTGCCAGGGACACGTAAATGTTACCCCAAAGCCTTATGGTAAGGGCAGTGGCCAGGGCCGATGCACTTAAGTTCACAATATTGTTGCCCACAAGGATGGTGGTTATCATCCTGTCGTATTTAGATATGACTTTTTCAAGGGTCTTAGAATGCTTTCTCCCCTCTTCGGCCAGGGAACGCACCTTCACCCGGTTAAGGGAAACAAGGGCAGTCTCCGATGCGGAAAAGAACGAAGAAAGTACCACTAAAACTCCCAAAACTATCAATTGTATGACGCCTTCGCTATCCAAGAAAAACTCCTTTCGCTACAAAAGCCGGATCTCACAAAGATCACTTATGACAAAGGGTTCCGCCATGCATACGGCAGCGGAATAACCTTCAAAAAGAGAAAACTCACGGGCAAACCCGCAGGCTCTCCCCGAATATGTTACATTGTACAAACCGGTCTTTGGGTCTTTTTCAAAACCCGTATCCGAAAAATCGGTACCTATACCCTCCCCCGTAAGCTTTGAATAGCTTTCCTTAAGGGACCAGATCCTGTTAAAGCCGGTGTCTTTAGGATCAAAGCTTTTTCTTTCCCCTGGTGACAATACCCTTTTTAAAAGACTCTCTTTGGCCTTAACGGGTTTTTGTATGTCAAAGCCCAGGTCCTCATCCGAAACCGCCACTGCGGCTATATCGCCCGAATGTGAAAGGTTAAAGTAAAAACCTTCCGCCTCAACATAGGGCTTTCCGTTCTTTGCATAGGATATCTTTGCTTTGGTCAGTCCCGCATCCTCAAGGGCCTTTATGAGCAAAGCTCCCCCGGTGATCAGCTCAGCCCTCTTCGAATCGGATCTGCAGCTGTCGATGCGCTTTTGCCTTTTTAAATCCAGATGGCAATAATACTTTTCCCTAAGATTCTCAACGGAATCGGGATCGATCCGCGACCAAAGGATCTTAACGATTCTTTCCAAAGTATCACCCCTTGTAGGAATCAGCGTAAAACTCCTTAAACTCGGTGTAGCCTTCCGCGGTGAGCTTTTCCTTCTGGAATTTCTTGTTCTTGTTCATCTTAACAACAAGGACGGTCTTGCCGGTCTTGCGGTCTTCGGATGCGCTCTTTAAGATCTTTGCATAAAGGTCCTTTGCCATATCCTTGTCCACAAGATAAGCACATTTAACGCCCTTTCCGGGAATTTGGAAATTGCTTTCCAGCAAAAGAAGGACTATTCTTTCAAAACCGATGGAGAAACCGCAGGCGGGAACATCGGTGCCCGTAAAGTTTCCAACCATCTTGTCGTATCTGCCGCCGCCTCCGCAGGAACCGCCGAATTCGGGAATGGCTATCTCAAAAATGGTTCCGGTATAATATCCCATACCCCGGACCAGGGTGGGGTCGAACACCATCTTAAAGTCCGCTTCCTTAACAGACTCAACGCTGGAGATTATCTCATAAAGATTTGCGGATACCTCGGCGGGTAAAGCTTCCCCCAGAAGCTCCTTTAATCTGTCAAGGGTCTTAAGGGTTCCGTCCGCCCTGTCGAAAAGGGCGCAGTATCTGTCAACGGAAGTCTCGGCAAAACCTTCTTTGACCAGTTCCTCCTTAACTCCCTCAAGGCCGATCTTGTCAAGTTTGTCAAGGATAATGCAGACCTCGTCGAATTTGTCCTTGTCAAAGCCGGCATAATCGCTCATGGCCTTTAAAAGTCTTCTGTCATTGATACGGATCTCAAAATTCTTAAAGTTAAGTTTTCCCAGGGTGGTGGTAGTAGCGAGTATCAGTTCGATCTCCGCCATATTTGTGGCTTCACCGAACATATCGATATCGCACTGCATGAACTGACGGTATCTGCCTCTCTGGGGTCTGTCCGCACGCCATACATTACCCATCTGCAATGCCTTAAAGGGTACGGGAAGCTCGTTGGCATTGTTGGAATAAAATCTTACAAGGGGTACGGTTAAGTCGTATCTTAATCCCATGTCCGTAAGATCCGCTTCCGTTTTTGCGGTTTCAAGATTTAACTTTTCCCCGCGCTTCAATACCTTGAATATAAGTTTTTCATTTTCTCCGCCCTGCTTGCTGCAAAGGTTGTTGATGTCCTCAAGACAGGGAGTCTCGATGGAGGTAAAACCGAAGGATTCATAGGTCTCCCTGATGATCCCCTGAGCATATGCCCTGATCTCCATTTCTCTGGGCATTATCTCTTTCATGCCGGTAACCGGCTTCTTTATCAATGTCATGTTATTCACTCAAGCGCAAAAAGTTCACGCTTCCTTTCGATCATTTCGTCAATTCGTTCGATATAAAGGGATACGTCTTTGACATTGTCGTCTCTGACCAGTTTCCCTTCCCGCGTCAATACCTTGGATACGCTTCCCGGTCCCAATGCCGCTATGGATTCAAGTTCCTCCATTATGAGGATGTTGTAGATCCCGTAAGCCCCTTCTCTTGCATAACCGGTGTTTTCAAAATTGCCGGCCATGTTCTTTTGCCTGTAAAGGTAATAGGGCTTCATGTTCAGAGCAAGCGCGCCCGCCGCGGCGATCTCCATGGTCTTATCCGTATTTACCATGGTATCATATCCGTTTTTCAAAATCCACTCTGACAAAGCGGAAGCTCTTTTAACCGCCAGGGAATGTACTGTCAGGCTGTCGGGTCTGAGCCTTACCAGCTCGTCGACGGTATTTTGAACCTCTCTCTCGCTCTCGCCCGGAAGTCCGAGGATGATATCCGTATTGATGTTATCAAAGCCCGATTCTCTTGCAAGGGAAAAAGCCCTTACAAAATCCCCGGGCGTATGATGTCGCCCGATAAGCTTAAGGGTATCGGCATTCATGGTCTGAGGGTTGACGCTGATGCGGGTAACACCGTGCTTCTTAAGTACTTTCAGTTTATCAACGGTTATGGAATCTGGACGTCCCGCCTCAACCGTATATTCAAGCACTCCCGAAAGATCGAAGTTTTCTTCGATGACCGTAAGCAGCCTGTCAATTTCCGGGGCTTCCAGTGAGGTTGGTGTGCCGCCGCCTATGTATATGCTGTCAAGAATGCCGTTTTTTCTGGCCTCTGCCACAAACCTGATCTCTTTTTCCAGTGCATTGAGAAAATCGTCGATCCTTGATCTCCATGCCCCGATTGGGTTTGAGGTAAAAGAACAATAAAGGCAGGTGGTGGGGCAAAAAGGGATTCCGATGTACAGACTGTAGCCGCCCTGTTTAAGGCGCAAGGGCCTGAGTATCTCTCTCTCCCGCTTTGCTATATCCAGGGAAAGCCCGGCTTTTTTATCTCCCACAAGGTAGGTGTCTTTCATATATGAAAGGATCTCTTCGTCGCTCTTTCCTTCATTCAGCAGCTTTGAAGCTATCTTTGTGGGTCTGATCCCCGTAAGGTCTCCCCATTCAAGAGTCTTCCCCGTAAGGCGCGAAATGGCCAGATACACAAGCCTTTTCACAAGGTTCTTTTCTCCGATCCTGTCCTTTACACCGTCGGTCGATAACCTGAGAAGTTCCTTTCCGTTACCGTCGCTTAAGGAAAAGTAAGCCTTTTCATACAAAACCGAGAACACTGAGGCGTTCCCGGATGTTTCTTCGCACTTCGCAGTCACTTTGACCTCTTCCGCAGGGTAAAAGGCCTTAAAGAGCGAATGAATGTCATATTCAAATTTCGGTTCGTTGATTACACAGATGATCATTTTATAAAAACGGGTTGTTATCCCTTTCAAAGCCTATGTCCGTAGGCATTCCGTGTCCCGGATATACCTTAGTCCCATCGGGAAGTACAAGAAGTTTTTCCCGGATGGAATCAATGAGAGTCTTCATGCTGCCGGTGGGAAGGTCGGTGCGTCCCACGCTCTCTCTGAACAGCGTATCTCCCGCAATGAGTATCCCTGCTTCTTCAACGTAAAAGCAGACACTTCCTGCGGTATGTCCCGGCGTGTGGATCACCTTAATGGGAACATCGCAAAGGGTCAGTTCGTCACCGTCTCTAAAGAACTCATCGGGGGATACCCTGGTGGGCCGTCCCACGGATTCGGAGCAGTTTAAGCCCTCGTCCTCAAGAAGCTTTTCCTCGGCAAAAGAAGCATATACTTTGGCGCCGCTTTTCTTTTTGAGAGAAGCCACGCCGAATATATGGTCAAAATGACCGTGCGTAAGAAGAATGGCCCCTACCGAGAAGCCCTTCTCCTTTAATTTGTCGTATATATAGTCACCGGAATCGGCGGGGTCGATAAATACGACTTCGCTGTTACCCTCTCTGTAGAGAAAATAGCAGTTGGTGGTATACATACCCAGTGTGATCCTGCCGATCTTAACCTGTCCCATCAGCCCCTGGTCCTTTCTATATCAAGTACGCTCTCAATGTTTCTTATCTTATCCACAACACGGGTCAGGGCTTCCCTGCTCTCGATTTCAAAGGAAATGTTCATGGTTGCGAGACCCTGTTTGTTGACCCTTGTGTTAAGGGAAATAATGCTTATGTTGCTCTCGGTGATGACCTTGGAGACATCTGCCAGTAGTCCCGTACGGTTGTTGGCAAAGATCCTGATCTCGGCGGGATACTTGCCGGTGATCTCCTCGGTCTTCTGCCACTCGGCATCGATAAGTCTGGCTCTTTCCATGGCGGGAAGAGAAAGAATATTGATACAGTCCGTACGATGGATGGAAATACCGCGGCCTCTGGTAACAAAGCCCACGATCTCATCTCCGGGCACGGGAGAACAGCACTTGGAAAATCTGACGGCAACGTCATGTATTCCCTTCACCACGATACCGCTTTG
>JAEEGT010000036.1 GCA_016280465.1 Lachnospiraceae bacterium | reverse complement strand
TACACTGTGCTTGGCTGGGAAGGCCATACCGAACAGGATATTGAATGGCAGTGGGCAGACACCCTTACCGTTAAGGGCGTAGTAGATCTTGAAACATTTGTTAATTACGACCTGAACGTATACACCGTTTCCTTCTATGTTGTTAAGAAGGATGCTACCGGCAGTTATGATGAAGTAAAGGTCGGCGAAGTAAGTGTTAACCACGGCGCTACCTACGGCGAACAGCAGTATCCTCAGATCCCCGCAGCAGAGGCCGCTGATGCTCATTACAGTTACACAATGGGTACCGCATGGTCTGTGGCAGCTGATGCAGTGATCACAAACCATACCAAGGTTACCGTTGATCAGACCAGAACAGTTAATACATACGATGTAACCTTTAACATCATTTACAAGGAAGCTGACGGTTCCACTTACGATACTAAGACTACAACCCGTAAGAATATCGCATACGGAACCGGAGCAACCGCTCCCGAACTTCCTACTGCAGAGGAACTTTACAACAGTCAGGAGAATGCCGGCCAGTACAGTTACACAGTTACAGGTTGGGACAATACATACAATAACATTACCGGTACTACAGTAGTTAACGCTACAGTAACCAGAACGGTTAACACCTACACTGTTACCTTTGAAGATAAGGAGCAGAATAAGACTCATACCTTCACCAAGAATTACGGCGACACCTTTACGATGCCCGAAATCACACCTAAGGGTGAAGATGACACCTTTACTTACGAACTGGTTAAGTCTGAAGCATGGAAGCCCGGCGAGACTTACACCGTTAAAGGTGAAGCACATTACACCGCAGCATACAAGCCTAACTACAAGAACTATTCTATCGAATTTGTAGTTAAGAGCGCATTTGATGCTGACTACAGTTACAGCGCGGGAAAGAAGACAGACGTTCATCTTGATGAGCCTACCGTTCTTACTTCCAATGTTGTAACAGATACCACTTACAGAAATTACTACACTAACAATGCGGAATATGTTTACACACTTACCGATTTCGCAGCAAGTTACACTGTTTCCGCTTCCGATATTAACGGAAAGACCGTTGAAGCAATGTGGAACAGAGACGGCGCACCTCATACCGTAACTTATATCGTTGACGGAAGAGTATTAACCGATAACACCCAGACCGTTAAGTTCGGTTATACCTTCGATGCCATCCAGGATCCCGACAAGTTGGGTCACCACTTCACCGGTTGGACCTGGTCCAAGGCAACCAAGGACGAAGACGGCAACGTTGTTGCAGGCGAAACCCTTACAGACGGCAAGCCCGCTACCATGCCCGCATATGACCTTGTGGCAACCGCAAACTTTGAAAAGAACTCTTACACTGTAATCTTCAAGGGTCTTAACAATAAAAAGTTAGATGAAGTAACCGTAGTTGACGGCCAGGTTGCATCATATGAAAAGGGTGTTGCAGAGAGCGGCTTCGACTTCCTCGGCTGGACTTCCGCAGATTTCGGAAACAAGGTTACCGAAGAGGTTGAATACACGGTAGCTGATACCGCTAACAAGAGACTTGCTAACGGTGCTACATTTACCATCACCGCAAACTACAGCGCTAAGCCCGTTATCACCTTCGCAGGTATCACCGCTGACGGAATTCTTGCAGAGTACAACAAACAGCCTCACAGCGTGACCGCTTCTTCCGAGAACATTGCAGAAATAACCTACACCATCAGAAAAGATGTTGAAGGTGCGATCGTAGCAGCAGGCAACAGCGCAGTTAATGCAGGTACTTACATTGTTACTGCTTCCGGCAGCTACAAGAAACAGCTTGTGGATGGAAGAAGTGAAGCAGACTTCACCGCTTCCGCATCCGCAAAGCTTGTGATAAACAGAAAAGCAGTTACTCTTAATGTCAGAGCAGCTTCCAAGGTATTCGGTGATGCAGATCCTGTATTTGGCATCAGCAACATTGCTACCGAAACCTTCGACGGTGACGAGCTTTACATCACCTACACCAGAACAGAGGGTGAGAACGTAGGAACTTATGCGGTCAAAGCCAATGTTCCCGACAGCGTGGCAAATCTTCCCGCTGACGTGGATGCTTCCAAGTACGCTAACGACAACTATGCGGTAACTACCGTTGACGGTAATCTCACCATCACCCGTCGTACCGTATACATTGTAGCTAATAACTACACCAAGACCCAGGGTGAACCGGATCCCGCGTTCTACGGCACAGTAAATAACGCAGTAAGTCTCGATCCTATCTCCGCGTTCTTCTGGAGAATAGGCCAGGATGATACTCCCGGACCCAAGACTATCTACGGATCCCTTGGTGATGCGGAGAGCAACCACCCTAACTACGTATTTGAGTATACCTACGGTACTCTTACTGTTTTGGCGGCCCAGAACAACGAAGAGATCGTTACTCCTCCCGTAAATCCTAATCCTCCCACACCTGTTGACGAGGAAGAGGAAGAAGAGCAGACTCCTCCTGCAGAGCCCGAGACTGAGCCTGAGACCGAACCCGAGACCGAGCCTGAAACTCAGAATATCGAGGATGAAGGTCCCGCACTTGCAGCAGGTCCCGCAGGCGACGGATTGGATATTGAAGATGATGAAGTGCCCCTTGCAAACATGCCTAACAGCTGGGTACTTTGGGTACTTCTCCTGCTTATCCTCGGATACATCACTTACTTCGGATTCAGAGAGTATGATAACAAGAAGTCGATCACGAACTTCATCAAGAGAAACTAGGAGGCAGTAAAGATGGATAAAAAGAAAAAGAACCTTATCATGGATCTTGCGGTTGGCGCAGTGTTCATCGTAGCTTACCTTGTGATCGCCCTTGTATGGGGCGGAACCGTTGAGTTCTGGGTATCCCTTCTCGGAGGCCTTGTAGTAGTCCTCGGAACGGTTTACCTCGTAATGCAGTTTAGAAAGCTTACGACCATCGCTCAGGGCGAATTCCGGCAGAACAACGACGCAGTTTAAGATTTAAATTGAGAGAGGCGGTCTTAGGACCGCCTCTTTTTGTATGCTTTACTTTTTCGGATCTTTATAGTATTATAATTTCAGAAACACGGAAAGCGTTTTCCGAAACTGTTTCGAAGCCGGGTTGAAACCGGATAGAAAACCTTTCACCAACGCTTCCGTCACACTTAACAACCGCTAAGGGGAGGTTACAATGAATTTAAAACACAGTGCGCATTCGCGTATAAGGGCTTTTCTTGCTGCTGTCATGTTTTTGTTTGTCAGCATGGCAACGCCCCTTCTTTTTGCTCTTGAGGCTCACGCCGAAGGCGGAGTCATCCTTAAACTCCACTATTTCAGAGAAGACGGCAATTACGCCCCCTGGGATGTGTGGCTCTGGCCCGCAGGTGGTGAGGGAGCAGGCTATGCTTTTACCGAAGAGAACGGTGAAATGGTGGCCACCATGGAAGTTCCAGCAGGCACCACATCCATAGGTTACATTGTCAGGACCCAGGAATGGACCAAGGACATCGACATGGATCAGTTCATCGAGATCGATGAGGTAGTATCGGGTACAGTTCATTTCTACGTTAAATCGGGCGTAGAAGGCGGCGAAAAGGTCTATGCCGACGATGTGGTCACCGGCACCAAGCTTAAATCCGCTGTTTACGACGATGATGCACAGGGTATTCTTCTTACCATGACGGGACTTATGGACGAAGAACAGATCAAGAGCCTTGAGTTGTCCGGCACAGAAGGCATCGTAGAGCACGGCGACGTAGTTTTCATGGGAGAATTCAAATATATGCTCAAACTTCTTAAAAAACTCGATTTAAAGCGAAATTACCGCCTTAAATTTGCAGGCGATGCATTTAAGGTAAACATGCCCATAATCTTCTCTACGGCCAAATTTGAGGCCGAGAACACCTATACAGGCTCTGACCTGGGTGCTACCTACTCTAAAGAGAAGACTGACTTCAGAGTCTGGGCTCCCACGGCCGAGGAGGTTTACTTAAACCGTTATGAATCCGGCAAGTCCTGGGTATCGGATCTGATCGAATCGATTCCCATGACCAAGGACGTTAACGGCACCTGGACCGTTACCGTAAACGGCGATATCATCAACACCTTCTACACCTACACCGCTGTCCTTGACGGGGCAAAGAACGAGGCCTGCGACCCCTATGCCCGCACCACCGGCCAGAACGGAAAGCGTGCCATGGTCATCGATCTTGCCGCAACGAACCCCGAAGGCTGGGATGCGGACAAGAACCCTCATGACGGAGAGCCCATCACCGATGCGGTCATCTACGAGCTTCACGTGAGAGATTTCTCAGTGGATGAATCCTCGGGAATGGTGAACAAAGGAAAATATCTTGCTTTTACCGAGACAGGCACCAAGACTCCCGGTGGCAAAGCAACCGGTGTTGACTATTTAAAAGAACTGGGCATCACCCACTTACATATCCTTCCCTTCTACGACTTTGGTTCCGTGGATGAGACCAAGTCAACACCTCAGTTTAACTGGGGCTACGATCCCGTGAACTACAATGTTCCCGAAGGCTCCTACGCCACCGATGCGGCAGACGGTAATGTCCGTGTAAAAGAAGCAAAACAGATGGTTAAAGCCCTTCACGACAACGGCATCAGCGTGGTCATGGACGTGGTCTACAACCATGTATACTCCGCAGGAGACTTCTGCGTTAACCGTCTGGTTCCCGGATATTTTTCAAGAATTGATGCCGACGGCAGATATTCCAACGGTTCAGGCTGCGGCAACGATACCGCCTCCGAGCGTTCCATGGTCAGAAAATACATCGTTGACTCCGTAAACTACTGGGCCGACGAATATCACATCGACGGCTTCAGGTTCGACCTGGTAGGCCTTATCGACGTGGATACCATCAATGAGATCGTGGAGACCGTTCATGCAAAGCACCCCGGCGTTATCTTCTACGGCGAGGGCTGGGTAATGAATACCGACGTGACCAAGGAAGATATTTATCTTGCTACCCAGCGCTCCAGTGCCCGTACACCCGGATTTGCCTACTTTAACGACAACATCCGCGACGGCCTTAAAGGAAGCGTATTTAACACAGAGACCGGTTTTGTATCGGGAGCCAAGAAAAAAGAAAGTTCCATGCAGTCCTCCTTCATGGCTCAGGAAGGCTGGAGCAAGAATCCCTCTCAGATCATCAACTACGCATCCTGCCATGACAACATGACCCTTATCGACAGGATCGAGGCTTCCCGTCCCGATGCAAGCCGTGAGGACCTTGTGAAGATGAATAACCTGGCAGCAGCCATCTATCTCACCGCAGAGGGCGTTCCCTTCATGCAGGCAGGTGAGGAGATCCTTCGTACCAAGGTAAAAGAAGACGGTTCCTTCGATTCCAACAGCTATGCTTCGAGTGATGCCGTAAACTCCATCAAATGGTCCGATCTTGACAAAGAAGAATATGCAAAGAACCTTGAGTACTACAAAGGTCTCATGGAATTCAGAAAAGCACATCCCGCATTGAGACTTACCACTGCGGAGGATGTTAAGAGCCATGTGGCTGTCCTCGAAGGACTTGAAAACAATGTGTTGGGATTCAGTGTGACCGGCGGAGTCAATGGAGAACCCTCCGAGAAAATCTTCCTGGTGTTTAACGCAAATTCCACAGAAACCAAGGTAATGATTCCCGAAGGCAAGTGGACTGTTTGCGTGAAGGGTGACACCGCAGGAACCACCGCAATCGAAAGTTTTGCAGGCGGAGAGTTGACCGTAGCTCCCATATCGGCCACCATCCTTGTAAAGGGCGGAGTGTCATCGACCAAGAAAGTCAATCCTCTGTTCGTGGCAATTCCCGCTGCGGCAGCCCTGGCGATTGCAGGAGCTGTGGTTGCTTTTGCCCGCAGGAAGAAACAATGATCCGGTTTCGCACACTGAGATCATGCGCCAATATTTGATTTGATCTTTGAATGACCCACGAGTTTTTTCGTGGGTCATTTTTTATAATCCGTTATTAATATTTTGTGCTAAAATAGTTTTATGGCTGAAACCAAAAGTAAAAAACCGACTTCAAATGAATATCTCGACAACATGCCCGGTTTTACCCTGGAAATACCCAAGAATGCACCCCGCAATGCCTTAGTCAAGTGGTACCAGCAGAAGATGTCCTACGAGGAAAAGTACCGTATGGGTCTTCTGACCTACCCAGAGTACCTTGAGTGGCAGCAGGAACTCATGAATGCAGAGGAGGCGAAAACCAAGCCTGCCGAGGAAGGCAGCACCTTCTGGAGCGGAGATTCGGAACTTCGGAGCAATATCTCCACTACGGAATATGAAGATTTCCTTGCGCAGAATAACGTGGATGTTTCCAACAGTACCACGGTGGATTTCGAAAAACTGAAGAATGAACTCGATTAACATATACTCCTTAACAAGAATATCGGACCCCGAGCGCCTGGCACGCTTAGAGAGACAGCTCTCCAAGCGCGGCCGTTTTCTCAAGATCAAAGAATGGGAAACGGAAGGCCTCGGGGCCTTTGTGGATAAACTCTGCGAAGTCAGCCCGGAAGCCTCTTCGTATGAGTTTTTTTATTCTTTTACCATGCCGAAACTGGGCAAGGAATTCGACCTTATAAGGGTCAGCGACGATACCGTGGTAAACATCGAATTAAAGAGCGGCAACGTGTCCGATGAGACCATCAGGAATCAGCTGATCCAGAACAAATACTATCTGTCCACCCTGGGCCTGAATACTCATTTTTATACCTACGTTAGCAACCTGAACAGGCTGGTGAGGCTTTCAAACACCGAAAAACTTGTAGAGACAGACTGGGATGAGCTGGCGGTTGTGTTAAAGAGCCAGAAAAACTGCTACGAAGGCCACATTGAGGACCTTTTTAAAGAAGAACTTTACCTGATTTCCCCGCTGTCTGACCCTGACAGGTTCTTACGGAGCGAGTATTTTCTCACCTCCCAGCAGAAGGATATAAAGAAACAGATCTTAAGGATCACCGAAGAAAAAAAACGAAGCGGGATGCCTCCGGTCCTTGGCTTTACCGGGCTTCCCGGCACCGGAAAGACCCTGCTTCTCTATGATCTTGCCATGCAGCTGTCCAGATTTGACCGGGTCTGCGTGCTTCATTTCGGATCCCATGAAAAAGAACTTGAGCAGCTTGATGAACGTCTTAAGCGCATCGATTTCTATTATTGCGAGGCGGGAGAGAAGATCCTTGTGGAAGGGACCTATACCGCCATCCTGGTGGATGAAGGACACCGCATCGATGAATTCGCCATGAACGAGATCAGGGCCCTTTCCGCCAAGTGGAACGCTCCCATCATAGTTTCCTACGACAGGGAAGACTCCATTGCGGGAGAAGAACGTCTCGGCGTGGGCGCGGAACTTATCGAGAACCTGGAGGGCTTTACAAGATTCTGCCTAACCAACAAGATAAGACTGAACGGTGAGCTTTCTGCCTTCATAAACTGTCTTATGAGCTTTAAGGGTAAGCTTCACAGGAAAGATTTCCCCTCCGTGAGCCTTGCATATGCCAACAATCTTACGGAAGCGGGCAAGCTCCTTGATAACTACAAAGCCGACGGCTACATGTATATAAAGGATCCTGAGCTGAGTCAGCCTGAGACTTTGGCTGCGACCGGTGCTTTTTCCGAGATCGAAGCCCACAACGCCACCTGTAAAGCCTTTGACAAAGTGGTCATGTTCATGGATGAGACCTTCTTTTACGATGGCGGCGGAAACTTAAGGAACAAAGCTACACCCGAGGGCAGGGACCATCGGATCCGCAAGCTTTTCCACGGCCTGAGCCGCGCCAAGAGCAGGATAGCGTTGGTGGTGTGCAACAATCCCGCGGTTTTTGATGTGGTGCTTTTTATCCTGCAGCATTGATCACAGACTCCCCGCAAGTCACCTAAGCTGTTGAAAAAAATTGGAAAACAGGTTTTCTGCCCCCTTAACAATTCGCAGGGTCCTGTTGTATAATATTCAATGGGATTGCGTCTTTACGCGGTTATGGCGGCTTTATGTTTTACTTACAAGGCAGGATTTTCTTACTATGGAGATGAACGAGGAACTCTTCGACAACATCATCAACACAGCCCAGGACTGTGTTTTCTGGAAAGACAAGGATCGCCGTTTTGTGGGCGTAAACAAAGCATTTCTTGATTTCTACGGATTCGCATCCGCCGATGTTTTGATCGGCAAGACCGACGAAGATATGGGGTGGCATTCGGACCCCGAACCCTTCAAACAGGATGAACTTCGCGTCCTTGAGGGTCACAGTACCTACAAGGTTCTCGGTAAGTGCATGATCCGCGGCGAAGAGCGTGACATCATCGCCAGCAAGCGGCCCATCTACGAGGACGGCAAGATCGTGGGTCTTGTGGGCAGTTTCCTCGACGTTACCGATGTTCACCGCAGAAATCTTGCATCCATCCGCTCCGGCGTCACCTACGACATTAAAAAACTCCGTAAGTACCGTTATTTTGATAAACTTCTGGATGAAGTCTCCCTTGAAGAGATTCTGGACCCCTTGACCGGAGTGGTCAGCAGGGGATTTATCCTTAATTTTGCAAAGTCTCTTATTGCGGATGACATTCCTTTTACTTTTTCCATCATAGATCTTGATAACTTTAAATATATCAACGACACCTACGGTCATCATGCCGGTGACGTGGTTCTTGAAGAGATTTCCGGTTCTCTGGCCGAATATACCGACGGCTATGGTGTTGTGGGCAGATTCGGCGGCGATGAGCTTCTCCTCATCAATTTCCGTGACACCAAATTCGATGACAAACAGTCCTTCTTTGAGGATATTTACGTAAATACGGGCGTTCTTCGACGCAAGATCGACGTGGACGACCATTCCCTTTTCATTACCGGCACCACGGGCTGCGCTACCTTCCCCTACGATGCAGACAACTACGACGATCTGTTTTCCCTTATTGACAAGACTCTTTACCATGGCAAGAGCAAGGGCAGAAACTGCTTTGTGATCTACGAAGAGAGCATTCATAAGGATCTTGACATGAAGAAAATAGTCCGTCAGGGTGTTTATACCAACATGAATACCCTGATGAGTCATATCGAGCAGGTAAAGGGCTTTGAAAACAGGCTTCTTTCCGTTATGAACCTGTTGCAGACGGAACTGAGCATTTCCGAGATCTTTTATTGCGGCAAGGGACTGATGCTGCGCTCTCTGATCGATAAGTCCTTAAGGCGCAAAGTCAACGATCTTATCAGCCTCATGAACGACGATCTTTATGCCGAGAGTGATATTGATAACCTGAAGGATTCCTATCCCGTGCTTTACGGTGCCCTTACGGCCAGAAATGTTCATTCGGCCCTTATCGCAAAGATCGGACTCAACGCCGAGACCGACGGGTATCTTATCTGCTCAAGCCCCAGGGAACACCGCATCTGGCAGGAGGATGAATGCGGCATACTTTACTTTATTGCAAAGTCGCTGGCCGCTTACATAAGACTCAGCGGTGAAACAATTCCGGAATAGAAAAGCCCACGTTGACAGCGGGGCGTGATTTTGGTAATATAACTGAGGTGACACTTTGGTGTTGCCGTGATTATTCAGGAAAGCGAGGTACAACTTAATGACTGCGAGAAACTTAATATCCGTAACCAAATACAGTATGTTGACCTCGGTTTATGCCCTTTTTTAGGGATTTGAAGAGCGCTCTTAGCAGATGCGCAACTCATAATATGAATTCTTTATGACCGTGGTTTATTGCCACGGTCTTTTTGCGCGTTTCTACAAGCGGTGCCGGTTGAATGCAATCGAACGCGTGTGAGCTTGCTCACATAAGCGTTCGACTTGCATTCAACCGATAGCGCGACAGCGCGACATGAGCATGAAGCGAAGCGTAATGCGAATGGCACCGCATAAAATCGAAGTCTCCATACTGATAAACCCGCCTTCCGCGCGAAGGCACCACACAGAATGGAGAATCAAAATGAACCCCAATAATTCAAAAAACCTTAGTCTCGGACGTATTTCCGAGATCCAAAAGAACAGCTACACCATCCTCTTTGAAGGCGAAGAACTTCCCGCCAAATTAAAGGGAAGCTTCTACGAGGAAGAAGAAGCGGATTTCCCCGTAGTGGGAGATTACGTTGACTTTGAACTTAATCCGGCGGGAGATTCCGTTATCCTTGCCATAAGGGAGCGAACAAGCTTTTTAAAGCGCCCGGATCAGAGTAAGACCCGCGTTATGCAGAACATGGTGTCCAATGTGGACTACACCTTTATCGTCACATCCCTTAACGAAGACTACAGCTACAACCGTATCGCCCGCTATGCAAGCGTGGCGCTTCAGGGTAATTCCCTGCCCGTGGTCGTCCTCACTAAATCAGACCTTTGCAGCAATGTGGGCAGGTACATCCGCGAAGTGGAAACCATATCCGACAAGGTTCGGGTCCATGCGGTCTCGGCCATCTACGGCATCGGACTGGATGAACTTGAGGAATACTTTAAACCGGGTGCCACAGTGTGCTTTTTAGGCTCTTCAGGAGCGGGTAAATCCACTCTTCTTAATGCCATAACAGGCACCGAGATCATGAAGACCGGCGCAGTAAGGGAATCGGACTCAACGGGTAAGCACACCACCACCCATCGTCAGCTTATCGAGCTTGAAAACGGCGCTTTTATCATCGATACCCCCGGCATGCGTGAGATAGGCATGTCGGAGGCTCAGGAGGGAATCGACGATACCTTCGAAGACATAAGGGAACTGGAGTGCCGCTGTAAATTCAGCGACTGCCGACATGAAACGGAGCCCGGCTGCGCCATCAAAGCCGCCCTCAAAAGCGGAGAACTTTCCGAAGAGCGTTATCGCCTCTACAAAAACCTAAGCGCCGAAAACACCCGCAATTATGCCAAAAAGAAAGAGATCTCCAAGTGGCACAAGGCTTATGTGAAGTATGGGATACTAAAAGGATGAAAATCTGATACAATAAGCCCTAGGGGGGATTATATATGTCAGAAAAAACATTTAGCAAAGATACGGTACGTTCTTTTTACGAAAAAGAAATATACGGCAGGTGGCGTGAGGGCGAGAAGGTGAGTTTTGAACTTCTTGGCCCGGACCCTAAGGCAGACGGTGATCGTAAGCCCGCAAACCCCTTTGAGGTTGTTGGCGGAGAACTTGTGAAGATCAGAGTCGAAAATGTTTCCGAATTCACGGTTCATGCCTATCTTCCGGACAGTGAAGCGGCAGCCCGTTATCCCAAGGGGTCGCCTTTCATTATCTGCATGCACCCGATACAGCCCAAGGATCATGCCCTGAAACAGGGCTATGCTCTGATCTTCATGGACAGCAGGGAGATCGCTTCCGATGATACAAAACACCAGGGAGCATTTTACGATCTTTACCACTACGGCGCTGCAGACACCGAACAGACAGGTGTCCTTATGGCCTGGGCCTGGGGCGCCTCCAAGGTGCTTGACGCGGTTTATAACGGCCTTGGCAAGGCTTTAAACTTAGATCCCGAAGCCTCTATGGTCACGGGAGTCTCCAGATGGGGCAAGGCAACAGCGGTCTGCGGTGCTTTTGATCAAAGATTCCGCATGACCATCCCTGCCTGCTCCGGAGCCGGTGGACTGGCTCTTTACAGTGTCATCTCCGAGGGAAAGACCTACGATCTTACAGCGGTCGGCGGGCCCAAAGAATATACCTATACAAAGAACGAGCCTTTGGACTGTCTGCAATCCGAGGCGGAGCGTGGCTGGTTCAACGACAGGTTCTTAAAGTACAGAACTCCCGAAGCTATTCCCATGGACCAGGAGAATCTCGTTCTTTTGGCAATGGATCCTAAGCGCTTTTATTTTATCATCGCTGCCTGTATGGGCGAAGACTGGGTCAATTCTCCCGCCATGTGGGAGTGCTTTAGGCGTGCCGATGCGGTTTATGCGGGAGAGGGACTTTCGGACAATCTGGCGGTGCATTTTCACAAAGAGGGTCATGCGGTGATCGAAGAGGATATGGAGCTTATCGTTGATTATTTCAACCACATGTATTACGGCACCGGGTTAAAGACCGATCCTAAAACCCTTAAGACCACTGTTTTTGATAACAGCCCGGATCGCAGCTGAATTAATCCCTTGACAAATTCAATTGCGCGCAATACAATAGTGCAAAAGATAACAACGCAAGGAGGATACTATCATGACCTATGCAGTTAGATACTATACAAAAACGGGCAACACTAAGCGTCTTGCCGAGGCAGTTGCCAAAGAATTGGGAGTAGAAGCTCTTCCCATCAGCGAGCCCGTTAATGAGAAGGTTGACCTTCTTTTCCTCGGAAACTCCTATTATGCTTTTAACATCGATCCCGAAGTAAGGGATTTCGTAAAGTCTCTCGATAAAAAACTTGTTGGTAAGATCGTTAACTTCGGTTCCGCCGCTATGTTAAACTCCACTTACAAGAAGATCAAGGCCGAGGCAGACAAGGTGGGTATCCCCATGGATGACAGGGAATTCCACTGCAAGGGAGAATTCAAGGGCCTTCACAAGGGCCGCCCCAATGATGAGGACCTTAAGGCTGCCGTAGAGTTCGCAAGACAGTATAAATAATCCGTTTATAGATCAAATAAAGCAATAGAAAACAGCTTCCGACACAATCTCGGAAGCTGTTTTTTGTCAGCAAAGTATGAAAACAAGTACGGGCATATCATGCTCACTTTACTATGGTGATGACATCCTTCAGCACATAATGGAAGGTGGGGTAGGAGGTCTTTTCATTCTCTATGTATCCTATGGAAAGATCGATGGTATCCTTGGGGTTCTGGGGATCCACACCCGTCAGTTCTCCGTGGAAGGCATATATCACGGTGCCACGCTTAAACTGGTCTATGGCAGCGTTCATGGCCGCCTCGGTTCCGGGAGCCGCAACCTGAAGATTCAGGTCTTCCATTTTAACCCAGCCCTGCTCAAAACCTGCGGAAACATCGTTACCGTGCACATGACACAACATGAGCTTTGATTCGATCTTTTTGTCGGTCCTTACGGCTTCCACAGCAGTGAGGACATAAGGATCCCAATTGATCCTTGCGGTGACAAGAGAGGTTCCGGGGGCAACCTCGGACATGCTCTGGTTGTTTCCCACAAAATATACAGGCTTTTCACCGGCGGATTCCTCACAGGCTATTGCGGGACCAATGGTGTCCGTGTGCTGTGAGATGATCACGCAGCCGTCTTTTATCAACTGCTCCGCAGCTTTTTTCTCCTGGGCGTAACTGCTCCAGGTTCCCGTGTAGTAAACCTGCATTACGGCGGTAGGCACTACTGAGCGTACTCCGATGAGAAAGGCGGTGTAGCCGGAGATAACCTCCGAGGTGGGAAAAGCAGCCACGAAACCGACAATGGCTTCTTTTTCCGTAATGGTACCTTCCGTGATCAGCTGTTTTATCTTCATGCCTGCGGCAATACCGCTTACATATCTGCCCTGATAAGCCTCGCCCTTAAAGGTGTGATAGTTTTCGGGAACTGTCACATCACTCATGTCCATATAGGAGGTCTGGCAGAACTGTATCTTCGGATATTCCGGAGCCAGCTTGACCACCAGGTCACTGTAGCCGTTAAAGAAAATGATATCGCAGCCCGCTTCTGCCAGCTCCCGCAAGGGTTCTTCCATATCCTCGTCAAGAACGTTGCTGCGGGTCAGGATCGTGATGCTGTCTCCGTATTTCTTTTCCAGGGCATCCTTGGCCAAAGAGAAGTTGTAGGTGTAGGGTGTGCTCTCATCGTTGTCGTAAATAAAGCCTACGGTAAGGTGTTCCTTTATTCCGCTGATGTTTATGAGCTTAAAGCAGATGAGAAAGGCAGCCAGTATCGTTGCGCATACAAGAACGCAGGTTATATATACTCGCTTCATGATTCTTCTCCTTTCCCGTCGATGATCTCTTTGCGGCTTTCGTTGTGCATCTTATCGGACTGGATCTTTTTGTCTTCTTCAACACGGCGTTTAAGTTCATCCTGTGTGGACTGATCCATGTTCTTTATCTCGATGCTCTTTTGTGCGTAGATCGAATCAAGATTGATAACACCCTTTTCCACAAGTCTCATAAATGCGTCCAGTACATTCGGATCGAACTGTGTACCGCGGCCCCGTATCATTTCGTTCATGACATAGTCGGTGTCCATATGATTTCGGTATACACGGTTGGAGGTCATGGCGTCAAAAGCATCCGCAACACTGATGATACGGCCGAAGAGAGGTATATCTTCGCCCTTCAGTCCGTCGGGATAACCGCGGCCGTCGTAGCGCTCATGGTGATATCTGGTGCCGTCTGCGGCATGTTCCACCAGGGTGAAATCCTTAAGGATATCGGCACCTCTGGTCACGTGGGATTTAAGCTTGGTGTATTCGTCATCATCCAGGCGTCCCACTTTGTTAAGTACCGCATCGGGAACACCGATCTTTCCTATGTCGTGCATCTGGGCGGCTTTACGCAGGTTTGCCAGATCCTTGTTCTTTCGCCACCACTTGAAGCAATTCATTTCTTCAGCCAGCAATACGGAGTATTCGGCCACACGCTGGGAGTGCTCGTGGGTACGTACGTCCTTGGCGTCCACTGCCTTTGCTATGGCCATAACGGTTTCATTGGCCATGTTGATCTTGATCTGCTGACGGTTTATCTGTCTTTGAACTACCAGCCAGGTAAACCATATAAGGATAAGAGCCAGCGTGAGCAGCATGTAGATCAGGAAGATGGGCTGCTCATAGAGTTCTCCTTCTTTTACCAGTGTAAAAGTACGTTCCTCAAGTACATATTCCCCGGCACTGTCGAAGATCGCCAGGTGGAAGGTGTAGGCACCTGCGGGAAGGTTGACATAGATTATATTGTTTAGACTGTTCTGAGGGACTATAGTCCATCTGGAATCATAGCCCTCAAGAAGGTAGCCGACGTTGGGTTCCTGTATGGTGTAATTAAGGATCTCAAGGCCAAGCTCCACGCGGTCGACACCCTGTACCACGGTGATGGTCCCCGAACGGTCCAAGGGCTGGGGAGCGCCGTCAAATTTGACGGAAGCCAGCTGCATGCGGTAGGACCTTACGTCGCTGTTGTATTTGTCTACATCTATTACATAAACGCCGGTGTCGCAGGGCAGGAACAGTTCGCCGTTATTGTTGTAGCAGTTCCAGGAGTTGGCGGTAAGGGAGGTTCCCAGACCTCTGCGGGCATCTAAGAGTTCCCAGCCGATCTCTCCGCCGGATACCAGTTCGTCACGCTCTACCACGTAGATACCTGCGCTGGACATAACAAAGAGGGTATCTTCATCCTTGACCCATATATCGTAGTTGTTGAAATAAGGGAACTTGTCCAAGACCCTAATTGAGCCGTCGGGTTCAAGGTAGCACAGGCTGTTGCTGGTTACGATGAACACGCCTTCGGACTTGGGATCCTTGACGGTACGAAGGATAACACCGCTGCTGAGGCCGTCGTCTCTTGTGATCATATCGATGACTTCGCCGTCTTTAATGACTGCGATGCCGTCGCCGTCGGTGCCTGCAAGGATGGTGCCGTCGCTGCGTTCCGTAAGGGTAAGGATCATGGAATTGATCAGTCCCTCACTGTTGCCGATGGTCTTTTGGACCTTATGATCCTTTATAAAACTGATGCCTGTATTGCCGGCTGCAAGGATGGTGCCGTCACTAAGTCCCGTAACTATACGGGCGCGGTTTCCGAAGCTGCCGCTGTCCGCATTGTAGATCCACTTTTCGCCGATCTGGGAGTATTCAATGAGACCGCTTCCGTAAGTGCATACCCAGAGATGATTGCTGTCATCCACATACATGCAGCGGATCCTGACGCCGTCGAGCTTTTCCGTCAGATCGTTCCTTATGGAGGTGTGGCAGTACTTGTCCACCACATCAAGACCTTCGTCGGTACCTATGTAGTAGGTATTGTTCCACATAACGATGGTATTGACGACTTTGCGCTTTATGCCGAGAGATCCGTAAACATCCTTGAAAGGAGATTTAGCAAGGCGTAAAAGTCCCAGTCTTGAAGAAGTGAACCAGAGGTTGCCCTGATAGTCGCAGAGCATGTTGTCTATGGAGTTGTTGAATTCGTTGGTGTTGAGTCTGTGGTAGCCCAGGGAGTCTCTGTAGCAGATACCGTTGTCCGAAGCGATGAACAGGGTTCCGTCACTTAAAAAGTACAGGTTGTTGATGCCGTTGACTTCCTCACAGGTCATGACCCTCTTAAGAGAGAAGGTATCCTCGGAAACGTCGTAGCAATATATATGATTGGAGGAAGAACCTACCATCAGTGTCCCGTCAGCGGCAAAAGCACAGCAGTTGTAGATCTCTTCGTCTCCGGGAAGCTGGGTGATGTTCTTTATGTTTCCGCCGCTTAAGAGGAACAGACGACCGCCTGAGCCGATGACAGCAACGCGGCCGGTCTCATCGGCGGAGATGCTGTCGGCATAGTTGATCTCCTGCAATGTGTTTGCAACCTTGAGACCGTTGTTCATCACAAGTACCTGAAGACTGCTCGTGGTCCCCACATAGTAATAACCGTCCTCGGCTCTGGTGATGCACCTGACGGAGTTTGAAGGAAGTCCGTCAGACTGATCCAGTACGTTTACCACCTTTTCCATGATGACTATGGACAGACCGTTATCGTTGGTACCGATCCACAGACGGCCTTCTTCATCAACATACAGGCAGTTGACGTTCTTTACCGATTCATAGTTGTCTATCCAGCGGAATTCGCGGCCGTTGTATCGATAGAGACCCGCATAGGTACCTATCCACAAAACGCCGTCGTTGGTCTGTACGATATCGTTGGCCTCACCGCAGGGAAGGCCGTTGTTACTGCTGTAAACGCTCTGTACGTAATCATTGTAGTCGGGAGCTTCCGTATCGGAAAAAGAATCGGCATAGGCGGCTTTTGAGAAGACCATGGCAAGTCCGAGAGAAAGCAGGAGAGCGGCAGCAGCTTGGGTGCCCTGAAGCATTTTCTTTTCCTTGTCTTCCTTTCTGCGCCAGCGCCGGATGAGGATTATCAGATAGATAACAGCTACGGTGATCACCTTGTCCACAAATTCAAGGGCCAGCTGTCCGAAGATACAGCATACAAAACCGGGCCATCCGCGGTCCAGAAGGTAATCCACGATGGCATTGCCCCATTTGTTGCCCGTATGTCCGTTGTCCAGTAAAAGATCGATGGGTACCGATACCACCAAAGCGGTGGCCATGGCAAAAGAAGCGGCTTTCATAAAGCCGTAGAACCGGTCAAACCACCGTTTGCGGGCGGCATAACCTATAATGATACCCAGAGCGATACTTGTAAGGGAATAAGCGGCCGAAAGCCGGCTTATGACACAATAGGCAAGGTTTCCGGTAAGTCCTACCAGGGCGCCGCAAAAGGGCCCTGCAACATAGGCACACAGTACTGTTCCGAAAGAATCCCCCCACAATGGCAATTCCAGCCACACGGTAATAAACTTACCTAATAGATTAATGCATACACAGATTGCAAAAAACAAAGCCAGCCGCCAGATTTTCCACTTTTTCATATGTACCGTCCCTCCGGGTATAGAATGGAACTATTTAGTTTTTTTAATATGGGCCTTTATGGCCGCGAAGGTTTTCTCACTTATATAATGCTCGACCCTGCAGGCATCGTCGGCAGCAGTCTTTTCATCGACACCGATACCGATCAGAAGCTGTGTGAGGAGTGTGTGACGCTCATAGATATTCTTTGCGATCTTAAGACCTGAGTCGGTAAGTTTTAACGAACCGTCCGGGTCCCTTGTGATGTAGCCCGCATCCTTCAAAAGTCCTACGGCACGGCTTACTGAGGGCTTTGAAAAGCCCATGTGCTCGCCTACGTCGATGGCACGTACATTGCCCGACTTTTGCGACAGAACATATATTGTCTCAAGATACATTTCTCCGGATTCGAGTAAAGACATAACCAACTCCCCTTTTCAAGTTATTAGCCAAGACTTACCAATACAGATTATAGCATAAAACACGCGTAAAGAAACAAATATTAAAAAAGTATAAAAAAATATCTTGACAGGTTAGCATCACCTAACTATAATGAACTTCGGTTAGAGAACACTAACCGCTTTTTAAAGAGGCTTGGTTAGATAGCGCTAACCGTTTTTTAATGAGATGCAGTTAGCGAGGGCTAATCAAACGAGAAATCAGGGAGGAAGGTTATGATGCCTCTGGTTTATGCAGAACCGGGAGAAAATCAGATCATCAAAAAGATCGGAGGAACTCCTGAGGTAAAAAAACATCTGGAAGATCTGGGCTTTAACGTTGGGACCGAAGTGAGTGTCATCAATTCACTTGGTGAGAATCTCATAGTCAAAGTCAAGGAAAGCCGGGTGGCGGTCAGCGATGAGCTGGCAAGAAAGATCATGGTGTAACACATACATCCATGCAAGGAGGGAAAAGTGAAGACATTAAGAAACGCTAAGATCGGAGAAACGGTAAAGGTGGTGAAACTCCATGGCGAAGGCGCCGTAAAGCGCAGGATCATGGATATGGGCATCACAAAGAACACAGAGATCTATGTTCGTAAGGTGGCACCTCTCGGGGACCCCATCGAAGTTACCGTCAGAAATTATGAGCTCTCACTTCGCAAGGCCGATGCCGAGATGATCGAAGTAGAGTAGAGAGAACGAAAGGACAACAGACATGAATTTACGAATTGCACTTGCGGGTAACCCCAACAGCGGTAAAACAACCCTGTTCAATGCCCTCACCGGTTCCAACCAGTTCGTTGGTAACTGGCCCGGAGTTACGGTTGAAAAAAAGGAAGGAAAGCTTAAAAAGCATGATGACGTGATCATCACGGACCTCCCCGGTATCTATTCTTTATCTCCTTACACCTTGGAAGAAGTAGTCGCAAGAAACTACCTGATCGGGGAGCGTCCGGATGCCATATTAAACATTATCGACGGTACAAACCTTGAAAGAAACCTTTACCTCACCACACAGCTTACGGAACTGGGAATTCCCGTTGTGGTTGCCGTAAACATGATGGATATCGTTAAAAAGAACGGCGACGAGATCAACGTAACGGAACTTTCCAGACAGCTTGGCTGCAAGGTAGTGGTCCTTTCCGCTCTTAAGGGTGAAGGTGTCATGGAAGCTGCGGAAGAAGCCATAAATGCGGCAAAGAACGGAAAGACCGTTCCTCTTCACACCTTCTCCGGTCCCGTTGAGCATGCCCTTGCCCACATCGAGGAGGCCATCGTTCACGATATGCCCGAAGAACAGCAGAGATGGTACGCAATCAAGGTTTTCGAGCGTGACGACAAGGTACTTGAACAGATGAAGATACCTGCCGACAAGCTTGAGCATATCGAAAGCGATATCAAGGCTGCGGAAAAAGAACTGGATGACGATGCCGAGAGCATTATCACCAACGAACGTTACGTATACATTGCGGAGGTCATCAAGTCCTGCTATAAGAAAAAGAACAAGGGCAAGCTCACCACCTCCGATAAGATCGATAAGATCGTTACCAACAGATGGCTGGGACTTCCCATCTTTGCAGCCGTTATGTTCCTTGTTTACTGGATCGCCATGGTAGGCGTGGGCGCCTCCGCCACCGACTGGGCCAATGACGGACTCTTCGGAGACGGCTGGCACCTTCTGGGCATCGGAAGCAAGCAGGCTGAGGAAGCCGCAGAGACCTACGGCGATGCTCTCAATGCTGTAAACGCTTATGTTGAACTTGATACCGAGGCCGAAGATTTTGATGCCGAGGCAGTCCTTGCAGACCTTCGTGCTGTTGAAGGCCCTGCAACCTCCACTGTTGAAGTCGAAGACGAAGAAACTCTCGCACTTGACGAGATGACCGTATACTTTGACTCCGTTCCCGACGATGCGGGAGACGATGTTATCGGAACATCCTTTAAGGAAGCTGTTACCTACTTTGAAGAGAACGGCTTTGATGAACCCGATCCCGCAGACTACGGCGTATGGGTTCCCGGTGTTCCCGTTCTTGTTGAGAATCTGTTGGATGCCATCGGAACCGCAGACTGGCTTAAGAGCCTCATCCTTGACGGTATCATCGCAGGTGTGGGCGCGGTTCTCGGATTCGTTCCCCAGATGCTGGTGCTTTTCTTAATGCTTGCATTCCTTGAGGCCTGTGGTTACATGGCACGTATCGCCTTCGTGCTTGACCGTATCTTCAGACGTTTCGGCCTTTCCGGTAAGTCCTTTATCCCCATGCTGGTAGGTACCGGCTGCGGTATTCCCGGAATCATGGCTTCACGTACCATTGAAAATGAACGTGACCGTCGTATGACCATCATGACAACCACCTTTATCCCCTGCGGAGCAAAGGTTCCCTTCATCGCAATGATCGCCGGAGCCATCTTCGGCGGAAGCGCATGGATCTCCACCGGTGCATATTTCATCGGTATGGCAGCCATCATCGTTTCAGGTGTTATGCTTAAGAAGACCAAAATGTTCGCAGGAGACCCCGCTCCCTTCGTTATGGAGCTTCCTGCATACCACATGCCTACCCTTGGCAATGTTTTAAGATCCATGTGGGAACGCGGCTGGTCCTTCATCAAGAAGGCCGGAACCATCATCCTTCTTTCCCAGATCGTTGTTTGGTTCTTATCCGGTTTCGGATTTGCCGAGGACGGCTTCAGAATGCTTGAAGAGGATGAGATCTCCATCTCAATCCTTGCCAAAGTCGGTAACGCTATTGCCTGGATCTTCGCACCTCTCGGATGGGGCAACTGGCAGGCAGCCGTTGCATCCTTCACAGGCCTTGTGGCCAAAGAAAACATCGTTGGTACCATGGGTGTTCTTTACGGCGGCGGAGACTTGCCTCTGTATGCAACCCTTGCGGAAGTATTTACCGGAGTTACCGGCATGTCCTTCCTGGTATTCAACCTTCTTTGCGCACCCTGCTTTGCAGCCATCGGTGCCATCAAGAGAGAAATGAACAACGCAAAGTGGACCTGGTTCGCAATTGGTTATCAGTGCGGTTTCGCTTATGTTATCGCCCTTATGATCAACCAGTTCGGCGGAATATTTACCGGCAACCTGAATGTCATCGGTCTTATCTTTGCAGTAGCACTTCTTGCATGCATGATTTACATGCTGTTCTTTAAGAAGTATACTGAAGCTACCACTCTTACAAAGAAAGTTAAAGTTTGATAATCACATTGTTTCCGGCGGCGGAGAGACTTCCGCTGCCGGATAATATAAACAAAGCCGATGCATATATCGCAGCGGCGGACCTTTGATCCGTTAAGGGAGAAAGGAGAGATCATGGCTGAGTTTTTTGCATCCAATCTCGGAACAATAATAGTTTTGCTCATACTGGCTGCGGTAGTCTTTTTGATCGTACGCAGTATCGTTAAGGACAAAAAGAAAGGTAAAAGCACCTGCGGCAGCAATTGTGCGCACTGCGCCATGAGCGGGACGTGTCACGGAAAATAACGGACTTTCGGGTCTTTTATTTTTGCCACGAGGTTAGCAGAGACTAACCAAAGACGGAGGGGTTAATGAAGAACAGCAATTCCGCAGAGGACTATTTAAAGAGTATATATGTCCTCAACTTGAGAAAAGGTTATGTCAGAGCGGTGGATATAGCGACGGAGCTTGGCGTTACCAAACCCAGTGTCAGTGCAGCCATGAAAAAACTTCGTGAGACGGGTCTTATCTTCCTTGATAAGAACGGCTTTATCTGTCTTACGGATGCAGGCAGGGAACTGGCGGAGAAGGTGAACAAAAAGCACACGCTCATCACCAAGTTCCTTATCGGGATAGGGGTAAATGAAAAAATAGCGTCAAAGGAGGCCTGTCTCATCGAGCATGACATAGGCGAAGAAACCTTTGAACGACTGGAGGCTTTATATGAAAGAGGACTTTCTTGAGATCAAGGACTTGAAAAAGAGTTTCGGAACCGGGGAAGCAAAACAGGAAGTATTGAGGGGCATGAATTTTACTGTTAAGAGAGGAGAGTTTTGCGTTCTTTTGGGACCTTCGGGATCCGGAAAGTCTACGCTTCTTAACATAATCGGCGGTATCGACACACCCGATGAAGGGTATGTGAGCATAAACGGGGACAAGCTGGAAGAGATGAACGAAAAAGAGCTCACTCTCTACAGAAGAAAGCATTTGGGTTACGTGTTCCAGATGTACAACCTGATCCCCAATCTTAATGTAAAAGAAAACATCGAGGTGGGGGCATACCTCTCCGACAAACCTCTGGATGTGGAGGAGGTTCTTACCACCCTTGGTCTTCAGGACCATAAATACAAATATCCCAACCAGTTATCGGGAGGTCAGCAGCAAAGAGTATCCATAGGAAGAGCGGTAGTTAAGAATCCCGACATCCTTATGTGCGACGAGCCTACCGGTGCTCTTGATTACAAGACCTCCAAAGAGATCCTTTCTCTCATCGAGGATTGCAACAAGAAATTCGGAAACACGGTCATCATGGTCACCCACAACGAAGCAATCAAAAACATGGCTGACCATGTAATTAAACTTCGTGACGGCGTGGTTCGTCACAACGATCTTAATGAAAATAAGATATCGGCTGCCGATCTTGAATGGTAGGAGGTGATATCATGAAAAATCCTCTTATCAGAAGAATCCCCAGAGAACTCAGATCCGACTGGCACAAGTATCTTGTCATCATAGTGTTCATGGTGGTGATGATCGGGGTTATTTCCGGTATGTACGTTGGCCACGACAGTATGCTGGCTTCGGTTTATTCAGGGTGGGATGAATTAAACCTTGAGGACGGAAGCTTTGAACTGTCTAGCAAGGCGAATCCGGAACTTCTTGCCGATATCGCCTCGGGAAACAAAGCGGATGTCCGTGAATACTTTATAAAGAAGGGCACCGAAGAAGCGGAAAAAGATGTTTCAAAAGCCATCGAAGAAGAACTTAACAAACAGGTTACGGAAGCCATCGAAGAAAATGTCCGTGCAGGACTTGCCGCCTACGGAATTACGGATGAAGAGATCATAAAGAAAAAGATCGACGAAACCATGGCGGAATCCTTTGACGAAGCCCTGAAGGAAGCAAGAAAATCCGAGGAGTTTAAAAAGGCCGTCGAGGAAGCCTACAGCGAAGCGCATTCCGAAGTGGAAAAGAAGGTGGACGAAAAGTGGGACGAAATCTCCGAAAGATATAACCTGGATGACGAGAGTTTCGCACCCGTTTCCGTCACTCTTTACGAAAACTTCTACAGAGATGAGCTGGAGGACAATACCGGGGATGGTATCGAGGATGCGGTAATAAGGGTATTCAAAAGCGATTCGGAAATCGACAAAGCCTCCTTCAACGAAGGAAGAGCGCCCGAAAACCCTTCCGAGATAGCAATAGACAGGATGCATGCCGACAACGTTAATGTAAAGATCGGTGACAGTATAAAGGTGGGTTCGAAGAAATTCATGGTAGTGGGACTTCTTTCCTACGTAAACTACCTGACTCTCCATCAGTCAAACACTGATATGATGTTTGACGCTTTCGGCTTTGATGTAGCCATGGTGACTCCCGAAGCCTTTGAGGAGCTTGAGGCAAGGACTCATTACAGTTACGCCTGGAAGTACGACAAAGAGCCCAAAGACAAGGTGGAAAAAGCGGATTTTTCCGCAGATTTCCTCAAGGCGCTCATCACCCAGACCCTTGTATATGACAACGAGATAAAGGATTTCCTGCCGGAATACTTGAGACAGGCCAGCAATTTTGCGGTAACCGATATCGAAGGTGACTCTTCGGCAACGGGTATCCTCTGTTACATCCTTATCGGCGTTATCGCCTTTATCTTTGCCATTACCATAAGCAACACCATAGACAAGGAAGCATCGGTCATCGGAACCCTCAGGGCCTCGGGCTACAGCAGGTCCGAACTGGTGGTACATTACATGTCCATGCCTTTGATTGTCACTCTCATCGGTGCGCTGATCGGAAATATCCTTGGATATACCGCCTTTAAGAACGTGGCGGTGAACCTTTACTATCAAAGTTACAGCCTTCCCTCCTGCAGGCTTGTATGGAGTAACACGGCAATAGTAAAGACCACGGTGATCCCTCTGATCCTCATGTTCTTCATAAATCTCTTTGTGATCGTAAACAAGTTAAGGATCAGCCCCTTAAGATTTTTAAGGCATGATCTTACAAAGTCAAAGAGGACCAAAGCGAGGAGACTTCCCAAGTGGTCATTCCTTGGGCGCTTCAGGTTAAGGATCCTGTTCCAGAACATGCCAAACTACGTGGTGCTGATCTTTGGCGTTGTATTCATAGAACTCATGATGTGCTTTGCTTTCGGCCTCAATGATTCCCTGGATCATTACAGTGAGGTGGCGCCTGACATGATGTTTGCGGAGTATCAGTACATGCTCATGGATTACAGGGATTCGGACGGCAATACCATTAAGACTGCCGAGCCTTCAGCCGAAGCCTTTGACATGAAGGAGCTCCTTTATCCCAAAAAGAGAAGCAGCTTCAGGACCGGAATGGGAAGCGGCGGCGACGAAAGTGTTACCGTGTACGGTATCCGCAGTGACAGCGCCTACATCACTCTTTCCAAGAATCTTAAAGAAGGTGAAGTCCTGATATCCAGTGCTTTTAAGAAAAAATTCGGCATAAAGAACGGCGACACCGTAAGGCTCAGTGAAGAATATGAGAACAAGAGCTACGAATTCAAGGTTGCGGGCACCGTGGATTATGACGGCGGTATTGCCGTATTTATGGGAAGAGAGGCCTTTAAAGACACCTTTGACAGGAAAGAAGAGGAATTCTCAGGTTTTCTTTCTCACAAAGAGATCACAGACATCCGGGAAGACGACATTGCCATGGTCATCACCGCTGAGGATGTACTTAAGGTCACAAACCAGTTAAAGCACTCCATAGGCGGCATCGTCAACGTGTTCAAGTATGCCCTGACGGTAATGGCAGCAGCCCTTATCTATCTGCTTGCCAAGATAATCATCGAAAGAAATGAACACTCCATTTCCATGAGCAAGATCTTAGGCTTTAAGAACGGAGAGATTGGATCCCTTTATATAATACCCACCGCCGTTGTTGTGGTGATATGCTCCTGCATCGGTTTTGTGGCGGGATATATCCTGATGAACTGGGTATTCAAGATCTTCATGAAGCAGATGGACGGGTACTTTGCTTTTTACATGACTCCCTTGTCCATGGCGCTTTCCGTGATCTTCCTGCTGGTGGGTTATGCTTTTGTTTCCGCCATCGATTATGTAAGGATCAAGCACATCCATCTGGATGTGGCGCTTAAAAATATAGAGTAAGGAGGCCGGATATGGGTAACGTGATCATAATCATAATACTGGTGGCAGTGATCGGCGCCGCCATATACAGTACAGTTCACAGGATCCGCTTTGGGTCCTCCTGCTGCGGCGAGCGTGATGCAGCACCCAAAAAGGTTAAGGTAAAGGACAGGAACAAAAGCAATTATCCATATAAGTATATTTTAAAGGTTGACGGCATGCATTGCTCCAATTGCGCAAGAAGGGTAGAAAATGCCCTTAACGAGGGAGAGGGCAGATGGGCCACGGTTAACATCGAAAAGAAAGAGGTGACCCTGCTTTCAAAGCATGCCGAAGACGAGGCGGAGCTTGGCAGGATCATTGCGGCGGCAGGATATGTGATGCTTTCCTGCAGGCCCGAGATATAAAATACCGCTTTGCGGCTCTGATACGGCTTTGAGCGGGCTTTGATATGTGATATAATAACAGGCAGAAAAGAGGTGCATTTTATGATCAAAGACGTTGCATTGGGTCTTGTGATACCCTTCATGGGCACTACTCTCGGTTCTGCCTGTGTTTTCTTTATGCGAAAGGAACTGAACAGACAGGTTCAGAGAGCACTTACGGGCTTTGCTGCAGGTGTCATGGTGGCGGCTTCCATCTGGAGCCTTATCATGCCGGCCATGGATCTGGCAAGCGGCATGGGTAAGCTTTCTTTCCTCCCCGCAGCCATCGGATTCTGGGCAGGTGTTTTGTTCCTGTTGCTCTTAGACTCTGTTATCCCTCACCTGCACATGAACGCGGACAAGGCAGAGGGCCCCAATTCAAAACTCAAGCGTACCACCATGATGGTGCTGGCGGTGACTCTTCATAACATCCCCGAAGGTATGGCTGTGGGTGTTGTTTATGCGGGTCTTATCTCCGGCAACGCTTCAATTACTTCCGGCGGAGCATTGGCTTTGGCACTAGGTATCGCCATCCAGAACTTCCCTGAGGGCGCCATTATCTCCATGCCTCTTAAAGCAGAGGGCAAGAGCAAAGGAAAAGCCTTCCTGGACGGAGCTTTGTCCGGTGCCGTTGAACCGATAGGAGCGCTGCTTACGATATTGGCGGCAGGTTTCTTTTTACCCGCCATGCCTTATTTACTCAGTTTCGCAGCCGGTGCCATGATGTACGTGGTAGTGGAGGAACTGATCCCCGAGATGTCCGAAGGAGAGCATTCCAATATAGGTGTTGTTATGTTTGCCCTTGGTTTTACTCTCATGATGGCCCTTGATGTGGCTCTCGGATAGACTGGGTTAATCCCGGTATCGGAAATAATAAATGATTTTGGAGTTTTGATGAGTAATATAGTAGCAGCAACACCTGAAGATAAGGATGAGATCCTTAAACTGTATAAGGCTCAGATAGGGAGGGAGTTTTGCCCCTGGACCGATGAGTACCCGAGCATTGAGACCATGGATTTCGATCTTTCCAGAGATTCCCTCTTTATCATGAAGGATGAAGGAAAGATCGTGGCCGCCGTCTCCATAGACAAGGACGAGGAAGTTGAAAACCTTTCCTGCTGGAGTAAGAGCCTTGTTCCCGGTGGAGAGCTTTCAAGGCTTGCGGTGCTTCCTGAATATCAGAATAAGGGTATTGCCAGGCAGATGCTGCTTCACGGCATGAAGACCCTTAAAGAAAGAGGCTTTAAGAGCATTCATTTTCTTGTTAACAGATATAATGAAAAGGCCTTAAGATCCTACGCAGTCTTTGGTTTTAACAAGGTGGGAGAGTGTCACATGTACGAACAGGACTTCTTCTGCTATGAAAAAGAACTGTAAGTAATTACCGTTCATATTGCAAAAATGACCGCTCGTGTCAAAAGTGTTTCTTTTTCCGATGAGTGTGTGTAACATCACATCAACAGGAAACAAAACACTTAGACAGGAGCGTTTTTTTATGAGTGATGCGATCGTAACAAAGGGTATTGTGGCAGCTTTACAAATATCCTCCTGCTTTTGCGGGAACACTTGCGGGATACGGAGTAACTCATGTTATAATGTTCATAATTGGATACAGAACCTTAAAGAAAGATATAAAGGAGATCAACGAGATTTCCGTTGAGATAGAGGGGGAATATGAACGATCTGAATAAACTGAGCAGGCAGGAACGGATACTTATGTGTACCTACGAGGCTACCATTAAGATATCCTTTGTCTATCCGATCATCATCAGCATACTTGAG
>JAEEGT010000035.1 GCA_016280465.1 Lachnospiraceae bacterium | reverse complement strand
TTTGCCGCATGGAGTATCCCCCAGTCCGAATACTGGGGTTTTGTAAGGAAATAGGGTACTGTCCCCTTGGAAGTAAAAAGCACGCTCCCTTTGTCCGAGAGCATCACCAGATTGCCGGTCTCTCCGAAGGGCCTGCAGTTTTCATACAGGATCTCATAGGTCTTGTCCTCGGGCACCGCTCCGCCGTTCTTTAAATATGCTTTTTCCACTTCCCCAAGCATTCCGTACCACACATCGGTGACACGGGTAAGTTCCGCGGCAATGGCCCGGTTTTCTTTGACATTTCTGTCGGTAACGGAATAGGTCCAGGAAAAGCCCACCACCAAAAGTACCAAAAGGGCGATGACCACCACCGGCACCATGGAATATCTTATGAAAGTCCGTCTTATACTCTCTCTGAAGGAAATGGCTTCTTTATTCATGGTTCACCTCGCCGAAGATGCTTTCGAACCGGGCGATCCATTCGTCCTTGTTTGCGATGACTTTTTCTTTTTCCACTTCAGTTACATTAACGGCATCATAAGAAAGCACAAGGTCGGATTCCAGCACATCGTCCCTTACGCTCCTGCGCCCCAGGTTTGCCGCTATGAAGTTCTGGGCGTTTTGCGAGGTCATAAAATCCACGAAAGCCTTTGCTTTGTCCTGTCTTTCGGATTCACGGCTTATATACAGGCCGTCGGGGGTGAACACCACACCCTCCTCCATGTAGACAATGCTTATGTGCTTATCCGCCTTGAGCATGGTCACAGCAGCTTCCTCAAAGGTAAGTCCCACGGTGTATTCGCCGTTTGCCACGCCCTCATACACTTCGGAAGAGCCCGAAAGCAATGTCCCGCCCAGGTTCTTGCAAAAGGCTTCCACATAGTCAAAGCCCTTTTCCGGATCTCCCGCACCCATGTCATAAAGCATGTTTACCAGGTGCTCGAAGGAAGATGAAGACTTCCCCGGATCCGCAAAGGCAATGCGGCCCTTAAGTTTGGGATTTAACAGGTCCTCATAGCCCTTTATGTCAATGTCTCCGATAAGGTCGGTATTTACCATGATAACACTGGGAACCAGGGTAAAGCAGGTGATCCGCTCATCCACCGCGCCAAAGCTTTCCTCGAAGTGCTCCCTGTTCTTTGTATCCGCGGGAACGAACCTGTCCGCATAGGAGCTGACCGTAAGCACGGAGCCGCCCCACAGCACGTCCACGTTCTTATCCCCGATGATCTTATCTATGGCAGCGGAAGTGCCGAGGCTAATGACCTCGGTCCTGATGCCTGTTTCGTTTTCAAATTCTTTGATAAGGGGTATCACGAAAGCAGTAGGATGGGGAGAGACCACCACCAGATCCGGCTGTTTTTCGGGTTTCTCACTTGTCTTAAAGAAAAGCAGGACAGCCAAAACAAAGGCCCCCGTGACAAGGACCGTAATGAACACCGCTCTGTATCGATTAAAAAAGTCCATGAAGCTTTTCATGGACTTAATTATACTATGTGAAAAACCTGTTGTCGACCGATCAGGTGCTTCTGCTTTACTAAGGATCGCACCCTGCGAACAGAATACGCAACTTAAAAATCTGTGCTATAATATCTCAAAAGGAGTAGACTCATGCGATATATAAAAGAAAAGTTCAACATAGATCTGAAAGAAGCACTGTATCCCTTTATAGCAGGCCTCATCGCCCACGGCTATATCATGTTTTCCTACAGCCCCAACAGAGATGAATTCATATCCATATTCCATCACGGAAGCGGCTACGATTTCGGCCGCTGGTTCCACACCGCCCTTGGAAATCTTTTGTTCAGGATCGACGGCTGCTACTCCATGCCATGGCTCAACGGGCTTATCTTTCTTTTGTTTCTTTCCCTTGCTGCCCTGCTGTTCGCAGAGCCTTTCGGGATAAAGAACAGGGTATTAAAATACCTGTTCATGATACTCTTTGTGGTATTTCCCGTCGCCACCGCGACCCTTTCTTATATGGCTACAGCCCCCTTTTATGCTCTGGGTGTGTTTCTTATCGCCCTTGGATTTTTCGCTTCCGTAAAGTATAAATACGGATTCATTTTCGGAATTTTCGCCCTTTGCGCTTCCATGGGGATCTATCAGGCCTACTTTGCGCTGCTGGCCGCCACGGTATTTTTCTTTTTCTTTATAAAGCTCTTGTCCGCCGAAGAAACCTTTAAAGAAAGCCTTTTTAGGGCTCTTAAGCACCTTGCCATGCTGGTTGCGGGGCTTCTTTCTTACTTTGTCATCAACAAGATCGTGCTGGTCGTAAAGCATGTGGAGCTGACAGATTATCAGAATCTGAGTTCAATGGGTGACTATTCCCTGTCCGGCATCATCAAAGCTCTGGGTCAATGCTACCGCGACTTTTTCGGGATATTTACCGGCGATCATTATTTTATCTTCCCCTATAAGATCTTAAACTTTATCGTTTTGGTGCTTTGGATCCTTTTTGCGGCATGTGTCCTGTACCTCATCGTCACAAGGACAAAGAAACAGCCCCTGAACGTGGTATTTGTCCTTGGGCTGATGCTTTTGATGCCTGTTGCGTTTTTCCTCATAAATCCCATGTGTGCGGAATTTATGAACGGAATACATACTCTTATGTGCTACGGTGCGTTCTTTATGTTTGCCGCTCCGATATTGGTCTTTGACAAAACAGATCTTAAGGTTCAGGCAGAAAGATACTTATCCTGCGCCGTCAGCGCGATTTTGATCTTTGTGGTGTTTATATACATCCGATATTCGAACATGACATATTTTGCCTATGATCTTCACTACGATCAGGCATACTTTGAATTCTCATCCGTTGCCGACGGGATCCGCAATGCGGAAGGCTATGCCGATGAACTTCCCGTAGTATTTGTCGGAAACTATACCGACCACTCCAAACTTTGGGAGCTGCGCTATGCGGATGCGCTGACCGGAGCCTATAATACCGGATATGTTATGAACGGTGAAGAACGACGCGCCAATTTCTTCAGGTTTTTCTTGGGATTCACCTACAATGAAGAATATCCAACCGAAGAGATCCTGGCAGACCCTGAGATCAAGGCCATGCCTTCCTTCCCCGATAACGGATCTATAAAGGTCGTGGACGGGCGTGTGATAGTCAAATTCTCAGATTGAGTTATGCGATCGAAACAAAGATCCCGGCAGTTTCCTGTCGGGATTTTTCTTTGTTGGTTGATTCTTTTCGGATCACAGTTCCGTTATTGCGGCTTTCACTTCTCTCACCAGTTTCTCTATATGTTCCGGTGCCTCGGATCCATACTTTTCGCAAAGCTTTACGATGGCGGAACCCATGATGACGCCGTCGGCATAAGCCGCCATTTTCTTTGCCTGGGCCGCATCCGATATACCAAAGCCGATGGCTGCGGGGATGTTTGAAGCAGCCCTTACGCTTTCGATCATAGCGCCTATATCCGTCACGATCTCACTTCTGGTACCCGTAACTCCCATGGAAGATACGCAGTAAAGGAATCCTTTCGCCTTGGATGCGATCTCCCTGATCCTGTCTCCGGAGGTGGGAGCGATCATGGACACAAGGTCCACTCCATACTTGTCGCAATAAGGGGCAAACTCTTCTTTTTCCTCAAAGGGCACATCCGGGATGATAAGCCCGTCAATGCCGATCTCGGAACATTTCTTTATGAACCTCTCGGATCCGTAAGAAAAAAGCACGTTGGCGTAGGTCATGAACACCATGGGGATCTTTACGGTCTCGCGAAGACGCACCACCATGTCAAAGATCTTGTCGGTGGTGGCTCCCGCAGTGAGTGCTCTGTTGCTTGCTGCCTGGATCACGGGGCCTTCGGCTGTGGGGTCTGAGAAAGGTATTCCCAGTTCGATAAGGTCCGCTCCCGCCAAAGCCATTCTTTGTACTATCTCTTCCGTAACGGCGAGATTCGGGTCACCGCAGGTGATAAAGGGAATAAAGGCTTTGCCGTGGTCGAATGCTCTTTTAATGTTACTCATGGATATCCTCCCCTCTGTAACGGGCGATGGCGGCACAGTCCTTGTCGCCGCGGCCGGAAATGTTGATGACTATTATCTGATCTTTGCCCATCTTCGGTGCGATCTTCATGGCGTGAGCCACGGCGTGGGCACTTTCGATGGCAGGGATAATACCCTCAGTCCTTGAAAGATACTCAAAGGCATCCACCGCTTCATCGTCGGTGACCGGCACGTACTCGGCTCTGCCGGTATCGTAAAGATTGGCGTGCTCCGGTCCGATGCCGGGGTAATCAAGGCCTGCGGAGATTGAATATACGGGAGCTATCTGACCGTATTCGTCCTGGCAGAAATAGGACTTCATGCCGTGGAAGATACCGAGCTTGCCCGTTGCTATGGTTGCTGCGGTATCTGCGGTATTTACGCCCCTACCGGCCGCTTCGCAGCCAATTAACTTAACTTCTTTGTCTTCGATGAAATTGTAAAAAGCACCTATGGCGTTGGAGCCGCCGCCCACACAGGCAAGCACCGCATCGGGAAGCTTTCCCTCCGCTTCTAAGATCTGCTCCTTAATCTCCTTGGATATAACTGCCTGAAAATCCCTTACGATAGTGGGGAAGGGGTGGGGTCCCATAACGGAACCAAGCACATAGTGGGTGTCATCCACACGTCTGGTCCACTCACGCATGGCTTCGGAAACCGCATCCTTAAGGGTGGCGGTACCGGTCTTGACGGGAGTTACCTTGGCTCCGAGAAGGCGCATCCTGTATACATTCAACGCCTGGCGGATAGTATCCTCTTCACCCATGAAGACCTCGCATTCCATACCCATTAAGGCTGCTGCCGTAGCGGTGGCAACACCGTGCTGACCGGCACCTGTCTCCGCTATGACTCTGGTCTTGCCCATTTTCTTTGCCAAAAGCACCTGTCCCAGCACGTTATTGATCTTGTGGGCCCCTGTATGGTTTAAATCTTCACGCTTAAGGTAGATCTTGGCGCCCCCAAGGTCCTCCGTCATGTGCTTTGCAAAGTAAAGCCTGGAAGGGCGTCCCGCGTAGTTATTCAAAAGATCCGTAAGTTCCCTGTTGAACTCAGGGTCGTTTTTGTAGTGTTCGTATGCTTTTTCCAGCTCATTTACGGCGTTCATGAGTGTTTCCGGTATATACTGCCCGCCGTGTGTTCCGAATCTTCCCTTTGACATGTTTTGCTCCTTTATATCTGTTTCAATTATCATTTACGATCATCGCCTGCAGGTTCCGCTTAACCTCTGCTTCGAACCGTGCGTATAAACTCCCGCATCAGCTCAAAATCCTTGAATCCGTTCTTTTCAACGCCTCCGGAAACATCCACTCCCGAAGGATCAAACTCAAGCGCCCCGGCTACGTTAGATGGGTTAAGCCCACCTGCGATAAAAAACTCCGGACCTTTGTACTTTTTGATGGCTTTTCTGAAGATCTCCCGGTCAAAACTCTCCCCGGTACCTGTCCCGTTATCAAAAAGAACGATATCCGCCGGATAATCCGCTGCTTTCAGCACATCCTCTTCGCAGGTGACCTTCACAGCCTTGATGATGGGAACAAACAGGGCCTTTTTAAGTCTCCTTGCAAACTCCGGCGACTCGCTTCCGTGAAGCTGTACCGCCCGGATGATCCCGGACTTAACGTACTTTTCGATGACGGCTCCTTCATCGTTAACAAACACGCCCACACGGATGATCCCCGCATCCAGTCTCGAAGCTATCTCCGCCGCGGTTTCCCGTGTGATACTCCGTTTAAATCCCGGTGTCAGGATCATGCCGCAGTATTCGGGTTTCAAAGTGTTTACGTATTCCGCGTCCTCTGTCCTTCTGAGACCGCAGATCTTGATCTTTGCCAATGTTCTTTTCTCCGTAGTGTATCATTTCTTCAGTTTACCAAGCAGTTCGCCACGATTCTCCGCCCGCATCAGGGTCTCTCCGATAAGCACCGCGTCGGTACCGTTTGCGTAGAGAGCCTTCAGGTCTTCTTCCGTCCTTATACCGCTTTCGGAAATAAAGATCCTGTCCTTCGGCACCAGGTTCCTGAGCCTTATGCTGTTGTTGATATCAACGGTGAAATCCTTCAGGTTCCGGTTGTTTACGCCTATGATGTTGCCCCCGGCCTTCAAGGCTCTTTCCACTTCTTTGTCATCATGAGCTTCCATAATGGCGGAAAGACCAAGCTCCCTGCTCAGGGCAAACCATTCCTTTAACTGCACGTCATCAAGGATCGCGGCTATGAGTAACACCGCCGAGGCACCGAGAGCCTTGGCCTCGTAGATCATGTAATCATCCACGGTGAAATCCTTGCGAAGAACGGGGATGTTCACAAGCCTTGCGATCTCTTCAAGATACTCGTCCCGCCCTAAGAATCTGAAGGGCTCCGTAAGGCAGGATATGGCATCCGCCCCTGCGGATTCATACTCTCTTGCGATCTCCAGGTAGGGAAACTTCTCGGCTATGACTCCCTTTGAAGGAGAGGCCTTCTTTACCTCGCAGATAAAGGATAGTCCCGGCTTTTTAAGAGCCGCCTCAAAGGGGAATGACCGGTCGTTACCGAAGTTCTCGGCCCTTTCCCGCACCAGATACAGGGGAACTTCTTTCTTTTTCTTTTCTATACGTTCTTTGGTTTCTTTAGCTATTTCATCAAGGATCATGGGTCTAACCTTTACTCGTTGGAAACGGCAACAAACTTTTCAAGGGTCTTTAAGGCTGCGCCGCTGTCGATAAGCTCCGCCGCAAGTTTTATGCCCGCTTCAAAGCTGTCAGCCTTGCCGCCTATGTAAAGGGCTGCGCCCGCATTAAGGAGCACCGCATCACGCTTGGGTCCCTTTTCGATTCCCTTAAGGATGTTCAGGGTGATCTCTGCGTTCTCGGCGGGTGTTCCTCCCACCAGATCTTCCTTTTTGCAGCGCTTGAAGCCGAATTCTTCGGGACTTATGGTGTAGGTCTTGAACCATCCGTCCTTGATCTCGCAGATCCTGGTGTCCGAGCTTAAGGAGATCTCGTCCAGCTTGTCCATGCCGTAAACCACCATACCGCGCTTTACTCCAAGGTTTGCAAGTACCTGTGCCAGAGGCTCCACCAGATACTCATCGTACACACCCAGAAGCTGCATTGAAGGGGTTGCGGGATTGGTAAGGGGTCCCAGGATATTGAACACGGTCCTGAAGCCCAGTTCTTTTCTGATGGCCCCCACATATTTCATTGAGGAATGGTATTTCTGTGCGAAAAAGAAACACATGCCCACCTTATCAAGGAGTTCCACACATTTCTCGGGCTCCTGCTGAATGTTTACTCCGAGAGCCTCCAGGCAGTCCGCCGTGCCGCAAAGGGAAGAGGCTGCCCTGTTTCCGTGCTTTGCAACCTTCATGCCGCCTGCTGCCGCAACCAAAGCCGAGGTGGTGGAGATATTAAAGCTCTTTGCATTGTCTCCGCCGGTCCCAACGATCTCGAATACCTCCATGTTTGTTGTAACCTTGGTGGCGTGCTCTCTCATGGCAGCCGCACAGCCGGCTATCTCGTCCGTGGTCTCTGCCTTGGCGCTCTTTGTGGAAAGGGCTGAAAGAAAGGCTGCGTTCTGTGTGGGTGTGCTTTCTCCGTTCATGATCTCGTTCATTACGGCGTAAGCTTCGTCGTAGGAAAGATCTCCTTTGTTTACGATCTTAACGATTGCTTCTTTTATCATTGTTTTTTCTCCTTTTTCACTGTATCCTTTGATCCGCGCCACAGGTTATTTCACCTGCGTGGCTCCTGTTTAATCCGTAAGAAAATTCATTATAAGTTCACGGCCCCGTGGGGTCAGGACCGATTCGGGATGATACTGAAGACCCACCACTTTGTAATCTCTGTGGCGCAGGCTCATGACCTCGCCGTCCTCCGTAACCGCCGTCACCACCAGTTCCTCGGGAAGTGAATCCCTGTCCGCTGCCAGTGAATGGTATCTTGCCACCGTGATCTTTTCGGGAAGTCCCCGGTAAACATCCACGGTACCCAGTCCTCTGTCAGAATGGCGGATCTCCCTGATGTCCCCCGGGATCTCAGGTTGGGTTTTATGGGTTTCGCATATTGTTATCTCAGAGGTCTTGCCGTGCATCAGTTCCTTGGCGTAGGTCACCACCCCGCCGAAAGCAAGGGTTATGGCCTGATGCCCGAGACAGATGCCCATAATGGGCACCTTGCCCGCAAAGTATTTAATGGCTTCCACGCAGACACCTGCATCCTCCGGTCGTCCGGGCCCCGGTGAGATAAAGATATATTCGGGGTTCAGGGCTTCTATTTCTTTTACCGTCAGCTCGTCGTTGCGGATGACCTTAATGTCGTCCCTGATGCTTCCGATAAGCTGATACAGGTTGTAGGAAAAGCTGTCGTAATTATCGATAAGAAGGATCATCTGTCCAGCCCTCCTTCCGCTTCTTTAAGGGCGTTTAACACGGCCCTTGCCTTGTTCATGCATTCCTTGAATTCGGTCTTCGGTACGCTGTCGGCTACTATTCCGGCACCGGATCTTACAAAGACTTTGCCGTTCTTGGAAAAAGCAAGTCTGATGGCAATGCAGGTATCAAGATTTCCCGTAAGGTCTATATATCCGATGGCTCCGCCGTAAATACCTCTCTTGTTCTTTTCAAGCTCGCATATCAGCTCGCAGGCTCTGAGTTTCGGCGCTCCCGAAAGGGTTCCCGCAGGAAGGATGGAATCGATGGCATCAAGGGCGTCCCTGTCGTCTCTTATGATGCCCCCCACCGTGGATCCGATGTGCATCACATGGGAGAAACGCTCGATCTCCATGTATTTTTCCACTTCCACAGTGCCGATCTTACTGATCTTTCCGATGTCGTTGCGGCCCAGATCCACCAGCATGTTGTGCTCGGCCCGTTCTTTTTCATCGGCCAGCAGTTCTTTTTCAAGCTTAAGATCTTCTTCCTCCGTGGCGCCTCTGGGTCTTGTGCCCGCCAGCGGGAAGGTGTTAAGTTTGTCACCCTCAAGTCTCACCAGGGTTTCCGGCGAAGCCCCCGCCAGCTCGATATCGTCGCTGGAGAAATAGAACATATAGGGGGACGGGTTCGTTCTTCTTAACACTCTGTAGGTATCGAACAGACTTCCCTCCGTGTCCGCCTCGATCCTGTTTGAAAGGACAATCTGGAATATATCTCCTTCATGGATGTGATGCTTGCCCTTCTCAACGATCTCGCAGTATTCTTCCTCGGAAAGCATGGGCTTAAAGTCGCTCTTAAGTCTGAGGGGAGGATTCTGCCACATCTCACCGTTTAAAAGAAGGTCCCTCATGTCCATGAGCTTTTTCATGCCCTCGGAATAGTCGGAAAGAAGGTCGTCGCAGCGGACGTTCACCATGAGGATTATCCTGTTCATGTAATTGTCAAAGGCGATGACCTTGTCAAAAAGCATAAGGTCCAGGTCCTTGAAGTCTTCCTCATCCTCGGCGGAAAGCTTGAGGCCGGGCTCGCTGTAGCGGATATAATCGTAGGAGAAATATCCCACCAGGCCTCCCGCAAAGGGCGGAAAATCCGGCAATTTCGGTGCCCGGTTTTCCCTGATGATCTCTCTGATCACTTCCCCCGGCTTGTCTGTATCAAATTCACGAAGGGTGCCTACTCCGGCGGGATCTTCAGGCCTGACGTTGATGCCTTCGCTGTCCTTCGCGGCTTTGGCGGCGGTTCCTTCGCTGCTGCGTATCTTCATATGACCGTCCACGCAGGTGATCTCCATAACGGGATCGAAGCCGATGAAGGAGTACCGTCCCCAGCGCTTGTCTTTATGAGCGCTCTCAAGGATAAAAACGTGGTTGCTGACAGCTCTTAATTTCTTTACTGCCATGACGGGAGTAAGCATGTCGTAGCCTATCTCCATCTTGATGGGGTGCCGTCTGCACCCGGTTGCCGTGGCGGTCTTTGCCACCGCTTCATAACTTGGATAGATCATGATTTTTTCCTCTTATACACAAATGTCCCTGACAACTGAAGACAGTTGTCAGGGACGAATATACTTCGCGGTGCCACCCTGATTGATGTACGATTCCTCGACACATCCTCTCTGCGCATACTATCATATGCCGGCTTTTGTTCACGGGGGGCCTGCCCCGGCTCACATACTCGGTCAAGTCCGGCTCAACCTTTCCTCTCGCCCTCGGAAGTCCATTCAATACCGTGTTCCCTGCCGGTTCTCAGCATCCCGGCTCTCTGTAAGGTAATTCCGATACTTACTCACTCTTCCTCATCGGTTTAATTTTTTATATCACTTTACTGTGGTAACGTCAAGAAGTTTTTTATTTGTTCTTAAGTAAATCTCTGATCTCGGTCAGAAGTTCTTCCTGTGTAGGTCCCTTGGGTGCTTCGGGAGCTGCTTCGGCTTCTTTCTTTTTCAATTTCTCACTTGCCTTGGTAAAGGCTCTGGTGATAAGGAAAACGCAGAATGCGATGATAAGAAAATCAATGATATTCTGCACAAATGCGCCGTAAAGAAGTTCCGCACCGGTGTCACCGATGGCAACCTTCTGTTCGGAGAAATTGATACCTCCGGTAATAAGTCCGAGAACCGGCATCAGGATATCGTTAACAAGGGAAGTCACGATCTTTCCGAACGCACCGCCGATGATAACGCCCACTGCCATATCCATTACATTGCCTCTTGCGATAAATGCTTTAAAATCTTTCCACATAACCTGCTCTCCTTTGTCTGTTTTAGTGCACATCGCACCGATACAATAATAGCATATCCGCGGCGAAAAACAAAGCGCCAACTCCTTTTATTTGATCCCCAAATATGCTATCATTCCTTGTATGGAATCCATGAAGAACGAGTTAATAACCAAAGAATACAGTTCCGGCATCAAGGGATGGATGTGCATCGGTGTGCTGCTGCACCATCTGTCCATGTTTTCGGGGCTCTTTGCTTCAACTTATTTCGGTCATTTCCTTAATCTGCTGGGCAGCTGGACCGTAGGAGTGTTTCTTTTTCTCTCGGGCTACGGGCTTTTTTGTTCTTATTCCCAAAAGGGTGACTCCTATATTCGCGGATTTTTAAAGCATCGTTTCCTGCCGCTTTATATTTCGTACCTTGTGGGTGTACTGATATATCTCATTTACGACTTTAAGACTCTTACGCCCCTGAAGCTGTTAACAAGCCTTACATGGGGCGGTACGATCATCAGCTTCGGATGGTTTTTCCAGTTTCTTTTTCTGATGTATCTGGTGTTCTGGGCAGTCTTCCGTTTCTGCGGGAACAGGATCGCTCGAAGTATCATACTGGGTGTTTTCTTTACAGTTTATCTTTTCGGAGCACACCTGCTGGGAGCTCACGATGTTCCGGTGGTATGCTTTGCCTGCGGGATCATAATGGGAGTTTACAGAGACCGGCTTTCCCGCTTTTTTGACAGACACACCCTCATCCTCGCGGCTGTTTTCTTTGCGATATTCTTTTCCCTGTATCTTGTATACGTAAACGGCGTGATCATAGGTAAATTTCCTGTGGGCTATGTGCTCCTGAGTTCCGTCATAGGTATTTCGGATCTTGCGATCATAGGCTTTGTCATAAGCGTGTCCCACTTCTGTTTAAAGAAAAACATCCCCCTTATAGTCAACCCGGTCATTGCATGGTTTGCCGAATTTTCCCTTGCGATCTACATGATCCAGGGTTTATGCATCAGGTTCCTGTACGAAAGATTCGAAAGCAGTCTTGTGTACTTTTTCGCAGCATTCTTCCTGACCCTTGTGGCCTCGATCCCGCTGCATTACCTTCTTAAACTTATAAATTCAGGTTACAGAAAGCTTTTTAGGCTTTAATACATATATACAGAGGCACGTCATGAAACTCATCGTCGAATACCTAAAGAACAACAAAAAGCGCCTGATCCTTGCTTTGATCTGGGCTGTAATGCTCGTGGCCGTATTTGCTTTTTTCTATATCATGAAGGCAAAGAACGAATTCTATGTTTCCCTCACGGACAAGCTGATCGTAGCGGGCTGTACGGCTCTTTCCACTTTGCTTTTAATATTCAGGCCGAAGCTTCCCCGATGGTTGTCCTGCATATTTGAAGTATTGTGTGTGATCCTGGTTCCCGTGTATCTCTTCCATGCTCTGGAACCCGTCATCAACCCCATGGAGTCCTATGTTTCCGCCGCAACCTTCTTTAATATCCTGATACTCGAAGCCCTGTTTGCCGTTATTTACGCACTTACCGCAAATGCCGGCGTCGCTGTGGGTCTTGGGGGATTTATCACCTACGCGCTTTACCTCACAGACTATTTCACCATTGCATTTCGAGGAACACCCTTTGTCCTTTCGGATATCCGCTCCGCAAAGACCGCCGCAGGTGTTATGGGCAATTACAGGTTCGTGCTGAGCGGCAAAATGATGGTGATCTTTTACGTTCTTGCGCTCTTCACCGCCCTGGGATTTTTTGTGTCCGGGACAAAGAAACTCAAAGCAAGACTTATAACGGCCGGAGTTGCCCTGTCGGTAGGCGCCGGTATCTTCATCTTTCTTTTGTCCGGCAACAATCTTTCAAAGCGCGGGTTTTATACCACGCCCTTTGTTCCCATCGGTTCGGCCTACAGCTTTGGTTTTCCCCTGAACACCATATGCTCTTTAAAAGAATCACTTCTTAAGGCTCCCGAAGGCTATTCCGCATCCAAAGCGGAAATGATCATGAAAAAGTACGAGAGTGCCGGATCCAAAGAGGTTCCTTCCACCAGGCCCAATATCATCGTCGTAATGAACGAATCCTTTACCGATTTTGATTATCTGGAGACGGTGGAAACCACGGAGCCCACCATTCCGAAATTCAAGGCTCTTAAAGAAAACTGTGTCAAAGGAACTCTGGTCTCTTCCATCTACGGCGGCAACACTCCGAACTCCGAATTTGAGTTTCTGACCGGCTGTACCCTCGCATTTTTGCCCCCCGGGATAGTTACCTTCCAGCAGCTGATAGATTCACCTCTGCCCACCTTCACCACTCACCTTAAGGATATGGGATACGGTGCATCGGCCATTCACCTTTATAACCCCGAATATTTCAGCAGAAACAGGATCTATCCGCTTCTCGGCTTCGATGAATTTATTAATATCAACAACGCCACCGTGGACCTTGAATGGTTCCACGATTATGTGTGGGATCGATGCAGTTTCGATGCCATCGAGCAGGTAACGGAAAAGTCAGGAAGCGATCCTGTTTTTTCTTTCTGCGTGACCATACAGAACCATGGCGGATACTGGCAGGGGTTGCACGACATCATGGTCACCAATGCCGTCAGCGACTATGCCGACGATTATGCAAGTCTTTTAAAGATCACCGATGATGCCTTTGCGGATATGCTTGAATACTATTCCAGGGTCGAAGAACCGACTCTGATAATCATGTACGGCGATCACCAGCCAAACCTCTTCGATGATTTCTACAATGCCATCTGGTCGGCCAGCGACTACACCGACGAAGAAAAGTACCTGATGAAGCAAAAGGTCCCCTTTGTGATCTGGGCAAACTACGATATCGAGGAAAAGGATCTCGGGACCATGAGCATCAACTACTTGGGACCCACCATCCTGGAAACCGCCGGGCTTCCCATGTCGGATTACTTTTATTACCTCAATGACCTGAAGAAAACCCTTCCCGTCATCAGTGCCGCGGGCTTCATCGACAAAGACGGCAACTACTTTACCGAAACGGACAATGAAGAGTATCTTGAACTTCTTAAAGAATATAAATATCTGCAGTACTACTACCTGAAGGGTAATTCAAAGGATCCCTTCTTCAAGTAAATCTTTTCCCATCAGACACAAAAAGCGCAGCGTTCAAACCCGCTGCGCCTTTTTATTCCAGTGATATGTTATCGTCTATAATCTTGTGTGTGCTTTATCCTCGCCTGAAGGTGTCAGATTCACGTCGATCTTCTTGTAGGGTATTTCTATGCCGTTTGCATCAAAAGCCTTCTTTATCCGCTCCCAGGAGTCGAAATTCACGGTCCAGTAATCGTCCTTTTTACACCACACTCTGAAAAGATAATCCACGCTGCTCTCATTGTGCTTTGAAACTGCAACAAAGGGAGCGGGATCTTTCAGGATGAGCTCATGGCCCTCCGCCACTTCCAAAAGGACCTTCTTGACCTTGTCGATATCACATCCGTAGGCCGCGCCCACAGTGATATCAAGTCTGCGGTTGGGCATCACGGAATAATCAATGACATTGGCGTTGGTAAGGGTCCCGTTGGGAATTGTGACCACCTTGTTGTCTGGAGTCAGCAATTTGGTGTAGATCACGGTAATGTCCGTTACCGTACCCATGATAGCGCCGCTTTCAATGAAATCCCCCACTCTGAAGGGATGAAAAAGCAGGATAAGAAGTCCTCCCGCAAAGTTACTCAAAGCGCCCTGTAAGGCAAGACCGATGGCCACACCTGCGGAAGTAAGGAGCGTTACAAAAGTGGTGGATGGAATGCCCCAGACCATGGCGGTACTTGAAATGACCGCCACATAAAGAGCGATCCTTATAAAGCTCTTTATAAAACTCTGAGCGCCCTTGTCAAGTCTGGAAAAGGCTTTGCCCTTTCCTATCCGCTTAACTATGAATTTGCTTATCTTAAGACCAAGGATAAGGATAACGAAGCCCAAAATGAGCTTTAAACCCACATCCGTGCCTTTTTCCGTAATATAATTGATAAATTCTTCCATAATCCCTCCGTAATCCAATAAAACTGAAAAAACGGCTCCCAAGCCGGGAGCCGCTTAAAATCATTCTTTTACGCTCAGTCTGACCAGCGCTCTGTGAAGCTTGGCCTCGGCGATCTTGAAATCGCGCTCGCTAAGATCCTTGTTGGCAAGCATTTCTTCTGCTTTGGCTTTGGCAGCCTTGGCACGCTCAAGATCGATGTCCTCCTTCCACTCCCAGGTGGTCGCAAGAAGATGACACTCGCCGTTCATCATGGTAAGCATACCGCCGATACAGGCTGCTGTCCTGCGGGTTCCGTCGGGCATTACCACACATGCTTCTCCCATACCGAGGGCGGTACAGTAATTGCAGTGATCTGCCAGTATCGCCAGATCTCCGGTTATGCTGCGGGCCTTGACTCTTTCCACTTCACCCTCGTACATCAGACCGTCCGGCGTACCTATTCGCAATGAAAAGGTCTTCATAAACGGCCTCCTTTACTGGTTAGAGTTCTTTGCTTTCTCAAATACGTCGTCAATGGTACCTACCAGCAGGAACGCACTCTCGGGGATGTCGTCGCATTCGCCGTTGAGGATCATCTTGAATCCGCGAATGGTTTCCTTAAGAGGAACGTACTTGCCGGGAAGTCCGGTAAACTGCTCTGCTACGGAGAAGGACTGAGACAGGAAACGCTGAACCTTTCTGGCTCTGTTAACGGTCATCTTGTCTTCTTCGGAAAGTTCGTCCATACCCATGATGGCGATGATATCCTGAAGTTCCTTGTATCTCTGGAGAACCTTCTGAACACCACGGGCAACTTCGTAGTGCTCCTGTCCCACAACCTCGGGTGTAAGGATACGTGAGGTGGAATCAAGAGGATCTACTGCAGGATAGATACCCATGGATGCGATATCACGG
>JAEEGT010000034.1 GCA_016280465.1 Lachnospiraceae bacterium | reverse complement strand
CCATGTAATGATCGACAACATCAATTTCCAGATGAGTCTTTACTGCGCAGGGGGTTCCTACAAGGACGGCATCATCGAGGAGGATCTTTTCTACGAAGAGGACGGCTATCAGTTCTTTACTTCAAACTTCGATCCCGACGGTTATGACTGTGTAAGAGACAAGTTCCTGGGCCTTTACAACACGGAGACCAATCCCGCGGCCGTTGAGCGGGGTGAGTGCTTCAATTCCGAAGAAAAGGGCATGAGCCACTGCGGAAGCCTTATGAAAAGATTCACCTTAGATCCCGGCGAAGAGGTCCGTTTCATCTTTATGCTGGGTGAGGGTAACAGAAAGGCGGCTTATCCCGTTCGCAAGAAGTTTTCCGACTTTGCCAATGTGGATGCGGCTTACGAGGATCTCAAGGCCTACTGGAAAAAGAAATGCGATGCCATGGTCATAGATACTCCAAACCCCGGCATGAATTCCCTTATAAATACCTGGACTCTTTACCAGTCCGAGATCAATGTAATGTTCTCAAGATTTGCCTCCTTTATCGAAGTTGGCGGAAGAGTGGGTCTCGGATACAGAGACACGGCCCAGGATTCCATGACGGTGGTACATTCAAATCCCGACAAGTGCAGGGAGAGGATAGTGCAGCTGTTAAAGGGACTTACCACCAAGGGTTACGGCCTCCATCTTTTCCAGCCCGAGTGGTTCGAAGAGGCCGGCAAACCTTCGGATTTCGATTCTCCCACAGTGGTACCCAAGGCTGACAAGAGCATAATTCACTCTCTTGACGATGCCTGCTCCGATGACTGCCTGTGGCTCATCCCCTCGGTAGTGGTTTACATCAAGGAAACCGGAGATCTTTCTTTTGCCGATGAAATGATAACCTACGCCGACACATTCGTGGAGGGCAGCAATTTCAAAGAATCCGTTTACGATCACTTAAAGAGGATACTTGATTTTTCCGCAGAGCAGGTGGGAAACACCGGTATCTGCAAGGGACTGCGAGCTGACTGGAACGACTGCCTGAATCTTGGCGGCGGAGAAAGCACCCTGGTCACCTTCCTTCACTATGCGGCTCTTGAAAGCTTTATCGAGCTTGCAGAGAAGCTTGGCAGGACCGGAGACGTTGAAAAGTACGAAAAGATCGCAGAGCAGGTAAAGAAGGTTACCAACGATATCTGCTGGGACGGCGAGTGGTTCATAAGAGGCATCACCAAATCCGGCCGCAAGATCGGATGCAGGGAGGATGAAGAGGGCAAGGTACATCTTGAATCCAACGCCTGGGCCATCCTTTCGGGAGCTGCAGACAAAGACAAGGCGGAGAAGGCCCTTGATTCCATCGATAAATATCTGTTCACACCCTACGGACTGTTACTTAACACCCCTTCCTATACCAAGCCTGATCCTGAGATCGGCTTTGTCACAAGGGTTTATCCGGGACTCAAAGAAAACGGTGCCGTGTTCTCCCACCCCAATCCCTGGGCTCAGGCAGCAGCCTGCACACTGGGGCGCGGCGATATAGCCATGAAGTTCTACAACGCTCTTTGTCCTTATTACCAGAACGACATGATCGAGATAAGAGAGAGCGAGCCCTATTCCTACTGCCAGTTCATAGCGGGCAAGGATCACAAGGCCTTCGGTCGTGCAAGACACCCCTTCATGACAGGCTCCGGCGGATGGTCCTATTTCACCGCCACCTATCATATCCTGGGAATCAAGCCGGGCTTTGACTCCCTTACCGTGGATCCCTGTATCCCCGCAGAGTGGAAAGGCTTCTCCGTATCAAGAGTCTTCCGGGGAGCCACCTACGATATCACGGTCAAGAATCCGGATGGCAACATGAAGGGCGTTAAGGAGATCTTCGTTGACGGCGAAAAAGCAGATAAGATCCCCGTATTTGAAAAAGGCTCGGTTCACAAGGTGACCGTAGTGATGTAGAAAGGCGCGTAAGATGATCAAATTTGGAACCGGCGGCTGGAGAGCCGTCATCGGAGATGAATTTACAAAAGAAAACATACAGATCCTTGCCAAAGCCATGTGCGACAAGATGAAGAGCGAAGGCGTGGCAGGGGAAGGTATCGTAATAGGCTACGACAAGCGTTTCCTTTCCAAGGAGACCATGCAGTGGGCAGCCTGTGTGTTTGCAAAAGAAGGCATAGAAGCCTTCCTTGTGAACAAGGCAGCACCTACACCCCTCATCATGTTCTACGTGCAGACCCATGAACTCCACTACGGCATGATGGTCACTGCAAGCCACAATCCCGCCATTTACAACGGTATCAAGATCTTTACCTACGGCGGCCGGGATGCGGACGAAGAACAGACGGCGGATATCGAGGAATATATCAACAATGTTACGGATATCCCCGTGGAAGCCATGGACTACGAGGAAGGCAAAGCGGCAGGTCTCATTCACGAGATATATCCCTTAAACGATTATATCGACGCGGTGCTTGAATCCGTGGACGTGGACAAGATCAGAAAAGCAAACTTAAAGGTTGCGCTCGATCCCATGTACGGAGTGAGTGAGACAAGCCTTAAGACCATCCTTCTTACCATGAGATGCGATGTGGAGATAATCCACGACCGCCACGACACCCTCTTCGGAGGAAAGCTTCCCGCACCCAATGCCTCGACCTTAAGAGACCTTACGGCACACGTCCTTAACTACAATTTTGATATCGGTATCGCCACCGACGGTGATGCGGACCGTATCGGAATAATCGATGACAAGGGTAACTTCCTGCATCCCAACGACATCCTGGCGTTGCTTTACTACTATCTTGTAAAGTTCAAGGGCTACAAGGGAGACTGCGTAAGAAATATCTGCACCACCCATCTTCTTGATAGGATCGCGGAAAGCTTCGGCTTTAAGTGCCATGAGGTTCCCGTAGGCTTTAAGCACATTTCCGCCAAGATGAACCAGACCGATGCCCTAATAGGCGGAGAATCCTCCGGCGGTATGGCTGTAAAGGGTCACATCAGGGGCAAGGACGGTATCTACGCTGCAGCTCTCATTATCGAGATGCTTGCCCTTACCGGCAAGAAACTTTCGGAGATCATGGCAGGTATCAAGGAAGAGTACGGAGCCATGGCTCTTGCGGAGAGAGACTACAGATTCAGCGAGGAAAAGAAAACCGCCATCAAGAAGACCGTTCTTGAAGACAAGGAACTTCCCGAGATCCCCTATGAGATCGAAAAGATATCTTACCTTGACGGACTG
>JAEEGT010000033.1 GCA_016280465.1 Lachnospiraceae bacterium | reverse complement strand
TACGCGTGTACCGAACGTCTGTGTTCTCACCGTTCCATTACTATGTACTCGATCTCACGGTCTCTAAGATATCTATATTCTGTTGTACGATTAGCTTAATTAACCTCCTGTTCTTTTCTATGGTCTTACTATACTACAGGGTTCTTCATTTGTCAATACATCTTTATAAATTCTTAATAATTATTTTGAATTCAGTCTAATCAACGGTTAATTGTGTGAATATTATCTACTTTTTGTGTTATTCGAACACAATATAATCTTCCGAAAACTATGTAATATACGACTTTTCCACTACAGCACGTCGCGATCATAAAACCTTTTTCTCGGGACCGCTCGCGCTTAGACCTTCGCAGTAGCGGACCGCAGGCGTCGCCTGCTCGCTTTGGCTCGAAAGAACCTCGCCCAGCGCCGACGCTCAGGAAATCCCTGCGAAAAAGTTTTATATCGCGACTTACTTTAATGCAGAATAAGAGCGTGCACATTACTATGTTTCGAAAGCAAACAATGGCAACATGGAACGCAGCGGAAATCCACTTTGTACGAAGACTTGGTGTCCGAAGTAAGAGCGAACGGTCCTGCGAATGCTGAGGACACCTAGTCGGAGTAAAAGTTAGGTCCGCGGAGTGGGTTGCGTTTGCGTCGGAAGCATGTTTACACGACTGCAATTCGAAAAGCGAGTTATACACAATATATTTCGCAGTTTTCAGAAGATTATATTGTGTTCGAATAACACAAAAAGTAGATAATATTCACACAATTAACAAGCAATTAGACTGAATTCAAAATAATTATTAAGAATTTATAAAGATGTATTGACAAATGAAAAACCCTGTAGTATAGTAAGACCATAGAAAAGAACAGGAGGTTAATTAAGATAATCGTACAACAGAATATAGATATCTTAGAGACCGTGAGATCGAGTACATAGTAATGGAACGGTGAGAACACAGACGTTCGGTACACGCGTACAAAATAAGAAATGGAAAGATTCATGGAGATTTGGAGGTAAAGTCCATTGGACGAGATAGTTATCTGAGGGGGCACCGGTAATTTGGAACGGTGTCCTCTCTGCTTTTGTTGTTTAGATTCTCTAAGGGTGGCTTTTTTGAGTAATTTAGTGTATTATTATACTTTGAGTGATTGTGTACATTTGAAAGGGTATAAGATTTAATATCTTCGCAAACCGATGGACGACAATAAATATTATCATGATATGGACAGAATGCTTTCCGAGGCCGATCTGGCCAGGGAGCGCAGAAGAAAGCTTCACAAAAGAAACCGGATCATTGCCTGGATAAGCTTTATCGGGATGATCGCCTTTCTTTTTGTGGGCGGTTTCTTTTTGGTCAAAGCACTTGGCGGTTCTCTTAAACTCCCCCATGTGGATCTTAAGACCATGTTTGCCGGCAGTGCGCCCACGCAGACAACAGTTTCCGCAAGTGTTTCCGCAGAGCCCGAAAAGCCCGATATCGTTGAGGATCTTACCAACGATGAGCAGGATATCGTGGTGGAGCCGGCGGAACCGGAGACTCATGAGCCTACGGAGCAGGAGCTTTTTGATGCGGCGGTTGAAGCCTATATTCAGGCCATGCCTGTGGATGACAGGGTCGCGGGTCTCTTTATCGTAAGCCCCGAGCAGATCACGGGAGTCGATACTGCAGTGCGTGCCGGTGAGGGCACCAAGGCTGCTCTTGATAAATATGCAGTTGGCGGAATTATCTATTCTGATAAGAACATGGTGGACTCCGAGCAGTTTAAGACAATGCTCTCAAAAACCGCTGAGATGTCAAGATATCCCATTTTCCTTGCTGTTGACGAGGAAACGGGACACGGCGTGATGGCAGGCAAATTCAAACTGACGGAGACCGTATCCCAGGGTGAGACCGGAAAGACCGCGGATCCCGAGCGTGCCTACACAGAGGAAAACAGGCTGGCCATGTACCTTAAGGAGTACGGCATCAACCTGAATTTCGGACTTTCGGCGGATGTGCTCACAGACCCCGAAAACGCACCTGCCGCAGACAGGACCTTTGGTTCGGATCCCGCAGTCGTGGGACAGATGACCGCTCTTTCCGTAAGAGCCCTTAAGGATAACGGCATTACGGCTGCATTAAAGTTCTTCCCGGGTGAGGGCGGTGTCACGGGGGATACTTCCCAGGGCCTTGTTACCACCCAAAGGACCCTTGAGGAGATGAAAGAGTGTGAATTCAAGAGCTTTGCCGCAGGTATCGATGCCGGAGCAGACATGCTTCTTGTGAGCCATATCTTTGCACCCAATGTTACCAGTGATGCGGAGCAGTGCTCCAGATCTAAGAATCTCTTAACGGATATACTTCGCATGGAGTACGGTTACGACGATCTTATCATCATCACCGATGCCCTTAACAAGGCTGCCATTTCCGAGTATTACGACTCGGCGGAAACCGTCATCACCTCCCTTAAGGCCGGTGCCGATATGGTGATGCTTCCCGAAAATTTTGAAGAGGCTTACAACGGTGTGAGTGACGCAATAAAGAGCGGTGTTGTTTCCATCGACCGCGTCAACGCATCGTTAAAAAGAATATATAAAGTGAAACTCAGGGGCAAATCCCCCGCCGAGGTTTATGCCATGGCGGGTATCACTCCGCCTGATGTTTCCGGAAATAATCAGTAACAGAGAGGATATCATGAGAAAGAAAAACTTAATTCTTGCTGCAGCGGTACTTGCTGTGGCAGTCCTTGCCGGGTGCGGCAAGGAGGGAACGGTGACCACAGAGGTTTCTTCTTCCAAGACCACCGTTTCAAGTGTTTCCAAGAAGGAGACTTCCGTAAGCAGTACTTCCAAGGAGGAAAAAACGTCGACAGAGAGTTCGGCGTCGACTGAGGTAAGCACATCGGCTGAAGACAATGAAAACAATGAGGAGATCAAAGTGGACAGACAAAAAGTATTCGATCTTTTTTCGGGCATGACCATAGGCTGGAACCTGGGCAACACCCTGGATGCTCACGGAGCAGGCAACAGTTTAAGGAGCGAAACCTACTGGGGCAATCCCAAGGTTACTCCCGAACTTTTTAAAGCAGTGAAGGATCAGGGCTTTAATACCGTCAGGATCCCCGTGACCTGGGCAGAGCACTTAGGGCCCGCTCCCGATTATAAGATCAACGAAGAGTGGCTCAACAGGGTCAAAGAGATCGTTGACTATGCGGTGGATCTGGATCTTTACATCATACTTGACACCCATCACGAGACGGATTTCTGGCTCAAGACCAAGCCTGAGGATTCAGCAGCTCTTAACGCCGAGCTTTCGGCACTTTGGACCCAGATCGCCGAAACCTTTAAGGACTACAATGAAAAGCTGATCTTTGAAGGCCTTAATGAGCCCAGACTCAAAGGTTCCGCAAGAGAATGGAACGGCGGTACCCCCGATGAAAGAAAGCTTGTAAATGAGCTCAATCAGACCTTTATCGATGCAGTCAGGGCAACAGGCGGTAACAACGAAGAAAGATGCCTTATCATCTGCACCTACGGACACTGTGCGGAAGACCAGGCCTTAAAGGATCTTGCCATTCCTTCTGACCCCAACATCGCAGTTGCGGTCCATATGTACACACCTTACTTCTTTACTTACGAGGCACAGGGCTCTTACTCCAACTGGAACGGAACTCACAAGAGCGATATCTCCAATATCGTCAAGCTTCTTAAGAAGTACTTTTTAGACAAGGGAATTCCGGTGATCATCACTGAGACCGGTGCCGTTTACAAGGAAAACTCCGAAGAGATCGTTAAATGGATCAACGATTATTTCGGCATCATGGACGAGGCCGGCATCAAGTGTGCCGTATGGGACAACGGTATCTTCAGAGGTCAGGGCGAGCGTTTCGGTGTGATCAACAGATCCACCTATAACTGGAACGACGAGAGCATTGCCAATGCTTATACAAACAGAAAATAACAATCGGGAAGAACATTAATGAGTAAGATCGGCAGAGGTGTAAGAAAAATAATGTATTGTATCGCGGGAGTCTGTGCCCTTGCTTCGGGCATTATCCTGCTTTATTCCATCAAAGCCGGTAAGGGTGCTCTTAATGAAGATCCTTCAGCTGTCAGCATATCTGTGGAATACCAGGATATCGAGGCCAAGATCGCAAAGATCAAGGGCAGTGATTTCTGGGACAAAGCAGAACAGTATCTCAAGGAATTTGTGGGAGACAAGGCGGGAGATCTTATCGACGATATCAAGGGCGGAGGCGGCATCAAGGAAGCCTCCTGGCAGGATATCGAGTGGGATGACAATGCGGAGTACTACCGCGAATTCAAGAAGGTGGTGGATTACCTTAACGAGCAGGCCAAAAAGCAGGGCTCTGCTTCGGGGAACAACTCCGCTTCCGGAAACAACAGGTAAAGGGGTTAACGGATGAAATACAAAGCAATTTTATTTGATATGGATGGGACGCTTGTGCCCATGGACATGAAAGTCTTCACCGACGGGTATTTTCAGGATCTTGGTAAGAAACTTGAGAAATACAACATAGGTCAGGAAAAACTGGTGAGCGCCATTTGGGCCGGAACCGGTGCCATGGTAAAGAATGACGGAAGCCGATACAACAAGGAGGCTTTCTGGGAGACCTTCGAGGCTCTTACAGGAAAGGGTGCTGCGGAAGTAGACGGCGACTGTACCGATTTCTACGGCAATGAATTTAAGGCAGCCAAGCGCTTTACACAGGATACTCCTTTGGCGGTTGAGGCCATTAAAGCAGCCCGCAGCAAGGCTGAGAAAGTAATACTTGCAACCAACCCGTTATTTCCCATGGTTGGCCAGGAGACCAGACTTTCCTGGGTTGATCTTAAACTTACGGATT
>JAEEGT010000032.1 GCA_016280465.1 Lachnospiraceae bacterium | reverse complement strand
GCCGTCCGAAATATTGGTGATCTTCGCTACCCGGTTGATGAGTTCATAAGGGTCTACCGTGATATCGCGAACGCCCTCGATCTTCACATAATCATTCTGGGCCAGGACCTCGCAGCCGTAATAAGAAAAATATGAAAAGAACGCGTCACCGTCCTCGTAAGTCGCATACTGGGACATATCGATCTTTGGATTGTCGGCAACCCTTCTTTCCAATTCCTCCTGCGACAGTGCGGGAAAGGCCGTATCGGGAGTAATGCCGTAAAGATCCAGCACCGCATGAAGCTTATTCACTGCGGTGTCTCTCTCGCTGTGATCATCAAAATAATCTTTCCAGCTGTTAATGAAGATACCCTCATAACTCTCCCATTTATATGCTCCGAAGGCATTCTCCATGGAAGAAAGGACATTTTCGGGAAGTCCGTAGAGGTTCTGCAAGACGGCATTCAACTGATAGTTCTCCCAGTTATCACTGAGTCCTCCGTCGATCTTCGCCTGCACTTCTTCCTTGGTAAAAACCTTATCAGACCAGGGACTTAAAGCAGGCTTTTCTTTTTCCTCATTGTCTCCGGCAGAGTTTGTTGACACATCTGTCGTATTTTTGTTCTCTCCCGGTTCCTTTAAAGAAACCGAAGCAGATCCCGTCACAGACGTCTGTGAAACAGGAGGCTCCTTCTTTTTGTCTCCGCATCCCATTAGGGACAGTATAAGTACCGCCGTCAGGGTAAAAGCTGTCAGTCTACGCATTGTCAAACCTCCGAAAGGGTATAATAAATCTATTATATTTTACGATTAACGAACTTAAAGGTGTTGTTTGTTTTTTGACAGTTTTTTCGTTAAAACGGCGTTTCTTGAGGGAGTTTTTCTTGAAAAACACATGAGGGCAAATATAATTAAGTTATATTCGTCCAAAGGAGATAATCTGCCCGGTATGAAGAAAAGATCCCTTATCGCACCACTGCTTGTGGGAGTGTGTTTCCTGTATGCAGGCTCAGCCTATATGTCACAGTTCTATCGTCTTATGGATTACTACGACGATGTCACTCTGGATATCATCACCTCCGGATGGAATTATCTTTTACAGGCCCTGGGGATCCTTATCTTCTCTCTCGGTTTATGGAAGTTTCCGAATATATTCGGGAAAAAGAAACTGTTCCTCTGTCTCCTTGCCACAGGTCTTGTTTTCATGGCTCTGTGCCAGCTTGTTGACAGTGCCGTCGTTATTCTGATCTCCGGATATATCTTTCAGCTTCACATAGGACTTTACTCAGGCTACTATCTTTCCGCCCTGACTTATGGCGCCGACATAAAGCACCTGGGACTTTCCTACGGTGCGGCCTACGCCTTCGGCAGTGTGGGAACCTATGCTTTTTCCCTCTTTGGTAACGGAGATTTTCTTGCTTCCAAAGAAATAACCATTGTTTATGCCATTCTTGCCGTGCTTTCCGGTCTTCTCTGTTTTGCGGGTGAGGATATCTCCGCAGTATCGGAGGAGAACTCTTCCGGAAATCCTGCATATATCAGATACCTGGCCCCGATCGTAGCCATAATGATGGTCATTTCCGTCATGGGATCAGGCCTTTACTATTCACTTCCCGCAGCCAAAGACGTTGACTGGAATCTCATTAGGGCGGCCTATGCCATAGGGCTTATGCTGGCAGGCTTCCTGATGGATAAGAAACGCCTTATCGGAGAGATCTGCGTGGTGGCAAGTCTTACCTATCCCCTAATAGCCATGGCTCTCATCGGCGAGGGCGTCAACAATACGGTGGCTCTTGCTTTAAGCTATACCTTCCGCGGCTTTATCTCGGTCTATTACGTGTACATATTCGCAGAGCCTGGAGCCAAGAACCGGCGTCTCCTTCCTCTGGCACCCATGGGTCTTTTTGTCTCAAGGCTGACTGAGGCGGTACTGTCCGTTGCCCTGATGCTCATTAACCCTCCCGTCCTCGCACAGATCGTGATCACGGCCCTTTGCTTTGTGCCCCTTCTTATCCTGTTCCTCATCGATCAGAACAAACGGTACTTAAGCGAGCTTTCTTCCGGCCCCGAAGGATCCGAAGAAAAGCTGGCGGCATTCTCCTCAAAGCACGGGCTCACACACCGTGAGAGCGAGGTCCTTTCTTTTATGGCAGCGGGGCTTTCCGATTCAGAGATTGCCGAAAAGTGCTTTATTTCCCAAAGCACCGTTCGTTTTCATGTAACAAATATCTTAAAGAAAACAAAGACCTCCACAAGAGTGGAGGCCGTAAGGTCGCTTATAAGCGGAAAATGATATTCCTTTTGGATCAAAAACCTATCCTGTTCTTTGACTCGATCTTCTCGGAGAATTCCTTTTCTCCCGAAGCCAGCTTAAAGACTTCGGCGGTAAGGATAATGTCTGTCTTCCCTGCAAGGCTTGTGCGAAGTGCGGCCTTGCTCCAGGTACGTTCGTAAAGGTTTCTCACAAATCTTGCATTGGCAAATTCCTTGGATTCCATATAGTTCTTGCTCAGATCCTCAAAGAATGCTTTGGAAACCGTCTCAAGTTCCGGCTCGAATTCAAAGTGCTTTTTTACCATGGACATAAAGATCTCAAAAAGCTGTTCCTTGGTGTAATTGGGGAAATCCATTATATATGGCATGCGGCTTCGAAGGCCTGAGTTTGCCTTCATGAGATTCTCCATGTCATCGGTATAACCTGCCATTATCACCAGCATGTCATCCCTGTGGTTCTCCATTTCGGCCACCAGAGTGGCTATGGCCTCTCTTCCGTAGTCGTTATCGTTCTTTTCTCCCTGGAACAGTGAATAAGCTTCGTCGATAAAAAGCACGGAACCGTAGGCATCCCTGCAGATGGTGGCTGTCTTTACCGCGGTCTGGCCCACATACTCTGCCACAAGATCCCTGCCGGTATATTCAAAGAATCCGCCCTTTCGAAGGATTCCCTCTTCTTTCATGATCTGACCGAGGATGCGTGCAACAGTGGTCTTACCTGTGCCGGGTGCACCGGTAAAACGCATGTGAATGCTTGGTCTTTCCAGTTTTTCATTGGCCATGGATATCTTGACCTGAGCCACGATCTCCTTCACACGCTCAGTAATATTTTCCATGCCTATGAGCTCATTTAATGCATCATAACCGGTCTTTTCGTTCTTTTTCCCGTCATTTAAGGACATGATATCCTCAGACACGATCTCGTAAAGATTCTCGCTGACCCCTTGAGCGATCTTACTGTCTTCCGACATGAGTTTTTCAAGGACAGCCTCTCTGCCGATCTTTGTAGCGGTCTTAAAGCCGTAAAACCGGCCGTCGGACTTCTCCCTGTGTATCTTTTCAAGGAACAGATCGATAAGCTCCGGCTGGGGATAATAGCCTGTGGCATTCATCACATCCCATATGGTCTCTATTACCACCGTCTCGTTAAGGGGCGGGATCTTTACAGTCTTAAGAAGAAACAGATCCTTAAACAGATCTTCGATCTCATCCATGACACGTTGCTCAAGAAAGGGGATCCTGAAAGCAAAGATATAGTATTTGCGATAGTAATCCAGACGCCTTAAAAATCCCCGAAGGTCGTTGTTCCTGCCGGAATTCAGATACTCGGAAACATCGATACCTACAATACAGT
>JAEEGT010000031.1 GCA_016280465.1 Lachnospiraceae bacterium | reverse complement strand
CTTCGCTATCCCCCAGGGTCGTTACGGATACAGAATGGTATGGCCCAGCCAGAGCCAGGGCGCTCTCGTTGATACCATGGTTAAGGATGCTCTTTGGGATGCATTCAATGATTATCACATGATCACTACTGCAGACAATGTTGCAAAGCAGTGGAATCTGACCAGAGAAGAACTCGATGAGTTCGCACTCAAGAGCCAGTTAAAGGCTTGTGCAGCCATCGAGAACGGCTCTTTCAAGGACGAGATCGTTCCTGTTGAAATCAAGAAGAAAAAAGAAACAATCATTTTCGATACAGATGAAGGCCCCAGACAGGGTTCCACCATCGAAGGTCTTGCAAAGCTTAAACCCCTCAATCCCGACGGAGTTGTTACCGCAGGTAACGCTTCCGGAATCAACGACGGTGCAGCAGCCATCGTTGTTATGTCTGAGGAGAAGGCTAAAGAACTCGGCGTAAAGCCCATGGCTACCTTCGTAGCAGGCGCTCTTGCAGGCGTTGATCCCACCATCATGGGAATCGGACCTGTAGCAGCCACCAGAAAGGCTATGGCTAAGTGCGGTTACAAGATCGAAGATTTCGATATCATCGAAGCCAACGAAGCATTTGCGGCTCAGTCCGTTGCAGTAGGCAAGGATCTTGGAATCGATGTTGACAAGCAGCTTAACCCCAACGGCGGTGCCATCGCTCTCGGACATCCCGTAGGAGCTTCGGGCGCACGTATCCTTGTTACCCTTCTTCACGAAATGGTAAAGAAGGATGCAAAGAAGGGTCTTGCTACTCTTTGCATCGGCGGCGGCATGGGATGTGCGACCATCGTTGAACGTGACTAATTAAATGTAAAGATTCACCATATCCGGGGTTTTCTGGCTCCGGATTTTGGTGCGCTTATAGGCATACTTTTCATTATATGTAAGGAGAATAGATATGGGATTCGTTTTATACGAACAGAAGGGCGCTGTAGGTGTCATCACCATTAACCGCCCCGAAGCGCTCAATGCGCTTAATTCTCAGGTTCTTGAGGACCTTGAAGCAACATTTAAGGCAGTTAACCTTGATGAGGTAAGAGCACTGGTACTTACCGGCGCAGGTGAAAAATCCTTCGTTGCAGGTGCCGATATCGGAGAGATGAGCACCCTTACCAAGAAGGAAGGCGAAGCCTTCGGCAAGAAGGGTAACGATGTGTTCCGCATGATCGAGACCTTCCCCATTCCCGTCATTGCAGCAGTCAACGGATTCGCTCTCGGCGGCGGATGTGAGATCTCTATGAGCTGTGACATCAGACTTTGCTCCGACAATGCCGTATTCGGTCAGCCCGAAGTAGGTCTCGGCATCACCCCCGGTTTCGGCGGCACCCAGAGACTTGCCCGTCTTGTAGGCGCAGGCATGGCAAAGCAGCTTATCTACACCGCACGTAACATCAAGGCACCCGAAGCATACAGGATCGGTCTTGTAAATCAGGTGGTTTCCGCCGAACTTGATGAGGCCGGCAACGTAGTAAAGACCGCTCAGGAAAACCTTCTTGCTACAGCAGAGAAGATGGCACAGACCATAGCTGCCAATGCACCCATCGCTGTCCGCAACTGCAAGAAAGCAATCAACGACGGACTTCAGGTTAATATGGACGAAGCTCTTGTTATCGAGGAGAAGCTTTTCGGTGACTGCTTCGAAACAGAAGATCAGAAGGCCGGCATGGGCAACTTCCTTGAGAAGGACAAAGAAAAGAAATTAAAGGTGGTTCCCTTCAAAAACCGTTAGTAAACAATTATTTAAAATATAGGAGGAATATAATATGAAAGTAGGCGTTATTGGTGCCGGCACAATGGGCCAGGGCATTGCCAAGGCATTCGCTCAGACCGAAGGCTATGAAGTTGCTCTCTGCGATATCAAGCAGGAGTGGGCTGAAGGCGGAAAAGACAAAATCGTAAAGGGCTACGCTAAGCTCGTTGAGAAAGGAAAAATGACTCAGGAGCAGGTTGATGCCATCACCGCAAAGATCACTCCCGGTCTTAAGGAGAATCTTTGTGCAGACTGCGATCTTATCGTAGAAGCAGCATTCGAGAATATGGAAGTTAAGCAGACAACCTTCAAGGAGCTTGACGCTATCTGCAAGGAATCCTGTGTATTTGCTTCCAACACTTCTTCTTTGTCCATTACCGAGATCGGTAACGGTGTAAAGAGACCCGTTGTAGGTATGCATTTCTTCAATCCCGCAGATCGTATGAAACTTGTTGAGGTCATTGCAGGTGTTAATACTCCCGCTGAGACCGTTGACTGCATCAAGAAGATCTCCGCTGAGATCGGCAAGACCGCAGTTCAGGTCAACGAAGCAGCAGGCTTTGTTGTAAACCGTATCCTCATCCCTATGATCAACGAAGCAGCATTCATCAAGATGGAAGGTGTTTCCGATATCGAAGGTATCGACAATGCCATGAAGCTTGGTGCAAATCATCCCATGGGACCCCTTGAACTTGGTGATTTCATCGGCCTTGATATCTGCCTTGCCATCATGGATGTTCTTTACAAAGAGACCGGCGATTCCAAGTATCGTGCATGCCCTCTTATCCGTAAGATGGTTCG
>JAEEGT010000030.1 GCA_016280465.1 Lachnospiraceae bacterium | reverse complement strand
TAAATTTGCCAAAGACAATAAGGGATATGTTTACTATTTTGATGTAGATGCTCCGGGCAAAGACAAAAACGGCGCTTTTCACTCATCGGATCTTAGATATGTTTTTGAGACCCTCTCTTTGAGTCATCGTCCTTACGATGAGACCGACGAAGAGATCGCATCGGTCATGGCTGGCTTCATTACCGCCTTTGCAAAGACCGGAGATCCCAATGCTTTAGGACTTCCCCACTGGACCGTTACCCCCGGCAAGGCTCTTTGCATAAGCAGAAAAGCCATAAGGATGGGACGTCCCAATTACCTTAAACTCACCTTCAACATGCTTACCAAAGGAGACCCCACATGAATAAATTTCATCATCAGTTTAAGTTAAAAGAAAAAGGCGATTCCTACAGAGTCTATTTCCTTGAAAGCGAGGAGACCGGGAGCATTGAGGCAAGGCTTGACTTTTTCGAAGGAGCGATCCGTGTTGCATTTGTAAGAAAGGAAGTGCCCTTATTTCCCACTTATACCGTCTCTCCCGACGGAAAGTGTGAACGGACCGGTCGCGATAAACTCAGTACCGCGGGCTTCAAGACCGTGATCCCCACTGTAACCGGCGACGATGATTTCGGTCCGGGCGTTAAGAACGACCCTAAGGATCCTCTTTGCGGGATAATCTGTGAGACAGACTTCAAAACCCCCTACGGAACCCTCAGGCTTGAATACCTTAACTTCAAGATCAGTGTTTTTGACAGCAAAGGAAACCTGCTCTTTAAGGACAGGGATTACTGTTCCTACAATTTTGCCCATGAGCTGGGACGGGGCAGCACCCACTATATCACGAGAGAACCTGATGAAAAGATCTACGGTCTCGGAGACAAAGCAGGCAACGTGAACAAGAACGGTATGTCCTTTGTCATCGGCGCCAATGATGCCATGGGCTTTGATGCCAGATCCACCGATCCTTTATACAAGCAGCTGCCCTTCTATATCTGCGAAAACTCCGCAGGCTCCTACGGAATTTATTACGACACCTATTCAAACGGCGAGATGACCTTCGGAAAAGAACTCAATAACTACTATGAATCCTACAAAGGCGCCCGCTTCAATGAGGAAAACCTTGTATACTACATAATCTTCGGAACAGTCCCCGAAATAGTCAACCGCTTTTCAAGGATGTGCGGTCCCATGTTCTTCCCGCCCCTTTGGAGTTTAAAATACTGCGGAAGCACCATGACCTATACCGATGCTCCCGACGCGGATGCACAGCTGCGGGGCTTTATAAAAAACTGCGAAAAATACGGGTTTAAACCGGGCGGATTCTATCTTTCCAGCGGCTATACCATGATAGGTGACAAGCGATATGTATTCCACTGGGACAAAAGCAGGATCCCCTCACCCACGGACCTGTCGGTCTACTTTATAGAGCACGGTGTTGAGTTCCTGCCCAATGTCAAACCCGCTTTTCTCATAAGCCATCCCTTATACGATGAAATTGCCGCAAACGGCTGGTTTCTAAAGTACAAAGACGGTTCCACAGCCATTTTCCCCTTCTGGGGAGGTTTCGGAAGCTACCTTGACTTTACAAACCCCGGTGCATACGATTTCTGGCGTAAGTGCGTAAAGACCAACCTGGTGGATTTAGGCTACAGAAATATCTGGAATGACAACAATGAATATGATGTATTGGACGAAGATGTCTATGCCTGCGGCTTCGGCACTCCCGTAAAGGCCGCGGATATCAGGCCTCTTTTCTCCTTCCTTATGACCATGGCAAGTCTGGAAGCACAAAATAAGGATGTTCGACCCTTTGCCGTTTCCCGGTGCGGTATCGGCGGTCTCAACCGCATAGCCGCCACCTGGACAGGGGATAACAATACCTCCTTCGAGGATTTCAGATACAACCACAAAATGGCCATGACCATGTCCCTTTCCGGGCTTTACAACTTCGGCCAGGACATCGGCGGATTTGCCGGGCACAAGCCGGGAAGAGAACTGCTGCTCCGCTGGATCCAGTACGGTCTCTTCACCCCCAGATTCACCCTCCATTCCTGGAACGGTGTGGGCGAAGATCCCACCATGCCCTGGATGTATGAGGACCTGATTCCTTATGTAAAAGAACTCTTCGATCTCAGGGAGCAGCTCATACCCTACCTCTACAACGAAATGTTCCGCTCCGTAAACACTTATGACCCCATAATCTTCCCCGTGTTCTTAAAGCACCCGGATTATGACCGGGAGGCTGACTGCTTCTACTTCGGAAACAGCATCCTTGCCTGTCCCGTATTTGACGAGGGAGCAACGGAAGTGACGGTCGATCTTCCCGAAACCGATACCGGTTGGTACTGTAACGATAAGCTCTTCACCGGCACGGTTACCTTACCCTGCCCCGCCGAGGGACTTCCTGTCTGGTTTGTCAAAGCCGGAAGCATCATTCCCTATGCCGTGGATGACGGGCTTGAATTCAGGATATACGCCCTTAAGGAAGGCACCATACACTTTGAATATATAGATGACGACGGGAAGTCTCCTTTAAACACCACAGACCTTCCTCTCATAAAGATCGACGTGAAGTGCGATTCCTACGGTATCCATGTAAAAAGCAACGTAAAAACAACGGGTCCCTCGGGCAAAAGCATTGCCTTTACCCTTACGGACCCGCTGCGTAGGAAACTTATGGCGGAATGACTTAGATCTCTATCCTTCCGGCTGTAATTAGCCTTCCCGACTTTCTGTCAAAAAGAAGGATATCATTGCCGTTTATGCTGATCTTTTCTTCCTGATCGATCTTATAAATGCTCGAACCGAATACCACACCGGTAAGAAGGAATTCACCCACACGAAGCTTGAGGGTGGATTCCATACCTGTGGGCATGGCACCGTAGATCTTGGTCTCGATCTTACCGTCTGCTTCGATGTCGATGGCTTCGGGACGGATACCGATGACATAGTCATCTTCGGTTATAACGGGAGCATCCGCTATACTGTCATCCTCTTCCTCCACCTTCTGCACGTGATATTTAAAGATCTCGTCCTTATTGGACTTTTCTACCGCCCCCTTAACGGACAGACGCTTCTTTTCCGCTTCGGCTTTGGCCCCGGCATCTTCGTCTCTTTGCTTTTTCCATTCGTTAATGTCTATGGATCCTGCAGGTATGAATCTTCCCTTGATACCGCCCAGTATATCGATGGCTACACTGCCGTCGGACTGGAGTTTTCCCTTGGCATCCACAAAGTTCATGGAAGGATTTCCCACAAAGTCGGCAACAAACAGGTTGGCAGGTCTGTTATAGACCTCCAGGGGTGCCGCATACTGCTGAAGGACGCCGTTGTTCACAAGGCAGATCCTGGTAGCAAGGGTCATGGCCTCCATCTGATCGTGAGTAACGTATACAAAGGTACTTCCGGTCTCCACATGAAGTCTCTGAAGTTCATATCTCATTTCCAGGCGAAGTTTCGCATCAAGATTTGAAAGAGGCTCATCCATAAAAAGCACCTGAGGTTCGGGAGCCAGGGTCCTTGCGATGGCAACTCTTTGTTGCTGACCGCCGGAAAGTTCTGCGGGATATCTGTCCATGAACATTCCGATCTTTACGATCCTGGAGCAGGCACGGACCTTGGAGTCGATCTCCTCTTTTGTAAGCTTTCTTTTTTCGATCACGGGCTTGCCGTCCTTAAGGACTTCAAACTTATCGTTCAGATCTTTGCCGGCCTGGGTGTACTTTGCTTTGATGGCGGATAACTTTCCTTCATACTCCGCAAGTTTTTCCTTGGCTCTGACATTGGGATCCTTCGCTTCATGAAGCTTAAGTCCGAAGAGCTCCTTGGCGGTGTATATGGAAAGAGTATAGTTATCGATAAGCTTTACGTACGCTTTCTTTTCATCCAGCTTTCCGTTCTTGTCCCGACACTCTTCGATGATCTCTTTAACCTTGGCGCCGTTGCCGAGGGCTCTTATCATGTCAGCGGTGCGCTTTGCTTCCACATCCATCACCGGCATTTCCTCGTTGATGTTCTTAAGACCGAAGGAAATGTTCTCGTAAACCGTCATGTTGGGCCAAAGAGCATAGTTCTGGAACAAAAATCCCACTTTACGTTTGTTGGCGGGCACGTTGATGCCTGCGTTGGAATCAAACACCACCTTATCGCCGATGGTGATGCGTCCCTCGGTGGGAGTCTCAAGGCCCGCGATCATACGAAGGATCGTGGTCTTACCGCATCCGGAGGGTCCAAGAAGTGTTATGAAAGAATTGTTGGGGATGTCTAGGCTCACATTGTCCACGCCGAAAAACTTTCCCCAGCGTTTGGTTATGTTTTCAAGTTTAATCTCAGGCATCTTACTTTCCTCCTATGCCGTCGTCGAGGCTGGCCCCGGTCAGTTTATTTACAAGTGTATTGAATACAAGGATCGTGATTATGAGTATCAGGTTGATGGCGCTTGAGAAGGCGTACAATCCCATTTCATCGAAATAATCAAGTGTTGTTGAGAGAATAAAACCCTGTGTGCAAAGGAGCAGGAACAGTGACAATTCTCTTAAACAGGTCATGAAGGGAAGCAGATATCCGCTTATGATGGATGACTTCTGTATGGGGATTATTATCTTCGTCATGCGCTTGATCCAGGAAGTATTCTGGATAATTGCCGCTTCTTCCAGTTCTCCGCTTATCTGGAGCATGGAGTTTAATGAGCTCCTTGAGGCGAAGGGAATGTACTTAACAACACCCGCGATGATCAGCAGTGTATAGGTATTGAAAAGATTGATCTTTTCATTGGAGAACAGGATAAAGAAGGCTGCACCAACCGCGATGGAAGGCATAAGGTAGGGTAAAAATGCCACGTTGTTTACGTAGTTTGCCCACTTGTTCCTTCTTTTCTTTGAAACCGCATATCCTATAAGGGTTCCTATGGTACCCGCTATCAAAGCACACAATACCGCAAGGAACAATGTTCCGAAGAAAGCATGCCAGATGGTGTTGTTGTAGAGTATACCGGACTGGCCGTACATGCCGTTTTCGGTAATGTTCTCGTTGGTCACCCACCACTTTGTGGTAAGATGCGCAAAATTTCCGGTATAGAGGAAGCTGTAGTCTCCGGGGTTGGGTAAGAAAGTCTCCAGAGCAAAAAGCAAAATAGGCCAGATACTTGTAAAGAAAGTGACAAGTATGAAGATTATACCCACAAGATATTTGCCGATCTTTCCGATCCTTAATTTCGTAAGCTGTCCGGATTTTCCGGTAACGGTGGTGTAGTTCTTACGGCTCTTTAAGCTTAACTGGTTCATTCCCAGGATCACCACACCGAAGATCATCATGATGATGGCAAGTATACTTGCTTCTCCCGTATATTTACTGTTCATGGAAATATACTTGGTGGAAAGGGTGGTGAAATTCAAATAATGGGGAACGGGGTAACTTCCCATTGCACTTCCGAATACCAGAAGGATGGTGGAAAGAATGGCGGGCTTGATCATGGGAAGGGTTACCTTGAACATAATCTTTGCCTTGGGAGTATCAAGTATGGTAGCCGCCTCCTCCAGGTTAGCGTCCATGTTCTTGAATATACCGCCGATCAGTATATAAGCAAAAGGCGCGTAGTGGAGTCCTAAAACCATGGCGCTTGGGAAAAGTCCCTGACACCACCAGTAAGGCATTCTTATTCCGAACAGTGATGCCAGCAGCCCGTCCGAGGTTCCCGTGATCTTGTTGGAATAGAACATGTGCTGCCATACGACCGCCAGTGTCCACTGGGGCATGATATAGGGGAAAATAAAGATCGAACTTAAGTACTTTTTGAACTTCATGTCCGTTCTTGTAACGAGGAATGCGAACAATCCGCCGAAAAGAATGGATATGATACAGGTAAATACAGAAAGGAACAGGGTATTTACCAGAGGGGTCCAGAGATTGGTCTTTGCCAGTCTGCTGGTAAACAGATCCGTGTAATTGACTATTGTATAGCCGCTGGTACGCTTGGTCAGGTGCTGATCGATGGTACCCGGATGGATCTGAAACGTGTCTTTGACAATTGCGACAATCGGTGCGACCGTGCTAAAGGTAAGAACAATCCCAAAGAGCAAAAGTATTATGTTCTGGGGCTGTGAAAACCAGGTCTTGACCTTGTTTTTGAATATCGCACTTTTGTCCGGTTTATTCATTGCCTGCATGCGATGCTCCTTAATGTGATAATAAGGGGTGCCACTTAAGGAAGCGACACCCCTTGGGTACTAGTCCTTATTCGGGCTTATAGTGATCGAGAACGTCTATCCAGCTGCCTACCGTGAAGGAAACTTCGGAGCAGTACTTGGGATCTTCAAGTACAAGTTCGCCCTTGCCCTCGCCGGTCCACCAGTCATATCCTCTGTCGTTCTTTGCGGGGAACTGATCTCCGCCGCCCTGTGAATGCTGGAACTTGGCTTCAATTTCTTTAGCTACGTTAGGGTTGGATGAATATCCGCCCATGTCCTTGCCCCATGCTTCAAATCCGTCTTCGGTGCAGGTCATGTATGCGATGAAAGCACATGCGGTCCAGGGAAGAGGACTGTTCTTGGTAAGGAACAGATAGTGGCAGTAGCCGTATCCGCCGATACCGGTATAGCCGTCTTCATAAGCTGCAACCTTGATGTTGTTAACGGAAACGCTTGCGGATTCTTCTACGGAACGAAGCTTACTGTATACAAGAAGTCCGGACTGATCGGTTGCGGAAGCATCTACAAGGGTGTTGCAGATAGGGCCATCATCGGTCTGTTCGTTGTAGCTGTTGACCCAAAGTTTGATCCATGCAAGTGCATAAGCACCGTTTGCGCCAAGGCCAAGGTCCTTCGCATCGGACTGCATAGCCTGGATGGTGGGCTCAAAGTATGCTTTCTTTGTAGCATCCAGTTTGTCGTAAGCGTCCTTAAGCCATCCTGCGTACTTGTCTTCGGTGAGCATCATAAGGAAGTTCTTTCCTACGATCTCGGAGTCAACGCCCATGAAAAGGGGATGAGAACCTTCATAGATGAAATCCCAGCAGTTTGTGAACTTTGCACTGCCGGTGCAGTTGAACATGAATACCTTGTTAAGGGTCTGAAGAGGAAGGAAGCCTTCGTAAGCATCGGCTGTGGTGCCGTTTGCTTCTGCCCATTCCTTGGGAACGAAGGTCTTTAAGATACCGGTATCCACCATCTTGCTCTGGATCTGGTTACCGTCCTGGATAAGGGTCATAGCAAAGGTACCGGTGCTCTTAAGGGAGTCGGATGTAAGCTGCTCGAAGATCTTGTTGTTCTTGGGCTGCTGCCATTCGAATTCCATGTTGTAATTGGCATCAATAGTCTTTAAGTAATCGATAAACTTGGGAAGTGCAGACTTACCGCGGCTTGAGTTACCTACACCGTAGAAAGTCTTTCCGTTAGACTCTTCGATGGCTTTCTTAGCAAGTTCCTCCATGGTCATGGCTTCTGCCTGGCTGATGATGAGGTCGATGCCTGTGAGTTCTTCCTTGGGAGCCTCTTCCTTTTTCTCGGTCGAAGTCTTGGTCTCAGCCTTGGGAGTTGCGTTTGAGGCCGATGCAGCAGGTTTCTCACCACAGCCTGCAAGGGTGGTCACTGCAAGGGCACAGGTAAGAAGTGTTGCCAACAGTTTCTTTTTCATTTTTATATCCTCCTTTGTAAACTTGCACCGATTTTGACAGCGGGTAATAAAAAAAATGTACTTATCGATGCATTGTTTGCTTGATAAGTACATTTTACTTGTGCAAGTTTTTAATTTGCAGAGGACAAAACTGATATTTTTTGTAAATTTTTTACATCTCATTCCAGGCCCTTGGTCTGATAGTCCGAAGGAGACTTGCCCACCAGTTTTTTGAAGGTATTGGAAAAGTACGCGATATCCTGATATCCGGTCTTTTCCGCCACTTCGTACACCTTGACCTGAACATCCTTGAGATAGTCCATGGCCTTTCTTATCCTGAACCTGGTCAGATAGTTGTTGATGCCCACATCCAGCTCCGATTTGAACAGCCTGCTTATGTGTCCTTCGCTGACACCCATGGATTCGGCCAGCCTGCCTACCGAAAACTCGGGATCGTTGTAATGGTCCCCGATATACTGAAGGGCAGTCTGCACGTAACGGTTGGATACTTCCTCAGGTCTCTTTATGGGTATGAGTTTTTCTTCCAGCTCCCTGGCGGAAGCAGGTGTATTGGGATGAAGGTGCAAAAGCCTCTGTATGGAAGCCTCCAGTTCGCCGTCCTTAAAGGGCTTTAAGAGATAATCACTGACTCCCAGCCTTATGGCTTTTCTGGCATACTCAAATTCATCGAAGGCAGAAAGAAAGATAACCTTTATACCCGGGTAACGTTCCGTCAGCTTTTCGGTCATCTCGATCCCGTCCATGCCGGGCATCCTGATATCCGATATCACCAGATCTGGCCGAACGGTTTCAGCGATCTCCAACGCTTCCTTGCCGTTTGAGGCTTCACCCACCACCTCACAGCCGATAAGGTCCCAGTCGGTCTCGCTCTTTACACCCATCCTCACATATTTTTCGTCGTCGACTATCATTACCCTGATCATACCGTCTCACCCCCATTGTCAGGTTCCTGTGCAGATAAAGGAAGCACCAGGGTTATCTTTGTGCCTCCCTCTGCAATTCTTTCGGCCCTGATCCCGTATTCTTTGCCGTAATACAGCTTTATGATGGTATTGATATTGTTAAAGCCCAAATGACCCTTCAATGCCTCGGGATCCGCAGACTCCACAAGTTTTATCATTTCATCGCTGATGCCTTTGCCGTTGTCAGTTACCGTCAGCACCAGATCTTCTTTGTCCGCCGAGGTCTTAAGGCTCCTTGCCTCTATGACTATATGTCCGTCGCTCCTGCCCTCAAGACCGTGTATTATGGCATTTTCCACCACAGGCTGAAGGATGAGTTTCGGAACATAGGCCCCCAGCAGTTCCCCCGGCACATCAGTCTCAAGATCAAAGAAGTCATCGAATCGTATCTTCTGAATATCACAGTAGTTCTTTACAAGTTCCAGTTCATTTTCCAGCTTGCAGAACCGGTTCTCGGATATTCCGGTCCGAAGGATAGCCGCCAGTGAAGAAGAAAGAATTGCCACCTCCGGCACCTGGTTTGCTTTGGCCACCCATTTGATGGTATCAAGGGTGTTATACAAAAAATGAGGATTTAACTGGGACTGCATCATTTCGATGCGGGCATCGTTGACCCTGCGCTCCGCTTCCACCCGTTCTCTGATGGTATCCTTAAGCTGAGCGGTCATCTTGTTAAAGCCTGTTGCCAGCTGACCGAATTCATCCTCCCGGTTCAGTTCTATCTTTGTATCAAAATCTCCCTTTCTGAAACGCTTCATGGCCACGGAAAGGGTATTTATGGGCTTGGAAAAAGAAGTACTCATTCGTGAAGCCACAAAGAGACACAGAAGAACGCTTATGACCACCTGCATAAGGACGATCTGGTAGCCCGCCCTGACAGCTGAGGCTTCAAAGGGCGGAGGAGTGATGTAGATCCCCGCAAGGCCCTTGTCTCCGATATCGGAGATATATACATTTTCATCGATCCCTTTGTTATAAAGGTCTCCCTCAAAAAGATTTCTCCTGACCCTTGTAAGTACCTGTCTGTCTTCGGCAGTACCTATGAGACAGAAGGGGTGAAAGAAGCGATCCGTCAGTACAAAACCGTCCCTTGCGTTGATGGAACCAGTCAGAAGGCCCTTAAGCTTATCCCGGGATATCCTTACGACAGCAAACCCCGCAGGGTCGTCGCAGATCTTCCTTGCCATTATCAGGGCAGATCCCGATTCCGTCACATCAAAGGGATCCATGGCGTAAACGATCCCGCCGTCCGCTTCCATAGCCTCCGAGATAAAGGAATAGTTTTCCGGATACTCAGCCATGGTCTCGCCACGGCCCGTACTGTACATACCGGTGCCGCCAAGGAAGAGTTCCACCGTTGCATAGTCCTTTATATCCGATGAGATATCGTAAAGGGCAGCATAGACCGCATTGGGCATCTTGTAACCCGGACGCAGGGAATTCCTAAGGGTCTCGCTGTTTCCGATCCTGTTAAGGACCGACTCCGCTGCCCCGAAAGCATCTTCAAGTTTGCCGGCTATGACCGATTCCTGAACCCTGTCATCTCTTTCATGGTCCACCCTGATCCTGGCCTGAAATCCCTGTATGGTCATTATTCCTCCGCACACGACAAGGATCAGTGTGACGGACAGGATGATCACAAATATCTTTCTTTTGAAGGAGTGTCTGATAAAGCTCATGTCAGTCCTCCTCCCCGGGTATCATTTCGTTCCAGAGAGCAAAGATCTTTTCTTCTTCCCCGGCTGCCAATTCCAGATCAAAATCCAGAAGCTTTATCTCGGGATACCCTTCCGTAAGCTCCATATCACTGCGGATGGGGCGTCTGTAAAACTCATCCATGGCATATTTCTGTGTGTCATACCCGGTAACAAAATCTATAAACCTGCCGGCATTAAAGCTGTGAGGTGCGTTTTTGACCATTGCACAGCCGTCTGGAAGGGCAACGGTACCGTCCTCGGGATAGACCATGGTTATGTCATAGCCCGCCTCCACGTTCTTTTTGGCGGTTTCTTCCAAAGTGATGCCGATAAGAAAAGTACCGTCCGACACATCGGGAACTATCCTTCCCGAAGAAGAAAGCACTCTTCCGTCCAGCTGGTTTATAAAGTTTTCTACGGAAATACCGCGTGATACGTCAGCAATCTGGGATATGGCGGAAAGAATGGTATAGCTGGTACCGGAACTGTTAAGATCCGCAAAGGCGATCTGGCCCTTGAATTCGGACCTGAAAAGATCCGCCCAGGTTCTTGGAGCCTGAGTTTCCGATACAAGTTTGTTGTTATAGACAAAGACAAGGGGAAGCTCCGTAAAGGAAGTCCAGTAATTTCCCCTGGAAACATAATTGGGGTCCAGTATATCACTGTCCGTGACCCTGTAAGGAAGAAACAGGTCCTTACCGGCTTCGTAGGACTCTATACCGCCGCCGAAAAGTATGTCGCAGGTCCCGTTTCCTGAGGCCTCGCGGACCTCTTTGAACAGTTCCGCAGTACCCCCGAACTTAACTTCCACCCGGATGCCGGTGCGATTTTCAAACTCCCGTATGATGGGAAGGTATACCTCTTCCTTGTGGGAGGTGTAGACTATCAGCTGCTTTTCCGGCGAAACCCTGTATTTCTCGGAGATCTCCCGGATCATCTTCGCGGAGTTCGAACCGGAACAAGCACAAAGAAGGAGCATCACTGCTCCCATGAGTGCCGCACATATTCTTTTGCAGGTCCCCGTTCTTTTCAAAGCACACCCTTTCTTTACGATCTCTTACGCCCGGATTGTATCAGTTCTTCCTCAAAAGCCTCGGGATTTTTAAGATAGTAATCCTGGTGATATTCCTCGGCTCTGTAGAAATTG
>JAEEGT010000029.1 GCA_016280465.1 Lachnospiraceae bacterium | reverse complement strand
TCCAAAAGAAGGATATCTTCGAATACGAACATCTTCTTTCTGATCTCGTCGGCAAGCTCGGGCTCTTCGATCTCCAGAGTCTCCATAACGTGCTTTTCCGTTCCTCGGTCTACGGTATTCAAAATCTCTACGACGGCATCCACACCGCCGATGATGGTGTAATCCTGGTTGATAAGGGATGCAAGCTTGGATTCCAATACCTTCTCCACTTCTTTGATGACATCGGGGCTCGTACGGTCCATGGTGGCTATACGACGCACAACGTCGGACTGTCTGTCCGGAGGAAGGGCAGAAATGATAAGAGCTGCCTGGCTTGCGGAGAGATAGGAAAGGATAAGGGCGATGGTCTGAGGATGCTCGTCCTGTATAAAGTTAAGAAGCTGCGTAGCATCGGTCTTTCTGACAAATTCGAAGGGCTTAACCTGCAACGATGCGGTAAGTTTTCCGATAACGTCCAAAGCCTTGTCGGAACCCAGGGCCTTTTCCAGAAGTTCTCTGGCGTAGCCGATACCGCCTTCGGAAATGTACTGCTGGGCAAGACATATCTCATAGAACTCTGCCAGCACGTTTTCTTTGAGCTGGGGAGTTATGCTCCGGGTGTTGGCGATCTCAAGGGTAAGTTCCTCGATCTCCTCTTCCTTTAAGTGCTTAAAGATGTTGGAAGAGCGCTCAGGCCCCAGCACTATGAGAAGGATAGCCGCTTTCTGTATTCCGTTTATCCCGTCGTTTCCTCTTGCCATGATCTATAGTTCCTCATGAATTAATTGAATGATTTATATACCGTACCCGCTCCGACGGCGCTCCGCCTGTCTTGCGCTCGCTCCGCGTGCTCAGACGATCCGTACCCGCTCTGACGGCGCTCAGGCTTTTTGAGAAACCCGCCATTAAAATTCGCTTCGCGAATGGGGCGGTTTCGTGTTCTAAGGAATCCCCCCGCAAGCGGGTCCCCCCTTTGAACTATCCCCATTCCTCGTTCAGCCAGTTTCTCAGCAGGTTGGCTGCGGCTTCGGGGTTTTCGTCCACGAATTTCTCGATAAGTTTCTTTGTCTCGGAGGTCTCTTCGATCTCGATATCGTCAAGTGACGGCTCGGGATTGGACTGAAGCAGGGTCTCCACGGAAAGCTCCTCCGCTTCCTCGGGTGACTTCTCGCCCTTCATGCTCTTAAGTACAACAACCGCAAGAAGAACAAGGATGATAACGATAAGCGCGATCTGGATCGCATCGTAAATATCGATCCCAAGGCCTTCGCTGTCCATGAAGAGATTTTCCTCATAAGCAACAATGGTGATCTTCTCTCTGGGAATTCCGCTGGCGTCGGATGCGAGGGCTATCATTTCGTCGGTAACCTCCACAACCTTCTTTTCGGAGTTGGCGTTCTGGTATTCCTCCCAGGTAATTCCGGCAAGAAGTCCCTGCTTTTTCACATCGTCCTCTTTTACCACATTGTACTTGGTGGATGAGATAGCCAGTGAAGATTCATTGTATTTGATCACTCCCGGAGGGATCTCCGTGTGTTCGATATATTCGTTGGGAAGATATTTCTTGTAAAACTCCTCGATGGTGGAGGAAGAATACTCGTGGTCCTCGTACTGGTAGGTTGTCTCACTGTTTGAGTCCGTACCGGGAACGCCACTGACTCCGCCGGTGGAGTCGGAGGTATAGCCCTTCTCTTCGGAAAGAACGCCCTGGGACTGTCCTTCCGCGGGAGTATAGTCGTGCCTGGTCTTTTCAGTGGTGGAAAAATCGATGATAAGATTTGAATTGACTCTCACATCGCCGAAGGGTCCGGTTCCCGAAAGAACGCCCCTTACACCGCCGTTAATGAGTTTCTCGGCTTCCTTCTTGACGCCAAGTTGGGAACTTGCATTGCCCACTGCACTTGAACTGTCCTCGCCGGAAAAAAGGATATTTGCATCGCTGTCAAGGATCACGATATTTTCGGTGCTCTTGCAACCGAGAGCGGTGGCAACACCCTTTGCCAGGTTTGAAGCCTGCTCCGCTGAAAATTCCCCGTCTATTCCGAGGGTTATATATGCTCCGGGTTCCTCGTCCTTGGAAAGAAGGGTTCCGTCATTCTCCGGAAGATTAAGAGTGACATTGGCGGTCTTGATTGCCGGATATGCGTTGACAAAATCATTCTCAAACAGATTCTCGTAATAGAGTTTGATCTTCTTTTGCTTGTCGGCCTCTGTGGTGGTAAAGCTGCCCGAAAGAGCCTCGTCTATGCTGTAGGCCGTGCTCGTTATGCCACTGGCTCCGAGAGCGATCCTGGCGTTGGAAACGTTCTTTTGCGGAACCTTTATGAGAAGGCCGTCATCGGAAACCTTGTGAGGGATGTTCTCAGCCTTTAATACATCCACCACCTGAGAAGCTTCCTTGGTGGAATCGCACTGTTTCAGATTGACGTAATTGGGCGATGTGAGGACGGTGTACAGGATCACAAAAGCAACTATCACAGTGAGCCCAAGACCGATTATCATGGTCTTTTGCTTGGATGTGAACTTGCCCCACCATTCCTGGATCTTGGCCCAGATTTCTTTAAGTTTGTTTAGGATTTTCTCGCCCATAAAGAGCCTCCCTAAATAAAATGCTTATGATTGATTTAGGCGCCGTACCCGCTCTGACGGCGCTCCGCCTGTCCTGTGCGCGCTTCGCGTGCTCGGACTATATCTGCATATTCATGATCTCTTTGTACGCTTCCATGAACTTGTCGCGGACAGCGATGGTATACTGAAGCGCCGTGGATGCTTTTTGAAGTGCGATAATGAGATCGTGGGTATTTTCCGTTTCGCCCATGGCAAAACTGATCTCCGCATTTTCCGCATCGGACAAGAGATTGTTTGTGTTGTTTATGTTTTCAAGGGCGCCGTTTAACATGGTCTGAAACAGGTTGCCGTCGGTGACGGATTTTGACTTAAGGCCTACGGAATCAGCGGTGACCAGTGACGATGTTCCGAGTAAAGATGTGATATCCATTATTCTTTCTCCTCACTTTACCTGCCAAGTTCCAGTCCCTTGAGGGCCATGGACTTGCTGGCGTTGAATGCGGTGGCATTGGCCTCATAGGACCTGGTGGCGTCAATAAGGTTGGTCATTTCGGTGATGATGTTGACATTGGGATAGGTAACATATCCGTTCTCATCTGCGTCGGGATGGGCGGGATCGTAAACCATGTTCATCTCGCTGACGGTATCCTTGTAGACACCCGCAACCTTAACGCCCTTTCCGGAATACCCTCCGTCCATATGCTCGTCAAGGACTCTCGAAAAAGGAGTCTGGGCCCCTTTCTCCGCAAAGGTAACAACCTTACGGACGTAAGGTGTCCCATCCTTGGTACGGGTGGTATTTGCATTGGCGACATTTTCCGCGATGGTATCAAGTCTATATCTCTGTGCGGTAAGTCCCGATGCATTGATATCAAAAGATGTAAACATTCCCATAAGGCACCTCCTACTTCATGGCTGCCTGGAGATTGGAAAACTCCTGGCCGATGCTGGTGATCAGTCCCTGATACATAAGCTGGTTCTTGGCAAGGATCGTGTTCTCGGTCTCGATATCAACGTTGTTTCTGTCAAGACGATAGGAAAAATCCGTATAATCCTTGTATGTACGGGCTTCAAGCTGATCCGTGGTAAGGTGCTTGACCTTGGAATCCATGGTGTCGTATCTTGAAAATTCCAAAGCCCGCTTCAGTTCTTTTTGAAAAGTGACATCCTCTCTCTTGTAGCCGGGAGTGTCAACATTGGCAATATTATTGGATATAGCCTCGTTACGGAGCCACGAAGCATCCGCTGCTTTGTCCAGGACATTTATGTAGTCAAAAGCATTGGATTTTATCATATGTTACCTCCTATATGTAGTGGCGCGCAGAGATGCCCATACAATACCTACCATACTATATTATAGATACTTTGGTAAAAAACACAAGATAATTTTATAAAAAACCACATAATCTTGTGTATTTTATATTCTTTGCACGCAAGATGTGGGTTACATAACAAAGCAAAAAGGGACTTGATCGCGTCAAGTCCCTTTAACTGTCTTTCAATCCGTTGTCATAAGTCTATATCGGATGGATTAACGAAAAATTTATGCTATAAAGATTTTTCTTTTTTAAGTTTTTCGATCTCATCAAATACCGCATCGTTGAGGACCTTGATATAGGTTCCCTTCATACCGGAGGATCTGGATTCGATGACTCCCGCACTCTCGAATTTGCGAAGGGCATTGACTATTACCGAACGGGTGATGCCTACTCTGTCGGCTATCTTGCTGGCAACCAGCACACCTTCCGTTCCGTTTAACTCATCGAAGATATGGGTGATGGCTTCCATCTCGGAGAAAGAAAGAGTACTGATGGCGGAATGTACCACCGCAAGCTTACGTGACTCTTCGGCATTCTCTTCATTGACGGCGCGGAGCATCTCAAGGCCCACCACAGTGGTGCCGTATTCGCAGAGAATGATGTCGTCGATATCATACTGTGCACTGCACTTGTATACAAACAGGGAACCCAGTCTCTCTCCCGCGATCTCTATGGGGGAGATAACAGCCTGGAACTTGTTCACATCGGTATGCTCGAAACCAAGAGTGGCAAGATTGACATTCTCCTTGGTGGAAAGCACCGCAAGGAGTCTTTCATTGAGCATCGGATCGATAAAACTGCCTACACTGTTCTTGATAAGCTCATCGATAACTTCAACACCGCCCGCATTGGCGAGGCCCAGGACCTTACCCTTTTTGCTGATCACAAGGATATTGGAGTTAAGGATATCCCTCATTACCTTGCAGATATCATTGAAAACAACCTTGCTGGAGTTGTTGTTGTGTAAAAGCTTTCCGATTTTTCTTGTTTTATCCAATAATTGAACACTGCTCATAGAATTACCTCCATTTGTGTCAATTTTTACCCGATACAAATGCATTCTATCACATTGTTTGCAAACATTCAATAATATTGGGGTATTTTTCTGAAAATTTCCCGAATAGTAACAATTTGTTATTTATTTAACTTTTCGGGAGTAGGTTTCTGCCAAACCATGTAGTCGCATTCGGGGTTTCCGATGCAGCCGTAGAAGCGCCTTCCCTTCTTGGTCTTCTTGATGACAATGTCCTTGCCGCACTTAGGGCAGGCCATACCGATCTTCTCAAAATAGGGCTTTGTGTTCCTGCACTCAGGGAACCCGGGACAGGCAAGAAACTTGCCGTGAGGACCGTACTTGATGACCATCCTTCTGCCGCAGTTTTCGCAGATCTCGTCACTTTCTTCGTCCCTTACGGTAACCTTGGAGATCTCCTCTTCGGCCTTTGCCACCGCATCCGCAAGATCGGGATAGAAGTTTTCGACAACGGTCTTCCATTTAATGGTCCCCTCTTCGATCCCGTCGAGAAGAGTCTCCATATTGGCGGTGAAATTACTGTCCACGATGGTAGGGAAAGCATCCTCCATCATCTTGTTGACAACTTCACCCAGTTCCGTGACAAATATGTTCTTTCCCTCTTTTGTAACATAGTGGCGACCCAGAATTGTCGAAATTGTGGGTGCATATGTGGAAGGACGGCCTATACCCATTTCTTCCATGGTACGTACCAGGGAAGCCTCGGTAAAGTGAGCCGGGGGCTGGGTAAAATGCTGCTTTGCTTCGATATCCGAAAGAGTTATCTTTGTATTCTTGGAAAAGTCGCCGGAAAAAGTATTCTCGGAAGCCTCGTCCTTGACCTCATCCTCTCCGGTCTCCATATAAACCTTCATAAATCCGTCGAATTTAAGCTTCGAAGCGGACATTGTGAATCTGTTCCCGCCTGCGGAGAGCTTCACGGAAGTGGTCTCATAAACAGCATCGGACATTCTGGAGGCGGCAAAACGCTTCCAGATAAGCTGGTAAAGCCTGAACTGATCTCTTGAAAGCTTATCCTTGATCTCAAGGGGAGTACGCTCAATAAGGGTGGGACGGATCGCTTCGTGCGCATCCTGGATCTTGCCCTTGGAACCGGCACTTCCTTCGGTCTTTCTCAAATACTCTGCTCCAAAATTTTTGGTGACGTACTCAGCGGAGGATTTCACCGCCTCGTCAGCCACTCTGGTGGAGTCCGTTCTTAAATAAGTGATGATACCAACGGTACCTTCTTCAAGTTCAACGCCTTCATACAGCTGCTGTGCTATACGCATGGTCTTCTGGGTAGGGAAATTCAGAGCCTTGCTGGCCTCCTGTTGCAGGGTGGAGGTGGTGAAGGGAAGGGGCGCCTTGCGGACCCTTTCTCCGGTCTTAATGTCTTCTACGGAAAAAGAAGCATTTTCAACGGCCTTGAGTATCTTGTCGGCCTCGGCTTTGGAAGCGATGTCCCCGGCGTATTTTGCGGTAAGGAGACCCTTTACTCCCTTGGCGGAAAGTTTTGCTTCAACGCTCCAGTATTCCTGGGGAACAAAAGCATCGATCTCCGCTTCTCTGTCGCAGATTATCCTTAAAGCAACGGACTGAACGCGGCCGGCGCTCAGGCCTCTCTTTATCTTGGCCCAGAGGAGGGGTGAGATCTTGTATCCCACCATTCTGTCAAGAATACGTCTGGTCTGCTGGGAATCCACAAGATTCATGTCGATCTCTCTTGCGTGCTTGAAGGATTCCTTTACTGCGCTCTGGGTTATTTCGTTGAAAGTGATACGATACACTTTTTTGTCATCTAACTTAAGGGCTTCCTTCAGGTGCCAGGAAATAGCCTCTCCTTCGCGGTCCGGGTCGGTTGCGAGATAGATCTTGTCGGCCTTTTTTACTTCTTTGCGGAGTTCTGCCAGCACATCGCCTTTACCGCGAATGGTTATATATTTGGGTTCATAGCCGTGTTCCACGTCCACGCCCATCTGGCTCTTGGGCAGATCTCTGACATGACCGTAGCTGGCCAGTACCTGATAATTGTTTCCCAAAAACTTTTTGATTGTCTTCACCTTGGCGGGTGATTCCACGATAACAAGATTTTTTGCCATACTGTTTCTCCGTTCGGTTCCCTTAACACCCCATAAATAAAGGGATCCTTCGCGATTTTATTGTTTGGTTTCCCAATTAATTGCCTCATCGTCAGCAATCGTGTGTAAATATACACTATATTTTTTTCATGTGCAAGGTGTTTTTAGCGAATTACATTATGAAAGCGGATTCAGAAAAACAACGGCCATCACTCACCCTCTTCAGATCCTTTTTCCGAAAGGATGAGATTTCTTACTTCGATCCCCCTGCCCGAGGCCATGAACCGTCCGGCGCCCATGCTCGACACCATTCCCTTTTCGGAAAGGGTTATGCAAAGCCCCAGCACCTCAAAAGAAGGTATTTCGGTCCACACCGACATCTGCTCTGCGGTAAATGAATTCTCATCCAGCTTTTCCGCGATCTTTCTTTCACCTGAACTGAGAAGATCGATGACCGTGTTTTTAGCGGATGTCCGAGCCTGTCCCGCCCCTCCGTAACGCTTCACCACTTCCTCCGTGAAAACATTGAGATCGTTGATGACTCCGGCCCCCTGTCTTATGAGTTCGTTGGTGCCAAAGCTGGTAATGTCGTTGATCCTACCGGGCACAGCCCATACTTCCCTGCCCTGATCAAGGGCACAGTTTACCGTTATCATGGTGCCGCTTTTTTCTTTGGCCTCCACCACGCAGACCACATGGGACATTCCCGAGATCAGTCTGTTTCTCCTGGCAAAGTAGCCCCTAAGAGGCTCGGTCCCCGGGGGAAACTCTGAAACAAGGCCGCCCCGCTCTTCAAGGATCTCATAAAGATGCCTGGATTCCCTGGGATAGATCACGTCCACGCCTCCGCCAAGAAAAGCAAGGGAATACCCGCCCGCGGACAAGGCCGCATACTGAGCCAGGGAATCGATCCCCCTGGCCATTCCGCTGATCACTGCGATACCCTTTTCCGCAAACAGTTCTCCCATACGCTTTGCTACCGCAGCGCCGTACCCCGAGCACTCCCTGGCACCGATTATGCTCACGCAGGGAACCTCCGGCCCCGGAAGATTTCCTTTTGTAAAAAGAACGGGAGCATAATCATCGATCTCTTTCAGGTTTGCGGGATACTCTTCGCTCTCAACCGGCAGGATCCCGATCCCCGATGTAAGTGCCTTTTCATATCCTTTCATGATCCCCGGGTCCTTTTTGACCTTTTCTATCTTTGAAAGCTGCCCCTCCGTCAGTATTCCGAGGCTCTTAAGCTTGTCCGCATCCGTTTTGAAAAAGTCCTCGGGGGACCCGAAATACTCCTGAAGACGCTCATAGGTCACGCTTCCTATGCAGCCTGCGGCTCCCAAACGATAAAAATACGGAAGCTGTCTTTCTTTGTCCTGTAAATATGCCTGTCCGAATGTACCCATATCAACCTCCCATATACTCGGGAAACCTGTAGCACGAGGCTTCCGCCAGCTGTTTTACGGTAACCTTTTCTTCGCCGTCAAGATCCGCTATGGTACGGGCCACCCGCAGGAGTTTATAGAAACTGCGAGTGCTCAGCTTTAAAGAATCATAAAGGCCGTATGCATATTCTTTTTCTTTGTCCGATAAAGGGATGTACTCTTCGATCCTTGAAGAAGGGAGAAGGGAATTGTATTTAAAGGATTCGTTGCTGTACCGCAGGTTCTGTCGTTTAATGGCGGCAAGGACTCCGGCTCTCAGTTCTTCGCTGGACATGCCCCGGGTTCCGGCGTCGATCTGCCTGGGTTCCATCCTCGTGACCTCGGTGCAGATATCGATCCTGTCGGCTATGGGGCCGGAGATCTTCGAAAGATACCTGGATATCTGGGCGTCAGTGCAAAGACACCTGTTCCTGTCCGGGAAATAACCGCAGGGGCAGGGATTCATGGCGGCCACCAGCATGAATTTGGCGGGATAAGTGTAGGTCTTTCTGGCCCGTGACACCGTGATCTCCCCGTCCTCCAGGGGCTGTCTCAGCATATCCAGGGTCTCTTTCTTAAACTCGGTCATCTCATCGAGAAAAAGAACGCCTCTGTGGCTGAGGGAAACAAGCCCCGGCTTTGCGCCCGGTCCCCCGCCGACTATGGCCTGGGGCGAAGCGGTATGATGAGGCCCGAAAAAAGGCCTTTTGCACATAAAGGGAAGTTTGCCGTCAAGTTTGCCGGCGATGGAATAAACAGAAGTAACTTCGAGACTTTCTTCGTAGGTCAGAGGAGGCAGGATACCGGGAATCCTTTTGGCCACAAGGCTCTTGCCGGTGCCGGGAGGTCCGATCATCATAAAATGATGCATGCCTGCTGCCGCCACCGCAGCCGCACGCTTAACGCTCTCCTGACCCGCGACTTCGGAAAAATCCGGCAGATTGTCGGAGTTTTTAAGAGCATCATCCACGTTATATTCACTTATATAGGGTGGAAATGCCGAATCAAATGATGCCGGATCCATATTTGCCAGTCGTATAAAATCATTAAGACCCTCAAGGGCGATCACGTCTATTCCCTTGATGAGGGCAGCCTCGGAAGCATTGACCTTTGGCACCAGGATCCGCTTAAAGCCGTGCTCTGCGGCAAACTTTGCTATTGGAAGCACACCGCGGGCAGGCAGGACCTTGCCGTCAAGGGACAAAGCTCCCACCACCAGTGCTTCCTCGGGCTCAAAGGACATGATATGTCCCGTAACCCCCAAAAGGGCCGCTGCAATGGCAAGATCGAAGCCCGCCCCCTCCTTGTGTTCGTCAGCGGGGGAGAGATTGACCACCAGTTTCAGCGCAGGCAGGGTAATACCGCAGTTTTTGAGTGCGACCCTTACCCTGTCCTTGGCTTCCCTTACATCACTTCCCGGAAGTCCGATGATCTCCATTCCCGGAAGTCCCGGAGATGCATCCACTTCCACAGTGATAAGGTCACCAAAAACACCTCCGACTCTGCCGGAGTAAACCTTATAAACCATATATTCCTTTCAACTACTCTCCGAAAAATCGGCCGAACGGCCTTAACGATAAACTGAAGCGAAATTGATTATAACATTGTCCGGCATGACCGTCAACTTAATCCGTCTTTGCTCATGACATAACGGTTATCCATGGACTTTACTACATCCACGATATCCATGTCATCAAAAATGCTGTCGGAAAGATCCATCATCTTGTTGGTGGAAAATTCCAGCACCATGGGCTTTAAGATATTGCCCACGTTGACGGAGATGACCAGAGCATGGCTTCCGTTGGAAAGTTCCACGCTGTCGCCTGGGCGCAGTATGTCTATGGATTCAACAAGGGCCTCAACAGCTCTCTTGTTGAAAACTTCGGGATGACTCATAAGATATTTAAGTGCCAGAACGGGGGACATGGGCTCACCCTGTCCCGTGGTACTGATGGCGGTGAGCTTATCGTAGGTATCCGCCACGGTAAGTACCCTGGTACCCGTAAGGACCTTCATGTGGTCGGGTTCCCGGCCTGTCCTTAATGACTGTAAAAGATTAAAGCTTTGAACGCACACGCGCTTGATATTGGGGGTTGCGGAAAAGACCGTATCGATCATCTCGAATCCGGTTTCCTGGGCATTATCGAATATCCTGTCAAGTTCCTCGGGATCGTCCATCATAAGAAGAGCATCGGGTACCATGAGTTTCCCGAGATCGTGGATCAGACAGGACTGCATGATGTCCATCTTCTCCGAAGGCTGGACACTCATACGAAAAAGCATCATTGCAGCAAGCATCCCCACATTAAGGACATGCTTGTAAACATAGTCCTCCTTGCTGCGGATCTCCTGCATGAAATTGACCTTCCTGTGGAGATGACCGTAAGAAGAAAGGATATCGTTACATATAAATTCAAGTCTGTGAGCTCTGTGAGTAGTGATGATCTCCTTGAATTCGGCTTCCAGTTCGTAGACCTTGATGGTCTTGAACCGTTCAAACTCGATATCTTCGGGAGTCATGGGAGGAACGGGTTCCGCGTCGTCAAGAACGAAGATCCCGATAAGTCCGAAATTTCGAATACTGGAAATAGCAGGAGAAGTAAGCTTCGATCCCCTGTCATAAAGAAGTACGCCCTTCTTGTTGTAGATAGGCCTTGCTATCCTCATGCCGTTCTGCAATTCATCGGTTCTAACAAATCGCATTGTAACCTTATGACCCCCATGTGGTTTCCTTTACTACATTATAAGGCATGCGATATTTATTGTGCAACCTCTATTTGACGAACTCGCTCATGCAGTAATTGGCAAGATCCATGCCCTTTTCCGTAAGACTCACTCTGTCGGTGACTTTAAGGAGCCCCTGGCCGGAAAGTTTCTCCAAAACTCCCGGATATTCTTCTTCGATACTGCTTCCGAAGGTCTTATAAAACTCTTCCTTCGATACGCCTTCCGTAAGTCTTAAACCAAGGAACATAAACTCTTCCATACGGTCCGTAGGGGTAAGGGTTTCTTCTTCCTCGGAAAAGTCTCCCTTCAGATATCTTTCAAGATCCGAATGCTTGATATACCGCTTTTCATCGTACAGTGAAGCCGCCGCTATCCCGAACCCCACGTAAGGGATCCGTTTCCAATATGAAAGATTGTGTCTGCATTCAAACCCGGCCTTGGAATAATTGGATATCTCGTACCTTGAATAACCGTAATCCGAAAGGAATTCCCTTGTAAGGGCGTACATCTTTCGGTCCTCTTCCTCGGTGGGAAGACCCCTGCCGTCTTTGTACCTTTCAAAAAAAGGGGTCCCCTCCTCGATTATCAGGCTGTAGGCGCTTATATGCTCCGGATCGAGTCTGACCACTCTCTCAAGAGTCTTTTCATAGGAAGAGATACTCTGCCCCGGTATGGCACTCATGATATCAAGATTCATGTTGTCAAACCCGGCATTTCGCCCCGCATCAAAGCATTTCAGGAATTCATCATAGGTGTGAAGTCTCGAAAGGGCCTTGAGTTCCGAATCCACCGAGGACTGAAGTCCCATACTGAGCCTGTTGATCCCGGCCTCTCTGTAAGCCCTGAATTTGTTTATATCCCCTGAATTTGGGTTTGCCTCAATGGTGATCTCCGGATCTTCGGAAAAAGAAAAACGGTCCTTTAAAAGCTCCATTATCCCGGTAATGTTCTTTTCCGAAACCAAAGAAGGTGTCCCTCCTCCGAAGAACACCGTGTCAACAACATAATCATTAAATCTGTCCGCTTTGGTCCCGATCTCTTTTTTAAGCATGGCAAAATAACGGTCCTGTGTCTCCGCATCCTTTACAAAGGACACAAAGTCACAGTAGGCACATTTGCCGGTGCAAAAAGGAACATGGATATAGATACCTATCTTATTCTTCATCCAGCTTTAAAACGCTCATGAACGCCTTTTGAGGTATTTCCACGTTACCTATCTGGCGCATGCGCTTCTTTCCTTCTTTCTGCTTTTCGAGAAGTTTCTTTTTACGGGTAATGTCACCGCCGTAGCACTTAGCCAGCACGTCCTTGCGCATGGCTTTGACGGTCTCTCTTGCAATGATCTTTCCGCCCACCGCAGCCTGGATGGGGATCTCAAACAGATGTCTCGGGATCTCGTCCTTAAGCTTCTCGCACATCTTGCGTCCGCGCTCATAGGCGCTGTCCTTGTGGACGATAAAGGAAAGGGCATCCACTTCCTCACGGTTGATGAGGATGTCAAGCTTCACCATATCGGACTGTTCATAGCCCTTTAATTCATAGTCAAAAGAAGCATAGCCCCTGGACCTTGATTTAAGGGCATCGAAGAAGTCGTATATGATCTCGTTAAGAGGAAGCTCGTACTTTAACAGGGCACGGGTTTCCTCGATGTATTCCATACTTATATATCTGCCGCGGCGTTCCTGACAGAGTTCCATGATGGAACCCACGAACTGGGTGGTCACCATTATCTCCGCATTGACGATGGGCTCCTCCATGTATTCGATCTCCGTGGGAGAAGGAAGGTTTGAAGGATTGGTAAGCTCTATCATATCGCCGTTTGTCTTGTGAACACGATAAACTACGCTGGGAGCGGTGGTAACAAGGTCGAGGTTATATTCACGCTCCAGCCTTTCCTGAATGATCTCAAGGTGCAAAAGCCCCAGGAATCCGCAGCGGAAACCGAATCCCAAAGCAATGGAGGTTTCAGGTTCATAAAACAGGGAGGCGTCGTTAAGCTGCAGTTTCTCCAAAGCATCCCGAAGATCGGGATACTTGGCTCCGTCCGCGGGATATACTCCGCAGTAGACCATGGACTGGACCTTCTTGTATCCGGGAAGAGGCTCCGAACAGGGTCTTTCGTTGTTGGTGACGGTATCGCCCACGGCTGTCTCTCTCACATTCTTGATGGAGGCCGTGATGTAACCAACCTCTCCTGCGGAAAGCTCCGAACAGGGCAAAAACTGTCCCGCACCGAAATACCCCACTTCCACTACTTCTTCAACGGCTCCCGTTGCCATCATAAGGATCTTATCGCCCTTTTTCACCCTGCCGTTGACCACACGCACAAATACGATGACACCCTTATAGGAATCATATAAAGAATCAAAGATAAGCGCCTGCAAAGGTGCATCGGCTGAACCCGAAGGGGCGGGTACCCTTTCAACGATACGCTCCAGCACATCGTCGATATTAATCCCGTTCTTTGCGGAGATCAAAGGAGCATCCTGAGCTTCGATACCGATAACATCCTCTATTTCCTTTATGACCTTCTCGGGCTCTGCGCTGGGAAGATCGATCTTATTGATGACCGGAAATACTTCAAGGTCGTGATCCAGAGCAAGATAAACATTGGCAAGGGTCTGAGCTTCAACGCCCTGAGCCGCATCAACCACAAGGATGGCCCCGTCGCAGGCAGCCAAAGATCTGCTGACTTCATAATTAAAGTCAACGTGGCCGGGGGTATCGATGAGGTTAAAGATATACTCCTCGCCGTTCTTTGCCTTGTAAACGGTACGTACGGTCTGAGCTTTAATGGTGATGCCGCGCTCACGTTCAAGATCCATATTGTCAAGGACCTGAGCCTGCATCTCTCTGCTGGTCAACAGTCCCGTGCGCTCTATTATCCTGTCCGCAAGGGTTGATTTACCGTGATCTATATGGGCAATGATACAGAAATTTCTGATGTGATCCTGATTCATAAAAACCTCTTTGGAATAAATTTCGGTTCATTATAACAAATACATTTTAAAAATAAAAGGTATATTGCCTAAGAAAGTTGTTGACAGAGTGAAAGTTTTCGATTAGTATAATTCAGTGCGTATATTAAATCGTCCGTGTCCGGAGTAATATTCGCTTGACTCATTTTTTTGATTTTAATGGAGGTGTAGTCTTGGCAAACATTAAATCTGCAAAGAAGCGTATTTTAGTAAACGAGACTAAGGCAGCCCGTAACAAGGCAATCAAGTCCGGTGTAAAGACCGCTGTAAAGAAGGTTTATGCTGCTATTGACGCAAACGATCAGACCGCTGCAAAGGAAGCACTGCTTAACGCTACTTCCCTTATGGACAAGGCTTGTCACAAGGGTGTTTATCACAAGAACACCGTTTCAAGAAAGGTTTCCCGTCTGAATGTTGCTGTTAACGGCATGAAATAATCAAGCGGCAAATATAACAAAAGTTACCCCGATTCGTACCGTCTTACGAATCGGGGTTTTTTGTGTGCCGTAACTGTCAAATAACTCACTATCTGCTGTGACCGCCTCCGCCGTGGAAACCGCCGCCTCCGGAAATGTGGCCGCCTCCGCCGCCTCCGCTCCTGCTGCCCGAATCGGTCTCGATGGTCCTGGATGTCACGCTCTTTCTTAAAAAGATATTCTCATTGACATAGAACTCGGGGCTGTCTTCCGTAAGATAGGTCCTCTCGGTAACGGTCTGCTTACCCACTTTGGTGCTTAAGTTTATGCCCATATAGATGAACATGACTCCCGCAGCGATAACAACTGCGATCAGTGAGAATCTGATCTTTACGCCGGAGGGTCCTGCCATATGTCTTGAATATGCATTGACAAAATCCTTGCAGGCTTCGTAAATATCGTCATCCACATTTTCATAGAACACATCCAGAGCGCTGTTGATATCAGCAGTGGAAAAAGCATGATAGACCTTGCCGGTGGTGCACATCCAGGTGTGCTTTTTACCGCTGGAAGGCTCTCTGAAATCATTGTCTACAAGACAGACTCCGTCTCCGGAATCGGAATTGCCGTCCAGGACCTGGGGCTTGTCGTAGCCGAATCTGTTGACCTCCCAGAACTCGTCTGCATAAAGCATCACCCACTGTTCGGTGCTTACCCTGTATCCGTACTTTTCCGCATATTTGTCGGCAAAATCCGCAAGGGACTCATTCAAAAGAACGATAACGATGTCCGACTGTGTGATCTTTTCCTGAGAATGTATAAGATCCTCAAGTTTGTTTTCTTCGGAATCCGTAAGTCTGTTACCGAAGTCAAAGACCCTTTTGTCTCCGTACACGCGCTCTGTATTGCCGCTCTCCTTAAGGTTTGCGGTCGCGTCCACCACCTTTACCTTGTAAAGATATCCGGCCGCTGCCACCACCAGGATCGCAATGATCAGCAAAAATCTGAAATGATGTATAAACTGTCCGAAGGCGCCTCTTTCTCTTTTCATGCAAGCACCTCCAAAATAAGCATTCCCGCCTGGATAAGGAGCCAGACAACGGTTCCGAAGAACAGTGAATAACCCACAACTTTCTTTTTGGAAACGGGTACCTCGCCCACGGCCTTGCCGGTCACGCCGTTAACGTAGCAAAGATAGGTCCTGTCCTTGTATTGATATTCATATTCCCAGACAGGCATAAGAACATATTCGCTCTTTGCAAGGCCGAAGTCCGTTTCGTTGACATCGGCACGAACACCGTTAAACTCGGCATAGGATTCCGAAAGCAGTCTTGAGACCGCACCGGAAATACGCCCCTTCACTCTGGGCTCGTAGGAGGATGCCGGGGCATCAAAAATATATCCGTAGAAACCGGACATGTACTTTGGATCAAACTGTTTCAAGCGGTCATAGGGGAAAGGTTCCAGAGTATCCATCTTCTGATCGTCAAAATAGGATGCATCGGCAGGAACCTTGGAAAAGCCCGCACGCATTTTTCTTATGAGATGATAATAGGAAGTCTCCGTATATTCTTTGTTTCCGGAGATCCAGCTCCTGGATTTTGTTCCGGTTCCGTCAAACTCCGTCACTGTATTGTAATCATAGAGAAAGAAGGGCACATAGTCCCCTTTAAGATTCTTAAAGGATTCTTTGCTGAAGAAACCGACAGGCGCAAAGGTACGTTTCTTAAAGACCTGCTTAAGGGTTTCTTCGGCCATTTCTTTGGTGATGGAAAAAGGAAGGATCTCCTTAGGCTCCAGGTTATCCTCAAGACGTTCGTCAAAAACAAGGAAATTACCGCAGTAAGGACATTGGGAAGAGCTTACGTTGGTATCTATCGAGATCTCACCGCCGCAGGAGGCGCACACGGTAACGGAACGGTCTCCGGTCTTTGTTTCCGAGTCAAAGCTTTTGCAATACTGACAGAACATCTTGCCGCTCTTTGGCTCAAAGACCATATTGCCGCCGCAGTTTTTACATTGAAAATTCATTACAGCCACTCCTGAATATAAGTAAGTACGGCACTGCCCGTAAGAGGTCTGGAGAAATAATAGCCCTGAACGTATTCAACGCCGAGAGCCTTGAAGGCAAGGTACTGTTCTTCCGTTTCGATACCTTCCACTACCACTTTCATGCCCAGTTTGTGGATCATGTCTATGGTATGCTCCGTTGCTATCTTGACCTTTTCGGAACTGAAGTAGTCGTCCACCATCTGCTTGTCGAGCTTGATGATGTTAAGAGGCAGATTAATGACATAGGACAGATTTGAATATCCGCTGCCGTAATCATCCAGCGAAAATCCCGAACCGTAATTGATAAGTTCGGTCATATTGCGATCCATGGTTATCCGCGAACTTGAAAGAGCCGTCTCGGTAATCTCAAAGTTGATCCGATAAGGCGGAACCTGATACTCTCCCATTATGTTCTTAAGCGAACGTGCCATATCATCCTGCATGCACTGAACCACCGAAAGGTTTACTTCGATGTAATCGATACCGTATTCTTCCACATGCATACGGCGGATAAAGTCGCAGACCTTTCTGAACACGATCTCGCCCAGTTTGAGCACCAGCCCGTTCTTCTCCGCGAAAACAATGAAGTCCGAAGGCATGATGAAATTGCCGTCTTCGTCGTGGACTCTGGCAAGAGCTTCCATGGAGTTGAAGCGGCCCTCTTTGATATCGTAAATAGGCTGATAATAAACCTCCACTCCGTCGTGGGTAAAGGCCCATTCCAACGCCTGTTTTAAGCGGATATTGTTCTCTCTTCCCTGAAGTTCCTCGTCATTGACAAAAAGAATGTCACCGGGAAGCCGTTTGGTACTGGCTTTGGCGAAATAATGGATGACTTCTTCCAGTTCTTCTTCATCGATGAAACGTGACATGTCGGGTATGTATGAAAAGGCGGCATTGACTTCGATCTGCGCATCCCTTACAGCCCAGGGTATGGTAAATCTCTTGGAGATGGTCTCAAGGACGGTCTCCGCTCTCTCCCCTGATTCAACGGCCACACAGAACAGATTGTCTTCAAGTCTGAAAAGCGTAACTCCGGGGATTGAATCCATAAACTCGGAAATGTCGCTTATGATAGCCTCGATGGCCTTGGAGCCGAAAATATCGATCACACGGCCCGCATCGGTGATCACAAAGGAAATGATGGCGATCTTTGACCGGGACTTGACATGTTCCGTCATGATCACCGAAAAGCCCTTGCTGTTAAATACATTGGTAGCAAAATCCAGATGATACTCAGGATTTTCAAGCTTACAGTACATGTATACGCAGGCTAAAGACATGGCAAAGCTTACTATCAGAAGCTGGTTGTTCAAAAACTGTATCCCTGCGGCCGCAAGCCAGCAGATCATCCAGAAGTAAATGGATGCCTTGCTCTTATCATTGATATCGTGCCTTAAGATCACGACCATGATCAAAGTGGATATCAGATACAGCGCACACAGCCCGTAGGTCACCATTACGGGAACACCGTAGGTATAGAGCTCACCCTCCGAAACATGGATCTTTACGGGGAACAAAGCGAAAACGATGACCTCAGCAAGCAATGGCAGATAGGTCAAGTTCATAAGGAACCTGCTGAAACCGTGGCGAATCTCAGCGCTTGAAAACAGGGAAGACTGACAGGCCACGACAACAATGGTAAAGAGATAGGATTTACAAACTATCTCACAGGCCACCGGACCTATTGTGTCTCTGTAATTTATTGCAAAAATGGAAAGGATATCGAAAAGTATACTGACGGTGACTGCCAAAAGAAGCTTGATGAATGCACGCTCGGCCGCAAAATTCAATCGTCGCTGCGCAAGGCACATGCCTGCCACCAACAACATAAGAATAAAACCGGCAAATTGAAATTGAAGATTCCAGACCATCAAAGCCTCCGCCGCGATTAAGAATTAAAACACTTAATATCTTATCATATTTTTTCTAATACAACAACATTTGACGCAAATCAAAAAGAGCCACTCTCGTCTCATTTCAGCTCGATATTATTTTCGAGATAATATCTTGACATATAATCATGTATGTGTTACAAGATAATTGTATTAAGTATTATTTCCAAAATAATATCGCCGTTAATGTATCAGGCCCCGGCAATTCCAAGGCCTCTCCGATGATGCCGCAGGCGCATCCCGGTGCACACCATGCCTGCCGAAAGGATATAAACATGAGTAAAAAAGCTGAAACCGACAAACCCGCAAGACCCGTGACCGTCAAGGATCACATGGCCCTTAACACCGCAAACACAAAGAAAAAGCACACCGCCGTTAACGATGCGCTTAAATTCCCCACGGGGGAACAGTTTGAAAAGGATCTGACCGAGATCCTTGAAAGTGACTGCGAAGCTCAGGGCGAGACCGTTGTTATCGCTCTCATCGATTTTGATAATTTCTTCCACATCAATACCGATTTCGGGGTTGAAGCCGGTGACAAGGTCCTTATCGACACGGGGCACTACATCAAAGATCGTCTGCCTGCCGGTGCAACGGTATACCGCATGGGCGGCGATGAGTTCGGATTGATATTTAAGGGTGATTCGGAACGTGAGGAGATCTTTCTTTTCCTCAATGAGTTAAAGAACGGTTTCAATGTCAAGACTCCCGACGGAGCAGATCAGACCATCACCATCGGCATGGCCACCGCCTTTCTTGATGCAAGCCGCTATGCGGAACTGGTGCGCAAAGCAGACAGCGCCCTTTACAGAGCCAAGATCAGCGGCCGAAACCGTGTAGCCATGGCAAAAGAAGAAAAAATGGTACCAAAGACCAGCCACTACACCCAGGATCAGCTCCAGCGCCTTAACAAACTCTCCAAACAGGAGGGGATCGGCGAAGCTATCCTTTTAAGGGAAGCCCTGGATATGCTCCTTAAAAAGTACGATATATAAGTCACCCGCGCCTGTACCTGTCTTTTATCTTCTTTCCAACCGCATAAAGACCGAAACTTGCCGCAATGGCAAGTATGGTCACTATCAGGCAGGGATAGAGCACAGGCCTAAGCGCCGAACCGTATTCCAAGGGATCACGCACTCCGTCTGCGGTGAGTTTGACGGAAAACCACGCCCAATATACCGTGGCTGCGAGTGCCGTGATCCATAATATGACTCTCAGGGCAAACAACACATTTAATTTTATCCTGTCCTGTTTTTCCATGCCAATCTCCTTTTCTAACCCGGCAGGCGGTCTATCAGGGCCGCTCCCATTTCTTTTAACTGTTTTCTGTCTTCTTTGTATGTGGGCTGGTATTTCGCTACCTCTGCCCAGAATCTCTTTGAATGGTTAAGTTCCCTTAAGTGACACAGTTCATGGACCACTACATACCGCCTTACATTGTCCGGCAAAAGAACAAGAAGGCAGTTAAAGTTAAGATTGCCTCCAGCCGAGCAGCTTCCCCAGCGGCTTTTCTGAAAACGCAGGGATATCCTGCCGTATTTTTCGCCCATTTCTTTGGCCACAGACTCCACCATTGCAGGCAAAAACTGCCTTGCTTTTTGCTTTATGGCATAAAGCTCCGCCTCGGAGAAAGTAACTGCTCCGGTTTCCGCCCTGCGGGCCAGAGTCCGCTTTCTTGCGGCCTCTATCCAGTCTGCTTTTTCATAAAGAAACTCTTCCGCCCTTTTTCTCGAGCAATACAAAGGGGCTCTCAGGACAACACTTCCGTCCCTCTCTATGGTGATACCTATTGTCTTTCGCCTTGATCTTTTAAAAATGTATTCCATTTGCTTTTCCGACAGTATTCTTATATAAAAGTATGCTTCGACCGGCTTTAATTGTCAATGCGGCGTTGCTTTGTTAATTTCCGTACAATTTCCGAATGATATATTATTCGGGTAGGTTCGTCTTCAGAACTTTCTATAAAGGGATACGTAACTGCATCCGGCATTTACCTACCTATCAAGCGTGTTTTCCTTTATCGATCCCCGTAAACAGGATTTAAGAACACTTTAGGAGGTATATGTCATGTTCAAATCCATCACGGCCAAAATCATGAGCCTTGTAGCCCTTCTCCCCATTATCTTCCTGATCAGCATGTACGTTGTAAGTACCAACGTCACCAAACTCGGCAACGCGGCCAATCAGCTTGCTGATGAAAATGTGGTACTGGAGAGAAACATCGGTATCATAAGCACCAACGTACAGTCCCTGGTCAAGCGTGTTTACCAGATGAAGGACTTCGCCCGTGACAACAACAATTTCATGGGTTATATCTACGGTGTATCGGGTATCCAGGAATGCGAGCTCATGACCGAATCTCTTGCTTCTCTTCGCCCCATACTCATGAGCATGTACAACAATAAATACCCCTCGACCGTTGAAGAACTGGTCAAGATCCAGGCGGATTACGCCGATGTGTACGATGCCACCTATACCGTTATCGAAGTTCGAGGCGATGTGCTTGGCTATCTTGATACCCTTCCCGAGGAAGAAGCAAAAGCAAAGCTTTTAAACTGGTCTATCTTAAGCTACATAGATTCCACCGAATATATCATTAACGCATATACAAAACTCTTTGATGAATACAATGCGGATTCCACCCTCTACTTTGATGATTTCGGTAACATCACCTCACAGTGGTGGATTGACGCCCAGAACATGGCAACACAGTCCCGTTATGTTGAAGGCTTTGCCGTTAGTCTTTTCAAGAACGGTGCTTATGTTCAGGAAAAGGGCGCGGACGGCAACATGACAAACGTCCAGACCAGGATACTCGGTGAATACACCATCAGAGAAGCCTCTGACGCCGGAGTTGCCGCAGCCAGAGAAAGGACCAACGCCATCCGTAATACCCTTGTGGTAATGACAGGCATATTTGTAGCCGTTTTCCTTACGGTGGGAGTTGTTATACTCTTAAGACTTAAGAGCATCATCAAACCTGCGGTCAATGCGGCAAACACCATGACAGGTATCATCAAAGGCATATCCGCCGGAAACGGTGATCTTACCACCAGATTTGAGACTAAGAGTAACGATGAGATCAGTACCCTGCTTGGCGGCGTAAACGCCTTTATGGATCAGCTTCAAAACGTGATCAAAAAGATCCGCGAAGGCTCCGCAAGCCTAAACGAATCCGTTTCGCGCCTGAATGAAGAGATAGTCATTTCCGATGACAGTACCTCCAATGTATCCGCGGTTTCGGAAGAGCTTGCTGCCAACATGCAGGAAATAAACAATACCGTGGATCACCTGGTAAAGAGTGCGTCCGAGATTTCCGAACAGGCAGACAACATGAGCAAGCGTGTTAACGAAGGCTACAGTTTCGTTGAGGACGTTCAGGGAAGAGCCAACAATGTTAAGAGTCTTTCCGTTAACAACAAGAAGAACGCCGAAGTCATGATCGGCGAAAGAAGGACCAACCTTACCGAAGCCATCGAAAACAGTAAGAACGTTGAGAAGATCAACAAGCTTACGGAAGAGATCCTCTCCATCTCCCACCAGACCAACCTCCTTGCACTTAACGCTTCCATCGAGGCAGCCCGTGCCGGCGAAGCAGGTAAAGGCTTTGCGGTCGTTGCCGATGAGATAAGGACTCTTGCCGATTCCAGCCGTACCGCAGCCAACAACATCCAGTCCATCAGTCAGCTGGTTAATGAAG
>JAEEGT010000028.1 GCA_016280465.1 Lachnospiraceae bacterium | reverse complement strand
GGGATACCTACTGCGTCGGGCATGTTTCCGCCGTACTGGTTAACCATCTTAACGAATTCCTGGGGAACGGAAGATGAACCGTGAAGTACGATGGGGAAGCCGGGAAGACGCTTGGAAACCTCTTCGAGTACGTCGAAACGAAGGGGAGGGGGAACAAGGATGCCGTCAGCGTTTCTGGTGCACTGAGCTGCGGTAAACTTGTAAGCGCCGTGGGAAGTTCCGATAGCGATAGCAAGAGAGTCACATCCGGTCTTGGAAACGAACTCTTCTACTTCTTCGGGTCTGGTGTAGCTTTCGTGACCAGCTTCAACCTTAACTTCGTCCTCGATACCGGCAAGGGTACCAAGTTCTGCTTCTACTACTACGCCATGCTCGTGAGCATATTCAACAACCTGCTTGGTAAGAGCGATGTTCTCAGCGAAAGGCTTGGAAGAAGCATCGATCATAACGGAAGTAAATCCGCCGTCGATACAGGATTTGCAAAGTTCGAAGCTATCGCCGTGATCAAGGTGAAGAGCGATGGGAATCTCGGGATTCTCGATAACTGCTGCTTCAACAAGCTTTACAAGATAGGTGTGGTTAGCGTATGCACGCGCGCCCTTGGATACCTGAAGGATAACGGGGCTCTTGAGTTCGCCCGCTGCTTCGGTGATACCCTGAACGATTTCCATGTTGTTTACGTTGAAAGCACCTACAGCGTATCCGCCGTTGTATGCCTTCTTAAACATTTCTGTTGTGGTAACTAAAGACATTTTTTGTCCTCCTTATAAATTATTTTTGTTTATTTAAAATATGCTGGTGCACATTAAATAACCGGAAGGAATTCCGAAACCATCTTGCATGTTTCCCGCGCGCCGCGCGGGTTCATGCGGGAACACAATAACTAAATGTCTACACTTCGAACATGAGCTCCGCGTAGGTGGGAAGGGGCCAGTATTCCTTGTCCACCACCTTCTCCAGGCGGTCGGCGGGAGCACGGAGAGCTTCCATGGCGGGAACCACATGATCTTTAAAGTAAAAAGCACGTTCTTTTTGCGAGGATAAAGCTATGCCGGTCTTGCGGTGATTCTTCATTACTTCAAGAGCTTCCTGCATCTCGGTAAGGTCCCCGTTGATCTGCTTAAGGAGCTTAGCGGGAACGGTGGGTTCAACACCTGCTGCCTTCATGGAGTTAACGGTCTCTGCCAGACTTCCGGCATAGGCCATCACCGCAGGGATGATCTGCTTTGAAGCCATGGAGGTCATGGCATGGGCCTCGATATTTATGGTACGGGCATAGTTCTCGTAAAGAACCTCGGCCCTGGATTCAAGCTCTGTTCTGTTAAAGATCCCGAACTTTTCAAAAAGTCTTACGGTCTTATCCTGCTTGAGGGTATCAACCGCGTCAACCATGGACTTAAGATTGGGAAGTCCGCGGCGTGCAGCCTCTTCGACCCATTTTTCGGAATAACCGTCACCGTTGAAGATGATCCTCTGATGCTCCGTCAGGTACTTCTTGATAAGGTCGTGAACGGCCGCATTGAAATCCTCGGCCTGCTCAAGTACATCGGCTGCCTCGCAAAAGCTCTCTGCAACGATGGTATTGAGCACTGTATTGGGACTTCCGATGGAATCGGAGCTGCCCACGGAACGGAATTCGAATTTGTTTCCGGTAAAAGCAAAGGGTGAAGTACGGTTACGGTCCGTAGCTTCGATATCAAGATCCGGAATGGTGGAAACACCGGTCTTAAGCTTACCTGCGGAGATAAGCTTTCCTGCGGAGCCGGTCTCGATAAGCTGGCGGACCACATCCTCAAGCTGCTCTCCCAGGAATACGGAGATGATGGCGGGAGGAGCCTCCGATGCGCCGAGACGAAGATCGTTACCGGGGCAGGAAGCACTCTGTCTTAAAAGATCCGCATGGATATCAACAGCCTTCAGGATGCAGGCAAGCACCAGAAGGAACTGAATGTTTTCATTGGGGGTATCGCCGGGCTCAAGAAGGTTAAAGCCGTCGTCGGTACTCAAAGACCAGTTGTCGTGCTTACCGGATCCGTTAACGCCCTTGAAGGGTTTTTCGTGAAGAAGACAGGCAAGACCGTGACGGCCCGCAACTTTCTTCATGATCTCCATGGTAAGCTGGTTATGGTCCATGGCTATATTGGCGGTCTCGTAAATGGGCGCAAGCTCATGCTGTGCCGGTGCCGCCTCGTTGTGCTGTGTTTTGGCGGTTACGCCCAGTCTCCACAGTTCAACGTTAAGATCGTTCATGTATGCACCGATCCGCTCCTGGATGGTGCCGTAATAATGATCGTCAAGTTCCTGACCCTTGGGTGCGGGAGCCCCGAAAAGAGTACGACCCGCAAAGATCAGATCTTCACGCTGTAAATATTTTTCTCTGTCAACAAGGAAGTATTCCTGCTCGGGACCTACCGAAGCCACTACCTTGGTGGCCTTAGTGTTACCGAAAAGTCTTACTATCCTCAAAGCCTGCTCGCTGACAGCTTCCATGGAACGGAGCAGGGGTGTTTTCATGTCAAGTGCTTCGCCCTTGTAGGAGCAGAAAGCAGTAGGGATACAAAGAATGGTGCCTACCGCATCCTCTTTAAGGAAAGCCGGGCTTGTCATATCCCAGGCGGTGTAGCCTCTGGCTTCGAAGGTGGCACGAAGACCGCCGGAAGGAAAGCTTGAAGCATCGGCCTCACCCTTGATAAGTTCTTTACCCGAAAACTCAAGAAGGCACTTTCCTTCTTCGTCGGGATGATTGATGAATGCATTGTGTTTCTCGGCGGTAATGCCGGTAAGAGGCTGGAACCAATGGGTAAAGTGGGTAGCTCCCTTGGATACTGCCCATTCCTTCATGGCACCCGCTACAATATCCGCGGTCTTAAGAGGCAGTTCTCCGCCCCTTGCCCTGATAGCCATCACTTCGTTGAATACCGCTTCGGGAAGATATTCTCTCATCTTGCCCACGGTAAACACGTTCTCGGCAAATATTTCTTCTACATTGATAAGATCGCCCATTTAGTTTCCCCTGTTTTGAAACTTTTCGAATTTATATTCTAACACAAATTATTCCGAATGAAAATTACCTTTCTTTAATTCGCAAGATATCCCCAATCTCAGGCATATTGTCAAACTTTACAAAAAGCTTCTGTTTCGGATGAGGAGCGGACTCCATGGTCTCCCCGTTTTCGTTCTTTATCTCAAGGACCTTTGCGGAAAGATTGGTGCCGTCGGGCTTCATGATCTCAAGAGTCTCGCCGGTAAGGAACTTGTTCTTTTGCTCGAATACGGCTGTGTCTCCCGAAATATCCTCCACAGTTCCGAGGTAAATATATTCACTCACGTAAGTGTTGCTGTCATAGACCTGGGAACCCTCGTCGGGTTTTCCGAAGTAAAAGCCGGTGGAAAACTGTCTGTAGGTGCACTTGGCAATCTCTTCACGATACCAGGGGATGTTGTTTCTGTACTTTTCCTCGGATTCAAAGAGATCGTCGATAGCCTTACGATAGGTACGGGCCACGGTGGCAACGTAAAGGGCGGTCTTCATGCGGCCCTCGATCTTGAAGCTGTCGACTCCCGCCTCCACCAGTTCCGGAATATGTTCGATCATGCACAGGTCTTTGGAATTGAAGATAAAGGTCCCCCGCTCATTTTCATAGACCGGCAGATACTGTCCGGGACGCTGTTCTTCCATAACGGCATATTTCCAGCGGCAGGGATGGGTGCAGGCTCCGTGGTTGGCATCTCTCCCGGTAAAATAATTGCTGAGAAGGCACCTTCCGGAGTAGGAAATGCACATGGCGCCGTGGATAAAGCACTCGATCTCCTTGTCTTCGGGGATCTCCCTGCGGATCTGTCTTATCTCCTCAAGGGACAGTTCCCTTGCGGCCACCACACGCTTGGCACCCAATCCGTACCAGAACTTGAAGGTCTCGGAATTGGTGTTATTGGCCTGGGTGGAAATATGTATATCGATGTCGGGGCAGATGCTTTTTGCAAGGGTGAACATGCCGGGATCCGCTATGATCAGGGCATCGGGTTTAATATCCTTAAGTTCTTCGAAATACTCCTTCGCTCCCGCGAGATCGTAGTTGTGTGCCAGGATATTGGCGGTAACGTGAACCTTGACACCGTGTTCATGGGCAAAAGAAACCGCTTTGACCATCTCTTCGTGGTCAAAGTTGTCGGCCTTGGCACGAAGGCCGTAAGCCTCGCCCCCCATATATACCGCATCGGCGCCGTAGCGCACCGCAGTCTTTAAAGTTTCGGGTCCCCCTGCGGGGATAAGTAATTCGGGTTTTTTCATAGGATTCTACTTCTTTACGCTAAGTGTGACACCGTCCCCCACGGGAAGGATCACGGTCTGAAGACTTTCGTTGTGGGTAAGTTCGTAGAGGTAGTCCCGCATCCGCTTATAGATGGTGCGGTTCCTTCGCTCCACAACAAACTTGGATTCCAGGATATCTCCCTCCTGCATCACGTTGTCGGAAAGGAGCAAGCCTCCCGGTGCCAGCAGTCTCAAAACCTCAGGGAGAAAATTAATGTACTGACCCTTGGCAGCATCCATAAAGATAAAGTCAAAGGGGCCCTCGAGACCTTTGAGTATTTCGGTGGCATCGCCTTCTAACAGGGTGATCCTTTGAGAAACCCCTGCTTTTTCAAAATTGGCTTTGGCCTCGGGGATGCGTTTTTCATATTTTTCAATGGTGGTTATATGAGAAGTTTCCGGAAGATTTTCCGCCATCAAAACAGCGGAAAAACCAATGGCCGTTCCAACCTCCAAAACATTGGCAGGTTTCCTCTCCGCAAGAAGAAACTTGATAAGGGTCTGCATCTCCTTGCGTATGATGGGCACATTGGTTTCATGTGAGTATTTTTCCAGTTGTGTGAGAAATGGTGAATCAGGCAAAGCAAAGGAATTGATAAAGGCCCGCATCCGCTCGTCGACTATCATTCTTTGTCTCCTTCTTCGTCTTCATCTTCATCCACGGGAGACATGGTCTTTAGCATTTCTTCAATGGTCATGGCTGTGTTGAGATTATAAACTCCGGGCTTTAAGGTCTTTCTGTATTCGGAGCAGAGTATCTGTACAAAAGCAAGATTTGCGTCTCTTACAAGGCCTTTCTCCGCCAGGATCTTGGCAACGTCACGAGAGGATTTTCCTTCGGTAACGGAGATCTGGATCTCACGGCCGGGAGCCGGGGAAACAGCCTCTTCGGTAAAGACTCTGTAGCCGAATTCATAAGCCTGAATGGTCTTTCCATAAATAAAATTGACTATCCAGATGATCACCGCGATCTTAACGACAGCCGAAAGGACCGTGGCCAGTATCTGTTTTATGTTCATATATCAAACTCCAGTTCTTCGGTGACATTGGCGTTGAAATCCTGAACGAGCTTGCAAAAAGCAGCCTCGGCCTCGATAAAGTCATTGACCAGTTCAAGGCTGATGACATCCTCGTACTCATTGGTGAGAGCATCCATAAGATCGATGTAATCACCGGAGTCACTTTGCTGGATCAGGAAGTTCTTGCGACGGAACTCCTTGACACGCTCGTATATCTCACCGTTTTCTTTCATCTTGTCCAACAGATTTTTATAATCATTATATTCTACCGTAGACTTGAAAATGTCAACCACATGCTTGCTGAGGTCTGTTAAATCTGTCATTGTTCCTCACCGGTCTTTCCTAAGCGTTCATGATTATGGGGAGTATCACGGGACGGCGCTTGTTCTTCTCCCAGAAAAACTTCGCAAGGGTATCCTTCATGATACTCTTTAATTTGCCCCAGTCGGATACGTTTCTGTCAAAAGCATCCACCAAAGCAGCTGTCAGGCAGTCTCTGGCACCGCCCAAAAGTTCTTCGGATTCTTTTTCATATACAAAGCCCTTGGTGTAGATATCGGGGCCCGTAAGGAGCATTCCGGAATAAGAATCCACTGTGATGGCCGCTACAACAACGCCGCTTTCCGACAGATGCTGACGGTCTCTAAGAACCGAGCTTCCCACATCGCCGACGCCAAGTCCGTCAACATAGACAGGCATGCAGTTAAGTCTGTCGGTAACCTCGGCGGATTCCTCGTCTATCTCAAGCACATCGCCGGAGCGGAGCATCAATATGTTTTCCTTGGGGATACCAAGGTCTGCTGCCAGTTTGGCCTGAGCCTTTCTGTGCTTGTACTCTCCGTGGACCGGGATGGAATACTTGGGCTGAACCAGGGAGTAGATAAGCTTGATCTCTTCCTGACAGGCATGGCCCGATACATGGGCATCCTGAAATATTACATCGGCGCCTTTGATAAGGAGCTCGTTGATTATCTTGGTGACGGCCTTTTCATTGCCGGGTATGGGATTCGAGGAAAATATTACCACATCCCCGGGCATAACGGAAACCTTTTTGTGGGTGCCGTTGGCCATGCGGGAGAGCGCCGCCATGCTTTCGCCCTGGCTTCCCGTGGTGATTATAACGGTACGCTCCGGCGGGTAATTCTTAAGCTGTTCAAGTTCGATAAGAGTGTCCTCGGGGATGGATATCCTGTGAAGACTCTCCGCAATGTCCATGATGCTGACCATGCTGCGGCCTTCCACCACAACCTTGCGGTCATAGAAGTTGGCTGTGTTGATGATCTGCTGTACACGGTCCACGTTGGAGGCGAAGGTAGCAATGATGATGCGCTGATCCCTGTGCTCGTTAAAGATGGTGTCAAAGGTCCTGCCCACGGTCCTCTCCGAGGGAGTGAATCCGGGACGCTCCGCATTGGTGGAATCGCAAAGAAGAGCCAGCACGCCCTTTCTTCCCAGAGTCGCAAAACGCTCAAGGTCGATGGCATCGCCGTATACGGGGGTATAGTCCACCTTAAAGTCGCCGGTATGTACCACAACTCCCGCAGGGGAGAAAATGGCAAGGGCGGCGGCATCCACTATGGAGTGATTTGTTTTGATAAACTCCACGCGAAGTTCGCCCAAGTTCACCGACTGGCCGAATTTTACAACTTTTCTCTTGACGGTGTTAAGTAAATCACCGTGTTCTTTTAACTTGTTTTCTATGATGCCCACCGTAAGCTTGGTGGCGTAAATGGGCACGTTGACCTCACGGAGCACGTAAGGAAGGGCTCCGATATGATCTTCGTGGGCATGGGTGATTATAAAGCCCTTTACTCTGTCAATGTTCTCCTTAAGGTAGGACACGTCGGGGATCACAAGATCGATACCGTACATGTCGCCTTCGGGAAAAGCAAGACCGCAGTCCACGACAATAATACTGTCTCCGTACTCGAAGGCAGTAATGTTCATTCCAATCTGTTCCAAACCGCCCAAGGGTATTATCTTGAGCTTTGAAACCTTCTTTTCCTGTTCAATATTCAATTTTAACTGTACTCCTATTCTGTTATATCGATGTCGTCCAGAAGGCTTTGGAACACCTGACCTACGGCTTTAAGTTCGTTATCATCATCCACGATCTCGTAGATCCCTTCGCCGTCTTCGGCGGAAGAAACGTCCTTTAGCACGTACGCGTCAGAGTCTCCCTCTTCGCTTTCCGTAACCAACATATAATCCACACCCCCAAGGGTGGTCTTTTCTATCACATAAAATTCGATGTTATCGCCGTTGTTGCCGGCAAAAGAGATTTTTTCCATGTATAACTCCGTAAAAAGAAACCGGCCCGGCTTACTTATCCTTAAGGCCGTTGTTCATATAGTCTTCGAGAATGATCTGGGCAGCAATCATATCCACGTAGTTTTTCCTGTCAGCGCCCTTGATGCGGGCTTCGTTCATGATCTCATCGGCCTCGACGGTGGTGAGGCGCTCGTCCCACATGTGGACGGGAAGTCCCGTTCTTCGCTCAAGCTTGTCCTTAAACTCCAGAGTGAGCTGCACCCGCTCCCCTTCGGTGTCGTCCATGTTTAAAGGCTTCCCAAGCACTATATCCGTAACACCGTACTCTAAGATCAGCTCCTCGATACGGGCAAGGGTCCTTCGAAGCTTGTTTGCATCGGGGCGTCTGATGATCTCAACGCCCTGAGCAGTATACATTAAGGGGTCGCTTACCGCAACCCCCACAGTTTTAGAGCCAAAATCAAGTCCCAGCAGACGCATTACATCCACCCGTGCTGAGAAGCATATTCTTTCAGCAGTTCTTCGATTATCTCATCACGCTCAAGACGTCTGATGATCTTGCGGGCGTCGTTGTGGGATGTGATATATGTGGGATCGTCCGAAACCAGGTAACCCGTTATCTGGTTGATGGGATCGTATCCTTTTTCCTTGTTGGCCATGAACACCTTCTTGAGAAGTTCCTCGGGTGTGATGGTCTTTTCCTGTTCAACCTTGAAAAATTGTGTTTCCGTTAAATCCGGCATTATTGCCCCCCTTGTAATCCCTGTGTAAAACCTGTGACCGTACCGGAAGATATCTGTGCAGGGCAAACTCTCATCACCGTTACCGCACATATCTCCCACTAACATAATATACTAGCACAAATCGGTTTTCAAGGGATTAAATCAATCTAAAGAACGGTGCATTCAAGTATATCGGGCTTTATAAACTCCCCAAGCCGCACCCGTCTGACCCCTGATACAGCCTGCCCCGGTCCGGTAACCGGAACCGCAGCCAGGATATACTCCTTTGTATGGCCCACCAGATATTTCTTTCCGTCAATGGTCTTTTCTTCTTCAAAAAGAACCTCTGCTTCGGTTCCCAGATGATGCTTTCTGTATTCAACGGAAAGCCGGTCTCTGAGAGCAATCATTTTGTTGCTTCGCTCATCCTTCTTTGCATCGGAAACCTGGTTGGGAAGAGTTGCCGCAACGGTACCTTTTCTTTTTGAATATTTAAAGATATGCATCTCGTAAAAGCCGATGTCCTCGCAGAATCTGTAAGATTCCTCGAAGTCCCCATCGGTCTCTCCCGGGAAGCCCACTATAACATCGGTGGTGATGGCAGGGTCTTTGAAGGCTTTTCTGAGTCTTTCCACGCCGGCTTTAAATTCTGCGGCGGTATAATGACGGTTCATT
>JAEEGT010000027.1 GCA_016280465.1 Lachnospiraceae bacterium | reverse complement strand
CTTTGTACCTGCCGTACCTGCTCATTCGCATTAATCACGGACTGATTTGCTGCTTCTTTTATCTCTTCTGCATGCTTTGTTGCATCTATCGCTTCCTCTAAAGCACTCTTTGCTTTAAGCTCTGCTATGGTACGGTTACCACCAATGGTTGTACCGTTAAGTACCGGGAACAGCCCTTTCCGAGAGTGCTGATCCATGTATTCCTGTAGTACCCTGTGGAACACATTCATCTCAGTCATATTCATAAGTTCTTTGGCACAAACCTTAACCCTTGGTTCCTTGTCGGGATGCTTTTCGTTCCACTTTTTATCATCTACTATGGGGATGAAGAGGAAGTGCATATGTGGAGTAGTCTCGTCCATATGTACATATGCCGATATCACGTTCTTTTCCCCATATCTTTCTGATAAGAACTTGTAAGATAATTCAAAGAACTGTTTTATCTGTTCGTCCGTATAATATATCTCTGTTAACCTCGGTACCGTTTCTGTTGTAATCGTTCCATCCTTGTGATGAACTTCCTTTTCTTCATAGATGATATTCCCTTTTTCATCCTCCAATGGAGCATATGTAGGGAGTGTTATGCACCAGCTTCCATAAACAACCACATCCGCACGGTTCATGCATTTCACATTCGGGTCAGAAAGTCTCGCTTCAAGTCGTTCCCTTTGTTCCCCTCCATCGGGACACATATTGTAGTTTAAGTGCGTTCTTGTTGGATCAATACGCTGATTCCCGAAGGTTATATATTGTCCGTTCTCATCCTTTTTTCTTTCACAATGGGCAAATAATCCGTAATCACCTCTTGTAAATTTTTCAAAATTAGCCATGGTCACCGCCTTTCCGAACCCAAAATCTTTTTTGGTATAGGCAAGCTATACCAAAATGAGATTTTGGTAGCTTGCTCAGGGCGCTGCCCCGAGACCCTGCAGGAGCCAAACATAAGACGTTTGGCTCAGTTAAAGCCCCGCCGGATGATGAATGAACTTCGCCTCGGTACATCCTGTCCCTTACTCGTTTATTCATCATGGTCGACATCCCTGTCTCCCGGTACAAACTGTTCCGAAGAAGATACATCCTTCTTCGATACAGCTTGTACCTTTCCGGCAGTGCTTTCCCTGCTCGATGCCGCAGTATCGGCAAATTCGTTTGCGATTCTGCTAAAGTACGCATCGAGCTTCTTAAGATCAGGTTCATCTCCGAAATACTTCCTTACGAGATCGGCAATCTTACGATTGTCCTTCTCTAAGGAACGTTCGTATCGTTCCCTGATCTTATCCAGATCCTTCTTTAGTTCCATTGTTGATTTTTCTGCTCTTGGCATTTTCTGTTCCTCTCTTTCTTTAGTAGTTGTACACTGCTTTTACTTCACTCTGATTGCGCAGGTCGTTCCCTTCATTCAGTTCCATGAAGGTCTCAATGGTATCCGCTCTGATAAGAAGTTTCCGCCCAACTTTCAGTACCGGAAGCTTCTTCCATTCGATCAACTTACGGAGTGTATTTCTCCCGATACCAGTACACTCTGCAGCTTCATCGATGGAATATGCCATCTTTGATTCACGCATTTTTCATTCCTCCTTTCCGTTTGCATTATGCAATTCTTTCTAAGCAGAATATATCGCAGGTTTTAAAATCTGTCAAGCGCTCTGCAAATCAATATCGCTTTATCAAATTGCATATTGCATTTTCTTTTGTTATGTGATACAGTACAGATGTACCCACCGGAAAGGGATTTTCGGTCAGGAATAATATGATTTTGACAACAGAAAAAAGTAATGATAAGCGGTACACTTACACCGAAAGAGGAGGCGTAAACAAATGAAAGATAAAGATTTACGCAAGATGATAGGAAGCAGAATCAAGCAGAGACGTACAGAGCTTAACCTTCATCAGAAATACATAGCAGAAAAGATGGATGTAAACACATCCACCATTCAAAGATATGAAGCAGGTACTATCGACAACACCAAGAAACTCATCCTTGAAGGACTTGCTGATGCTCTCCACGTATCAGTGGAATGGCTCAAAGGTGAAACCGATGAGTACGAAACGGACATCACAGATAAGCGTGATCTCCAAATCCGCGATCTTATGGGAAGACTATCTGTAAGCGATAAGGAAGAACTGTCAGATGAACAGTTCGCGTTCTCAAAAGACCTACTCATATACATACTCTCGGAGTATGAACTGTTCCTTGATTCTTTTAAATTCGGATGTACGAATTATAAGAATGATAAACAAAATAAAGATATTGCCAAGGCAATGGGAATTGATTCCGTAAAGGAATACAATGAGATCATGTTCCTTAGGGAAGTGACTCATTCCATCAATGCCTATAATGATATCGCGGATGTGATAAGACTCTACTCAAAGAGCCCTGAGAAGGCATCGGAAAGACTTGCCAACCTCATGGCTGACTTTGGCAGCGACGAGGAATAAATCACATTCAGATATCTTATAGTAAAAAGCATTTCAACAGTTCCGATTGCCCGTGAATGAAAGGAGCACAGTTTATGGCAAAAGGATCTGTAAGAAAAAAAGGAAAAAAGTGGTACTACCGCTTCTATGTCGAGGATGCAAGCGGAAATCTGGTACAGAAGGAGTTTACCGGTACCGAAAGCAAAAGTGAAACGGAAAAGCTCTTAAGACAGGCAATGGAGGACTACGAAGAAAAGAAATTCATTGCCAAAGCAGAAAACACCACACTCGGCGATCTGCTTGATGTGTGGGCTGAGGAAGACTTAAAGACTGGGTCACTAAGCAACGGCACTGTAGAAAACTATCTCCAGACTATCCAGAGAATCAAGAAGCATCCGATCAGCAAGCGGAAACTTAATACAATCACATCGGATCACCTGCAAAAGTTCATGGATCTGCTGGTGTTCGGAGGGACCGAAGGCGATTTTACATCAAACGGCTTCTCCAAGAACTATATGAGATCTTACTCGGCAGTACTGCACGGAGCATTCCGGTTCGCAGTATTTCCAAAGCAGCTCATAACATTCAATCCAATGGACTATGTGGTGATACACAGTAACGTTACCGAGACGGAACTGTTCGCAGAGGACGATGAATCGCCGGAGGCTACTAAGCCTCTTACCCCGAGAGGATATCAGAAACTAATTGATTTCTTGGGAAAAAGAAGCAAAGATGCCATCCTTCCGGTTCAGATAGCATACTTCACCGGACTCCGCATCGGAGAAGTGGCTGGGCTTACCTGGCAGGATATAAATCTTGACGAGCAATACCTCACAGTCCGCAGGAGCATCCGCTATAACGGAGCAAGGCACACCACAGAGATTGGCCCGACCAAGCGCGGCAAAGTACGTACCGTAGACTTCGGAGACACTCTCACCGAAATCCTGAGGAAAGCCAAAAAAGAGCAACACAGAAACCGGCTCCGCTACGGCGCACTGTATCATCACAACTACTATCGCGAGGTCAAAGAGAAAAACCGCATCCACTACGAATTCTATCATTTAAGCGGTGAGGACATAGTTCCACCTGATTATCAGGAAATCGACTTCGTATGTAAGCGTGAAGACGGAAGCCTCGAAATACCTGCTACCATCTCAGACGCCTGCAGGTCAGCGGCTACTCACGTACCGGAATTGGAAGGCTTCCACTTCCACATGCTCCGCCACACTTACACCACGAACATGCTGGCAAACGGAGCGATGCCGAAAGATGTGCAGGAAATGCTTGGTCACTCAGATGTAAGTACCACAATGAATATATATGCCCATGGTTCAAGAGAATCCAAGAAAAGCAGTGCAAAACTCTTGGACAAAGTAGTCGGATAAAAAAGTTTCCCTTGTATCTACCTCATGAGGGCAAAAACAAGGGAAAATCGTAATCCGATCACTATATTAAGGCTCATAAGCCTTGTAAATAAGGGAAAGTTAGCGGATTAGTTAGACAAACTGCGATTTGCTTATTTCATTATCCTGTAATATACATCAATAGACCTATCTTTCAAGTAGCAATATCACCAAAATCTCTATTGTATTAGGTCAAAATAGATCTCTATCATTTGAATTCTTTAATAATGGCAATTAAATCAGTATTTCTTCCTCAATTGATAATACACCACTTTATCTATTGCAAGGATGATTTAGCTCTTTTTGAACAATATTCTTTACAAGAGTTGTGCGGAGCAGATGAAAAATACACCTATGTATTTAACAGAGATCCTGCAGATATTGATGAACCCTCTGGCGAGTGGTGGAACGAAGAGAACGCCTACCACGAAATGATGATAGAACTTGCTAAGAAACACGGTATAGGTTACAGAAGGTGGAAAAATGAATAAAGCAGAAGCAGACAAGAAAGCCGCTGAAATTATAAAGAAAATGGCCGATGATGTGGATATGGCTTATGAAAGACTGGGAGTCAATCGCACTGGTTTAGATGGTCCTGTTCCCGAAGAAGTCAAACGAATTAAGGAAAAAGGTATGGAGGAATTAAAGAAGCTCCATAAACAGGTGAAAGAATGAACTCCTTTAAATTGTTATCCAATAGGGCCCAAGTAGAGAACGCCACGGATGCGGCAGTAGAAGCAGTGCTGGAGCTTGTGGGCCAGATGGCAGAACGAAACGCCATAACGAATGCCCCGAAATACACCAGCAGGCTACGGGGAAGCATATCCTACGTCGTGGACACATTTAATGTAATACAAAAATGGGATCCATCTTTTGTTGAATCCAATCGCTAATGATGCTATATTTTAGATAAAGAAAGCATCCACTCCAAAGTGGATGCCTCACTAGTTTTGTAAAGCTAAATGCTCATTAAGAGCACCGCCTCTCCTGTGGGTCAGACAGGAGAGGCATTTTTATTTTCGCTTATTATTTCTCTTATCGAGAAAGTTAAGCAACGCAAGGAGAAAACTACAAGCCGAAAACGGCAATACCAGAATAGCTAGTACTATCCTTAAGATTTCATGGTTTTCTATATATTTTTAAAGGCAGGCAAGCGCCCCGGACATATTTAACCGCGAACTTTGTGGCGGATCTTAGCGAGCCAGGACAAATAAAGCAGGAAATACACTTTGTTCGAGTCCTTCGTACGTTACGTACGAAAAGGACGAGTTTGTGTATTTCCTGCTTTTCTTATGCAGGCCGCAGCGAGCTTAGAGGAGCCCACCTTTGTGAGCCGGTCAATATGTCCGGGGGGCTTGCCGCCCGGGCAAAAAATTACAAAGTCACCAGTTTGCGGATGTAGGCAGCCAGTTCCTTGCCCATGCGTTCATGGGTCTTAAGGGAAGGGTGTCCTGCGGCTCCGAAGCCTTCCATCATGACGTTGATGGAGACATACTGGAAGGTTACCAGTTTGTCATCGCCAGTTTCTGCTTTCACTTCAGAAACTGCTTCCCGGATGATGTAATACAGATACTGATCCATGGGTCCTAAGGTGGCACAGATCCAGGTATCGGGGCCGTTGGCGCGGCGAACAAGCTTTAAGAACTCCTTGTAGCGCATCTTAAACCATTTTTCCATGCCCTCGATCTCGTCAAAATCCCGATAGAACCGGATGGGGTTGGCATCGTTGGTTCCAAGGTTTAGTACTACGATGTCGCTCTTGTGCGATGCAAAATCCCACTTTTCCGGGGTCTTTCCAAACTTTACGTCACACAGTTCATCTCGGAGTTCGTAGATATCTTCCATGGCATGCATGGGGAACAGCGGATGCTCCGGTTTAATGGCGCTGATACCGGATTCGCTGATGAGAGAGAATTCATAGCCTAATTCTCTGGCAGCTCTTGCGCCGTAGGTTTCCCAGCCGTTTTCTTCTGAGGTTTTAAATTCCAGTGCATTGTTGGGGGCTTCATTACCGAATCCGCAGGTAATGGAATCTCCTACGATTTCCATGGTAGGACGTTTTTCCGGAATATATCCAAGGAGGATACCGTCACAGTCTACTTCCAGGATGCCCAGCTTTCCTCTGGAGTTCTCGGAAAGCTTTAAAACGCGCAGGACAACTTCTTTTTCTTCTGCGTTTTCCCACAGAGTGATCCACTCTCCCTCTTCGGGAAGGTCCTTGCATTCCCTGCGGAAGATCAGTTCATCCTCCAGTACGCATCCGATACAGGGATGGTCCGGGGGCGGTGTGGGCATACCGGGCATTCCGGGCATCTGATCCGCAAAGGCAACTACCTTGACCTTCAGGTTCTTTCCTTTCAGTTTTACAGAGAAACCGCTGCAACTCCAGTTACAAAACAGCGCCTTTTTCTCCTCATCGTAAAATGTTCTGCCGTGTGTTGTTACAAGCGGCAATACGTCTTTGATCAGCATCGATCTACCTCCTGAGCTTGTAATGTAAATCCGTATGCGGGATTATCTTCTGCATTAAAGATCACCGCCGGACAATAATTTTCTTCGCAGTATCTGACTTCTACGGGTTTCTTCTCATCCAGAGATACTGTCAGGATGAGGCTCTCCTTTTCGGTCTTGGCGGTATAGGTAAGTTCCCGTCCTTCCTGGGTGATCTTAAGGGCTCCCGAAAGGTCACCGGATAATTTCAATGCACCGGCAGCGTTTTCAAAATCGATCCGCAGGGTATCCTTATCCCGTACCATCTTCGTAGCTTCCGGGCAATCGGCTACGGGTCCCTGTTTTCCGTATGTATGCTTTAATACCACACCGGCCAGACGCTTTCCAACCACCTGCTTACGGCGGGGATGGATATTTTTAGCATCGCCCACATCCAGGATACAGATGTCATAGGCCCCTTGCGTTTCCTTAACGGCCTTTCGCTGCTGATGACGGATCTGGGGATACTTTTTCGCAGCGGAAAATCCGGCTCCCTCAAAGGGTGCCAGCTCCACCTGATAGAAGGGGAATTCATAGCCCCAAAGCTTACGCCAGCTCTTAAACAGGGTCTTCATGCTCTCATCGTAAAAATCCTGCCAGTCTCTGGCATCGTCATCTTCTCCCTGATACCAGAGGGCGCCTCTTATGGTATAGGGCGCTACCTTGCACAGCATGTTTTCATACAGGCCGGAAGGACGTACCGTAGAGCGGGGTCCCGGCATAAAGGGTACGAAATCTACCTTCATTAAGGCTTCGGGGTCAAAGTCTTTCATAAATTCCGAGATGTCTTCGCCCATCATCATCTTTTCATAAAATGCTTCCATGGCCGGCTCTTTGGGAGCTGCCTTCTGTTCACTGGCTGCATAGTACTTCGGCCAGTTGATCTTCTTAAGTTCCTCTTCCTGCCATTCAAGGACCTTCTTAAGTGCCGGATTCTCCTTAAGGTCTTCCGGACCGGTCCAGGCTGCGGCAGGGGTTCCTCCCCAGTTGCAGGCGATGATACCGATGGGTACATTTAATTCTTTTCGAAGGGCCATGGCCATGTAGCCGGCTACTGCGGAAAACTGCTGCCGGTTCTCAAGATGGTTCCACTTTCTCCAAAAGCCCCAGTTCGGGCAGTCATCTTCGGTTTCCAGAAAGCCCTTATAGGCTGCCTGGGGATAACAGAAATACCGGAGCTTATCGTCATCGGGAAGAAGAGCCGTTTCCGGGAAATCCACATCGAATTTCATGATGAATTCCATGTTGGACTGACCGCCGGCAAGCCATACCTCGCCGATGGCTACATCCTTAAAGGAAATGGTTTCCTCCGTTACCGCAGAGGTGATGGTGAGGGTCGTCTGATCACAGGCCTCCCGTTTTCCAAACACAGCCATCCAGACACCGGTTGCCGCAGGTGCTCTGATGGCCTCCTCTCCCAGTGTTACCGTTACCGTATCTCCTATAGCGGTGGTGCCGAAGATCTTAATCTCCTTATCTCTTTGCAGCACCATATGCTCCCCGAACATTAATGCAGGCTTAAGCTTCATCTTTTATGCAGTCCTTTCTCTTTTATAAGAAATCTCATGACCTTATGATACAAAAACCCTTCCTTCAATACTCTTAAAAAAAAAGCCTTCACTTGCAATTTTCTCATTTCGTTTTTTTTGGAAACGCAGGTTACATATTTGGAAGGAATGAAAAACGAAAGATGTCATAATGGTCTCATAAAAATGACGTAGCCCGCTTGGGTTTTGTAAAGGAGCAGATATGTCCAGTATTACATTAAAAGGTATCCGAAAAGTCTATCCCATCGCGGATGACATCAAGAAAAAGAAAAAAGGGAAAAAGGCACCGATGCCTCCCCAGGAGGGCTTTGTTCCCAATCTCCAGATCACCGAAGAAGGCGTTGTTGCCGTTCAGGATTTTAATCTTGAGATCAAGGATAAGGAATTCGTGGTGTTAGTCGGTCCTTCCGGCTGCGGTAAATCCACAACCCTTCGTATGATCGCAGGTCTGGAAGAGATCACCGACGGTGAGCTCTACATCGGCGATAAGCTGTCCAATGCCATCGCTCCCAGAGATCGTAACATCGCCATGGTTTTCCAGAACTATTCCCTGTACCCTCACATGACGGTATCGGAAAACATGGATTTCTCCCTTCGCCTTGCAAAGGTCGGAAAAGAAACCATTGCGGAAAAAGTTATGGAAGCAGCCAAGACGCTGGAGATCACTCAGATCTTAGACCGTCTTCCCAAGGCTTTATCCGGTGGTCAGAGGCAGCGTGTCGCCATCGGCCGTGCCATCGTTCGTAATCCTCAGGTCATCCTGATGGATGAGCCTTTAAGTAACCTGGACGCCAAGCTGCGTGGACAGATGCGTTCCGAGATCATCCGTCTTCGTCAGAAGATCGACACCACCTTCGTTTATGTAACCCATGATCAGGTGGAGGCTATGACCTTAGGTGATCGCATCGTCGTTATGAAGGACGGTTTCATCCAGCAGGTAGGTACTCCTCAGGAAGTCTTCAATCATCCTGTAAATACCTTTGTTGCCGGCTTTATCGGAACCCCTCAGATCAACTTCTTCCATAACATCCCTCTCACCAAAGAAGGCGATGAATACTTTATCACCATCCAGAACCGCAAGATCCGTCTGGATGACAAGCACCAGAAGGCTCTGAAAGAGAAGAATCAGCCCGGAAGCTCTGTTACCGTCGGCGTAAGACCGGTACACATCTCCATGGCCGAAGAAGGCTTCAGCGGTGTCATCGAAGTATCCGAAATGATGGGTAGTGAAGTACATCTGCACATCAACTTAAACGGCGACGATATCGTTGCTGTGATCCCTACCGCAGATTTAGACCTGGATCTGGTAGCCGTCGGCAAGAAGTTAACCTTCAGTTTCAATCCCAGACTGATCCATATCTTCGATCAGGAATCCGGCGAAAACCTGATCTGACGAGGTGTGCATATGTATCAGGATAATTATGTAAGATTAAAAGAAATCGTAGACGCAGACGGTGTGATCATCAATGTGAAAAACCACCGCAAGGCGGACGGTTCCATGGATGTAGAGAAAAACCTTAACACCTGGAATAACGCCATTAACTCTTTCCCCCATGTGACCAGTCTCTGGCCCAAGGGGCAGACTCCCGGCTATGATGACAGGGCTTTGTTACAACCGGAGCCTTCCATCGTGTTTATTCCCGCACAGGGGGTAAGCGAAGTTCGCCCCACCATCATCGTTGCCTGCGGCGGCGGCTTTATGACCCGTACCGGCTGTGAAGGCATCAATGTAGCGGAATATTTTGCAAGATGCGGTTTTAACTGCGCGATCTTAACCTATCGGTTACAGCCCTACGGCAGAAAAGATGCCCTGTTGGATATGCAGCGGGCGATCCGTCTGATCCGTGCAAAGAAAGATGAGTTCGGCGTTACGGACAGGGTGATCTGCATGGGCTTTTCCGCAGGCGGCATGTTATCCGGTAACGCTGCTACGCATTTTGATAACGGCGATCCGGATGCAGCTGATCCTGTTGAAAAGCAGTCCTGCCGCCCGGATGCAGCCGTTCTTGGCTACGGAGCCTTTTCCTTTGCGGCTCTCCCCGGTGGATTCTTTGTGGATCCTTTTTCAGATCAGATCCGCAATCCCTTCTTTGCCGATAAGGAAGAGCTGATCTACTACTCTCCCGAGGTGAATATCTCCAGACAGACACCTCCTTTCTTTATCTGGCAGACCAACAGCGACGATCCCCGCAATTCCTTTGCCATGGGACAGGCGCTGACGGCCATGGGCATCCCCTTTGAGATGCACTTATTCCCGGAAGGCGTTCACGGCCTGGCCTTAGCGGACGGTCATAACGACCTGGCGATGGACATCCCCAGCGTAGCGAAATGGGCAGAGCTGTGTGTAGACTGGATGAATCGTTTATAGTTTCTTTTTCATATATCTGTTACGCCAAAGAAGAGGTAGCTCCTATCAAGCTACCTCTTCTTTTTTTCCGGCTAGCCCCCTGAGACGCTACCGGTTCTATATAGGACAAAACGTGTTGATGAAAACCCTTGTAACCCTTGTATACAAAGAAGCTACATAGGTTGAATCTTGTTAAAAACGCAAAGAGAAATGAAACAAAAAATACGTATTATTCCATAAGTCAAATGAGCAGGAGCCGGAGGATCACTCCAGCTCGAAAGCTCCTGTATATAACTGATAGTAGGTGCCCTTCTGCATAAGCAATTCATCATGGGTACCCCGTTCTATGATCCGTCCGTGGTCCAATACCATGATGGCGTCGGCATTTCGTACGGTGGAAAGCCTGTGGGCGATGACAAATACGGTCCTGCCTTCCATCAGGTTATCCATACCTCTTTGTACGATGGCTTCCGTACGGGTATCGATGGAGCTGGTCGCTTCATCCAGGATCATTACCGGCGGATTGGCTACCGCACATCTGGCGATGGAAAGGAGCTGTCTCTGGCCCTGAGATAACTGAGAGCCGTTACCGGTAAGCATGGTCTCGTACCCTTCGGGAAGTCCCATGATAAAGTCGTGAGCGTTGGCCAGTTTGGCGGCTTCGATACACTCCTCATCGGTGGCATCCAGCTTTCCGTAGCGGATATTGTCCATGATGGTTCCGGTAAAGAGGTTTACTTCCTGTAATACCATGCCAAGAGACCTTCTTAAGTCATCTTTTTTGATCTTGGTAATGTTGATACCGTCATAACGGATCTTGCCGTCGGGAATATCGTAAAAGCGGTTGATCAGGTTGGTGATGGTTGTTTTTCCTGCACCGGTTGCCCCTACAAAAGCAATCTTCTGACCGGGCTTTGCAAACAGGGACACATCGTAGAGCACCTGTTTATCCGGCTCATACCCAAAGTCCACATCCACCATTTCGATATTACCCTTAAGCTCCACAAAGGTGGTGGTGCCGTCTGCCTTATGGAAATGCTTCCAGGACCAGGTACCGGTATATTCTTCGCACTCGGTAAGGTTTCCTGCTGCGTCCTTTTTTGCATTGACAAGAGTTACATAGCCGCCGTCCTGTTCGCTTTCTTCATCGATCAGGGCAAATACCCGGTCGCTTCCCGCAAGGGCCATGGCGATGGAGGATACCTGCATGGACACCTGGGATACGGTCTGGGACAGCTGTCTGGACAGGCTTAAGAAGGAAATGATCACACCGATGGAGATGGTGGTAAATCCAAGGAGTGTTAAGTTGGGAATGTGAAGGACTGCCAGCAGGCCACCAAAGATGGCCATCACCACATACATCATGTTGCCGATGTTTCCAAGAACGGGCATCAGGGTATTGGCTGCCGCATTGGCCGTTTTCACATCATTAAAGAGCTGCTCGTTTAAGGCATCAAACTCACTTCTGGCTTCTTCCTCATGGGTAAAGACCTTCACCACCTTCATGCCTTCCATCATTTCCTCAATGAAGCCCTCTTCCTTTGCAATGGATTTCTGCTGAGCCTTCATGAAGCGGGCACTTTTTCCGCCGTATTTTTTCGTCACCTTATACATGAGGAAAATAAAGCAGACAATGCCCAGGGTCATCCATAAGCTGTAGCGCAGCATGGTGAGGAATACCACGATGATGGAAACCAGGGAGGATACCGCCGAAGGGATACTCTGTCCCACCAGCATACGGATGGTGTCCACGTCGTTGGTATAGCAGCTCATGATCTCGCCGTGGGTCCTGGAATCAAAGTAGCGGATGGGAAGGGTCTCCATGTTGTCAAACATATCATCCCTCAGGGACTTGATGGTGCCCTGGCCTACGGTTGCCATGATCCTTGGATAGATCACTGCT
>JAEEGT010000026.1 GCA_016280465.1 Lachnospiraceae bacterium | reverse complement strand
GTACATTCCCTCGTAGGCTCCCTTGTATATGTCGCCCTGGTCGTAAAGACGCTTGAAGATCTTCTGCACCTTTTCCTCGTGATCCTTGTCGGTGGTGCGGATGAACTTGTCATAGGAGCAGTTTAAGCAGTCGCAGATACCCTTGATCTCCCCTGCCACCTTATCAACGAATTCCTTGGGTGTAACTCCCTCTTCGACCGCCTTGATCTCAACCTTCTGGCCGTGTTCGTCGGTTCCGGTCTGAAAGAAGACATCAAATCCTTCTTTACGCTTATATCTTGCAATGGCATCTGCCATAACGATCTCGTAACTGTTCCCGATGTGGGGCTTTCCGGAAGTGTACGCTATGGCAGTTGTGATGTAATATTTTCCTTTGTTCATTTTATTGCCTTTCTCAATGGATATCGTTAAATAAAAAGATAACACAGGAAAAAGAAAATATCAATCTCAGGCGGGTTAGGGACTTTTATTTTCTTTTTAATACGCGTATAGTAAAATTGTCCCGTTGAAGCACAGAACAAATGGGGTAACAAATGATTCCTGTTTTTGCATATCTTATTCCGACAATTTTATCTCTGATCCTCTTCTGGATCCTTCTCTTCTCCACGGAAGAACAGCAGAAGAATACGTATTTTATCCTTCTTTTCCTTACTGTCTTTATGGTGAATCTGGCCTATTTCTGCGTCAGCATCTCCCAGACTGCCGGAGAGGCTCTTCTTGCCTATAAATGCACTTACTTCGGCGGCACCTTCCTGACCTTCTACATGTTAAGATGCATACTGCAGATCTGTAACGTTAAGCTCAAGCACAGAGTCTTCCTGCCCTTAATGGCCATCAACGCCGAAGTCCTTGTTGTTGTGTTCATGGCAGGCTATAACACCCTGCATTACAGATCCTACTCCATCATCCGCGACAACGGGCTTACCACCTTTGTAAAGACCTACGGTCCCCACCACTCCGTTTATCTCGTGGTGCTTGCCATAAACACTTTACTTCCTTTCATAGCCATCGGATGGGCCTTCTTCAACAGAAAGAAGGTTTCCTGGATATACGCTTTTCTTTTGGGTCTGGCGGAGCTGCTGACTCTCGGCGTCTATATCCTTGAGCGTGCCATTTACTTAAAGATAGAGCTGCTTCCTTACACTTACATTGTGATCGAGATCATCATACTTATCATAATCAACCGTATCTCCCTTTACGATGTCAGTACCAATGTGCAGCTGTCCCTGGCACACACCGATGACCACGGCTACGTGTTGGTGGATACGGGCATGCGCTACATAGGCTGCGACGATGTGGCCCGCATGTACTTCCCCGAACTGAACGAACTGGAACTGGACCGAAAGATCGAAGACACCTTCCTGAAAGAGGAGTTCGGCGACTGGGTCGAGGAGTCTCTCTTACACCCCGTTCCGCCAAAGATCATGGAGCGCTGCGGTGACATCGTCAAGATCACGACCCATCCTTTCTACACAAGGAACGGCAAAAAGCACGCCGGCTTCATCATCCAGATCCTCAACGATACCGAGACTCAGAACTATATCACGGAGCTTGAAAAGAGCAAGGAACTTGCCGAGGAAATGGCCAGAAAAGCCGAACTCGCCAGCAAGTCAAAAAGCAAATTCCTTGCCAATATCTCCCACGAGATCAGGACCCCCATCAATGCGGTCCTTGGCTTTAATGAGCTTGTTATCCGTGAGGCAAGCGAAGACAAGATCCGAAACTACGCCATAGATATCCGCAAATCCGGGGATACCATGTTAAACCTCATCAATGACCTTCTGGATATCTCAAGGATAGAGTCCGGAAAGATGGAGCTTATCCCCGTTCCCTTCGATCTTGTAAGCCTTCTTAACGATGTCATCACAATGACCAGCGTAAGAGCCCAGGACAAGGGACTGTTCTTTGAACTGAACATAGACCCCGAAACACCCAGATACCTTTACGGCGATGAGATCCGCATAAAGCAGATCTTCACCAACATCCTCACCAATGCCGTCAAATACACCTCCAAGGGTACTGTGACCCTTAAGATCTCACACGAGTCTCTCTCTTCCGGCAAGGTGATCCTCCATATAAGCGTGGTGGATACCGGTATCGGCATGAAGGAAGAGACCATACAGAACATCTTTATCCCTTACGAGCGGCTTGAGGAGCAAAGAAATCGCTACATCGAGGGCACGGGGCTGGGTCTTTCCATTACTCTGACGCTGCTGACCATGATGGGCTCAAGACTCGAGATAAACAGTGAGTACGGCAAGGGCTCGGATTTCTCCTTTGACCTTAAACTGGAGCTTTCGGGAGAAGGTACCGTCGGAAATCTGGACAAGAGCTTCGAGGAACTCCATGACAGCATAAAGGAATACAATGTTACTTTCACCGCACCGGATGCACATGTGCTGGTGGTGGACGATACCAAGGTCAATATCCGTATCTTCAAGGGACTGTTAAAAAGAACACTGGTACAGATAGACGACGCTGCTTCCGGTGAGGAGGCTCTGGAGCTTACGGCCCGGAGGAAGTACGATGTCATCTTTATAGACCATATGATGCCCGGAATGGACGGTATCGAAACCTTCAATGCCATCAAGTCTTCACCCGATAACCTAAACC
>JAEEGT010000238.1 GCA_016280465.1 Lachnospiraceae bacterium | reverse complement strand
TAGCCTCTGTCATCCTCAAAGTAGTTTCTCTGCCAGTCGTAGATCTCCACCTGGCTGGGACGGATCTCGTTGCCCTGGTTGTCAACCTTGGGAGCGGTGGCGTCGGTCCAGATCCTGGAGAACTCGATGCTCATGGCATCGCTGAAGGGAAGTTCGTTGTTAACGGTAACTCTTCTCTCCGCAACCACACCCTTAGACTCGGAGATAAGATATTCCATGTAAAGATTATAGAAGCCGGCTTCGGGAGCGTTGATCTCCCAGGTAACGGTGGAATCGCTGTCGGTAAAGAGCGCCTTGTCAACACCGTTAACATTGGATTCTACTCTGACATTGCCTTCGGTCTTGCCTGCGAAAACATCGATCTCAATATCCTCGGAAGGGAAGACCTGATCATGAGAAAGAACATACTTTTCATAATCCCCGGCTCTTTCGGTTCCGGCTACATCCTTGGTAAGATCGACTCCCGCATATTTTGAATGGAAATCGGCGACTTTTCTGCGTGAAAGAAGTACGCAGACAACTATCAAAACCGCCAGAACGGCCAAAGCCGTCAAAAATTTCTTTAAGCCTTTGTTCATGGATTGCTAAACCTCCATAGCAGGAACACCTGCATGTTTCTTACATAAACCGCGTGGCCGCAGTTTCTATTCTTCAGCCGCAAACACAAAGAAACAGGATTTGGGCTGGTAATTTTCATCAAAAAGCAACGGACACTGGGGAAGACCCGTTGTGTTGCCGCCACCCACATTGCTGCGGGACTGGAGCCAGGAGTAATGATCAACCGTACCCCAGAAAGTAATGCCGGACACTTCGTAGCCCTGCTTCACCGCACCGGTGATGCCGGTGTAGATGGTGCTGTAACGCTTGCGAAGCTTCTCATACTCGTCAGGCTTCTTCTCGGCGCTTCCGTCGTAATCGGAGCTGGCGCTCACATCAAGCTCGGTTATCTGAACCTTGCCCACTTCGTTGCAATACATCTTGATGGAAGCGGTTATATCGCCGAAAGAAGGGGAATCCATTCCGTAGTGGCCCTGCATGCCCATTCCGGAGATCCTGGTGCCCTCGCCGGGTGCACCTTCCTCGGCTTTGACGGCTCTCAAAAGTTCGATGATGCCGTTACGTTTCTGCATTACACATTCGTTGTAATCGTTGTAATAAAGCTCAAGATCTGCGGGAGCGTATTTGTTGGCGTACTTAAAGGCATTGATTATGAACTCATTGCTCTGATAAACATGCCACCAGGAAGAATTGCTTCCGTGTCTGTCTTCGCTCAGCTTCTCGTTGGGATTTTCATTGTCGCTGCGGTAGGTTCCGGTTCCGTCGCTGATGGCTTCGTTCACCACATCCCATCCGTAGAAAAGACCTTTGTATTTGCTGTCCTCGCCGGTAAAGTGTTCAAGGACCGTCTTAATGTACCACTCGAGGCGCTTGTTCATGACTTCGGATGTTACATAGGGATTATTTTTGTTGTAATCCTCGTGGAAGAACCATTCGGGAGTCTGTGAGTGCCAGAGGAGCACGTGGCCGCGGACCTTAAGTTTCTTCTCGGGATGTTCGGCATTCCAGTCGAGGATCTTGTTAAGGATCTTCTCCGCTCTTCCGTAGTTAAGTACCGGAACATCCATCTCCTCGCCGTTTAACATGGTCTTCTCGGTGCCGGGGCAATAGGTGACGCTGTAATTGACCAATGCATCGGGTTTAAGTTCGTTGCCAAGGGTCACGGTCTCAAAATGTGTGGTGACTATCTCCCAGACCTTGGGGTCGTCAACTTCGGAACCTGTTACGGCACAACCCACGAAGCCACCGAGTTTCTTGCGGACAGAGTCGCGAAGAACAGGTAAATCCTCCATGTTGTAAACCACTCCTTCATCCTCTTTTACAGTGTTTATATCTTTTGACACAGAACTCTTTCCCGAATCTTTGCCGCAGCCTGAAAGGGCTGTACAAAACAACGAAGAAAGAAGAACTCCTGCCAGAAATTTCGTCACATTTTTGCTGTACATCGAGAATATCCTCCGTACTTTATGTCAAAATTATATTTTGTCGATGAAGTTAATTCTCTTTATTCAATGCTACATATTTCTCAATTATTGCTACCTTGCCCTGTGGGGGGTATAGAGCAATATGTACACAATCCATAAAGCCCTTGAACATTTTTTATCCAATATGTACGACAAGAGTATATCACGGTTCATCTCTTGTGACAAATACGTGAAAATTTATTGCATTTTTTAGTTATTTTTCTTCCCCCATATGCTATAATCAAGAAAAAAGCAAGGAATGGGAGACATTATGTCAGAGGAATTCAATATCGCTCCCGATGAAAGAGACCGGTATTATGCCGCAAACAGCGACTTTTCCGGCGACAGAAACGTGCAGAGCGGTCACGAAGTAGTACAGTTTCGTGCTCAGTCCTTAAACAGAATATGGTTAAACGATCTTCCCAGAGGCTTTGAGCCTCACTGGCATTCCGCACTCGAGATAATCACCCCCATCGAGAACGACTACACCGTTATAGTCGGTGACGAGACATACCTTGTCCCCCAGGGAGGTGTGCTTATAATACCTCCGGGAGAGATCCACGAGATCAAAGCCCCCGCAAGCGGCAAGCGGTTTATCTTTCTTATGAACATCCTGTCCCTTCAGAAGATCAACGGATTTTCCAGGGTCATCTCCATACTTTCAAGACCTCTTCTGATAAATTCCGAGGCACATTCGGACATTTATCCGGAGATCTACAACATACTGGTCCAGATCAGGAACGAGTACTTCGGCAACAGCGAGTTTGCTGATCTATCCATCCACTCTCTCCTTTTGCGGCTCTTTGTTGTTCTCGGGGAGAACTACACCCAGGAAGAGATGCTCTTTTCCGGTACTTCTCCTTCCAAGCGCAAGGAATACATACAGCTCTTTAACGAAACCCTTGACTATATAGACAAACACTTTACGGAGGATATCTCTTTGTCGGATATCGCCGCCAACACAGGCTTTTCCAAGTTTCATTTTTCGAGACTGTTCAAGCAGTATACCAACTACAACTTCACCGATTACCTGTGCTTCAGACGGATCAAGGCAGCCGAAGAACTTTTGGGACT
>JAEEGT010000237.1 GCA_016280465.1 Lachnospiraceae bacterium | reverse complement strand
GTTGGCCTTATCGTTGATACGGTCTGCTCAAAGAAGGACTCTGTCCGCATAGCGGGAGACTATAAGCCTGCAAACATCGTAAAGAGCCAGTTCATGAAGCTGGATAACAGTCATATCCGGTTTGTTTTGGACGGCATTAAGGAGAATACGACTCATGTACGGTGCATAAAGCAATATCTGCTTGCGGCGCTCTATAACGCTCCTTTAACCATCAGCAACTATTATCAGGCCCTTGTGAACCATGACATGGCAGAAGGGAACATTTAAGGAGAACATATCAAATGAAATCTATGGAAGTCAATATTGCGTTGGATCCCGTGAATGACGGGGCAACCATCATCAACATCAATGTGGAAAAGAAAAACGAAGGAGCCCTTATCATAGGCACCAACGGAGAAAGAAAGAGGGCAAGCCTTGCAGAGACAGTGGAGATACTTACAAAGATCCAGGATATCTCTTATGGTGATTACCTGGGTAAAACGCCTTATGTAGTGATCATTAATGCAGAAAAGATCTTAAGTCTTGATGGCGGAGCATATTTCATCGGATCGGCTCTGATTATGAAGGACGAAGGCAAAGGAAAGGGCCTTGAGCTTCTTACCGGCGATGAGTTTGACGAGGCAGCAAAGGTGTTTGCGAGCAGGCTTGTGACGCTCACGGCAAACGGACAGGATTTCTCGGCATACGAGATCTACAGCGGAGGTGCATTATGAGCAGAACAATACCCAGAGCATATGTAACGGCAGCATGGAGCAAGAACAAAGTCGATGCGGAGGATCAGGCACGGAAATACTGTGGGGAGCTTGTAAAGGCAGGATACCTTCCTTTGTGTCCGGTACTGGCTTTTTCAGGCATTATCGCAGATGACGATCCTGACGGAGAAAAGAAGCGCAGGGAGATGTCGGAGGATCTTCTGAAGCGTGCGAGATTCCTTGTTGTTTGCGGTAAGAAGATCAATGACGATGTTAGAGAAGATATCTCAATAGCCAAGCGTTCAAAGGTGATCCCTACCACACTGGAGGGAGTGCTCGAATGCGGTGAATAGTGAAAGAATAACGGAAAGGAAGTGGTGAAGTGAACGAAGATATTTCGGATAAATCGATACGCTTCGCTGTAAGAGGTGTTACGGTCACTGCTAAAACACTGTTCCGCGCCTGCGTGGCCTGGAAACGTCATCACGATAATAAAGTAGTCCGGAAGCAGCAGAAGAAGGTCACGAAGGCTCAGATCAAGGCATATAAGGCAACCGGTAAGGAGCATAAAAAGGGCAAGCAGACCGTAAAGGAACTGATCGGACAGAATCAGGGCGTATCCAGCATGGAGGTCGGAGATTCCGGAATACGCGATTTCAAGAAGATAGCCAATAAATACGGCGTGGATTTTGCGATCGTAAAGGACAAGGAAGGTGATCCGCCCAAGTATACCGTGTTCTTCAAAGCCAGGGATGCAGATGCGATCACGCAGGTTCTTAAGGAGTATGGCATTAAGCAGACCAAGAAGAAGGAAAAGGCTGAACATAAGCGTCCGAGCATCCTTAAGAAGCTTAAGCTCTTCAAAGAAAAGGTGGCTGCAAATCCCAAGAAGCACAGGGAAAAACGAAAGGAGCAGGAGCGATGAAGAAGAGGAATCTTAAGAAGCTCATTATCCTTAACATACCTTATGTGTTAATCGGGCTTGTGGCAACAAATATCGGCGAGGCGTTCCGTATCGCAGGAGGCACAAATGCATCGGAAAAGGTGCAGAGCGTGATAATGGATGGCTGCTTTGGTACGGCTTTTGCCAATCCCCTGCCGAGTATTCATCCCATGGACTTGATCGTTGGACTGGCTATAGGTGGTATCTTAAGACTAGCGGTCTATATCAAAAGCAAGAATGCTAAGAAGTTCAGGCATAATCAGGAATACGGCTCTGCCAGGTGGGGCACGCGGGAAGACATAGAACCATATATTGATCCGGTCTTTCAGAACAACGTGATACTTTCGCAGACAGAAAGACTCACTATGAACAGCAGGCCGAAGCTCCCAAAGTACGCTAGGAATAAGAACGTGCTATGTGTAGGCGGAAGCGGATCAGGTAAAACGAGATTCTTTATTAAGCCGAATATCCTGCAGATGCACAGTTCCTATGTGGTGACCGATCCGAAAGGTTACCTTTGTGTAGGACAATAAGAATATCACCTTGAAAAAGAAAGGAGGCTCATATGAGTAAAGTCCAGTACGCAGCCCTGTATGAACGCCTTTCAAGGGATGACGAATTGCAGGGCGAGAGCAACAGTATCACGAACCAGAAGCAGCTCTTAGAGGACTACGCTAAGAAGCATGGCTTCGAACCATTCCGCCATTTCACGGATGACGGAATCAGCGGTACCACCTTCGACCGAAAAGGGTTCAAGGCAATGATCGAAGAGGTTCTTGAGGGGAACATATCCACGATCATCGTTAAGGACATGAGCCGTTTCGGCCGTGACTATCTGAAAGTCGGTTACTACACCGAGATCATGTTTGTCGAGAAAGGTGTCCGCTTCATCGCTATCAATAATAACATAGACAGCGCCAACCAGACAGACAGCGATTTTACACCATTCCTAAACATCATGAACGAATGGTATGCCAGAGATTCGAGCAGAAAAATCAATGCGGTATTTACCGACCGCATGGAGCGTGGATTGCGTTGTAGCGGAGCAATCCCCTACGGCTATTACCGGAAGCCCGATGATAAGCAGACCCTTTACGTTGATGAAGAGGCTGCCAAGGTTGTGAGGCGCATCTTTGACATGGTGGTTCAAGGCTACTCTTATGCGGAGATCATCAGAATCTTTCATGAAGAGAAGATCCTTGTGCCATCGGAGTATGAGAGAATCCATTCCCCTTCGGATTGCAGACACAATCCCTTGCCGGATCCGTATATGTGGAACTCGACCACGCTGGGATACATCATCCATAGGCAGGAATACCTAGGCCACACGGTGCTTCGGAAGTCTAAAGGGATATCCTATAAATCCAAGAAGCGACTCAATGTTGCGGACGAAGATCGGATCATCTTCAAGAACACCCATGAGCCGATTGTTGACGAGGAAACATGGCAGCTTGCCAACAAGGTTAAGAAGTACAAGAAAAAGACACCGTATTCAGAGGATCCGTTCAATCTGACCGGAGTTCTCTATTGTGCGGATTGCGGAGCAAGGCTGATCCGCAGAGACAACACACCGAGTTACAGAGAAAGGATGGATTCAGATCGGGCCTATTGTTGCGGGATGTATCGCCAAGGAGTCAAGAAGGTATGTACCATGCATTTCGTGAAGCGTTCGGATATGCTTGAACTGATCCATAAGGCCATAAAGCGAGCGAGCAAATTCACGATAACTAACGAGCGAGAATTCAGAGAAATGATCATGGCTGAGCTGTCTACAAGGCAGGCCCTTGATGATTCCGAAAACGAGGAAAAAAGAGAGGTCGCCGAGGCACGCATGAAGGAACTCGATACTCTGATCGGCAAGTTGTATGAGACATACGCCCTGGGCAAGATTGCTGAAAAACAGTATGACCGCTTGATGGCACAATACGATGCGGAATATACGGAGCTTGAGCAACTTGTGGCAGAGCTGACCCCGCAGGATCCCGAGGTTAATCCGAAGGGAGCCACGGATGCATTTATCGCTCTGGTGAAGAAATATGCGGACTTCGAGGAACTGACCCCGCTGATGATTCATGAGTTTATCGACAAGATCATTGTTCATGAATCCAATGGAGTTAAAGGCTTTGGGAGAACACAGAAGATTGAGATCTATTTCAACTTCATCGGCCAATTCATTCCACCTTACACCGAGGAAGAGATCAAGGCCGAGGAAGAGGCCCAAGCGAAGAAGCATGCTGAGATCAATCGGATCCGCATGGATAAGAGAAATGAGAGTGTAAAGAGATACAAGGCCAATAGAGCAGCGAGGATAGAGCAATTACGACTTGCGGCTGAGACCGGAGATCCCGAAGCGATAGCACAGTATGAAGAGCATTGCAGAAAAGAAGAGGAAAAGCGGGAGCGAAGCAAAGCCTACTTCAAGGAGCGTTATCGCAGAGAGCAGGAGAAATACGCAAATACCAAGGCCCTTGCAGAGCAGGGAGATCCGCAGGCGATTACGCTTCTGGCTGAGTATGACCGGAGAATAGCGTACAAGAAAAAGCAGGCAAGTGATAGAGAAAAGGCGAAACGCAGAGCAAAGAAAGAGGCTGTTTCCTAATCGGTAGTTATCGTGAGAACGATATAACCGATAGCACGGGTGAGGAAATTATCAAAGAGAATATTGTGGATTTAGTTCATCCGATAGTTAGCGTATGAACTCAACAAGAAAAAGGCATTCAGAGTGATCTGTAAGAGTCAGATCCACATGGGTGCCTTTTTGAGTATGCGGATTGTTTCTCTTCCCTTCCCTGCCCCTTCCTGCCTTCCCTTTTCCTTCTTCCCCTAGAAAGAAAAACGAAAAGAAAGAACCAAAGAAAAGATAAAAGAAAGATATACCTCTTTATCTTTTTTCTATCCATCCATCCTCATCCCTTCCCT
>JAEEGT010000236.1 GCA_016280465.1 Lachnospiraceae bacterium | reverse complement strand
GGTGAATGAAGGCGGAAAATGGGTCAAGGGCGAGGAGTTTGACACGGGAAAGCCCGGCTGGCACTTTAAGTACCATAAGATCCAGGGCGGAGTATACATGTTTAACGATGATGAGACCTCCCCTTATTACCGCTGGTACATTTCCTACGAGAACGAACTCTCACTGTCCGGAAAACTGGATCTTATCAAGAATTACGGCCTCGGCGGCATTATCGTCTGGGAATCAAGCGAAGACACCCACGACCATAAACTCATAAAGCAGATGGGTGATTTCCTCAAAAAGTAATACACCGGTCTCGCCTGTTTCAAATTAAACACCTTGATAAAAATAAAATACTATTTATTTGGATTCTCCGTGGTATGATAGTAAAAAAAGGAGGATGTTCTCATGAAAAAATGGGCGAGATTATTATATCAGCCGGCGTTGCCCTTAGACGGAGAAAGAAGGGTTACCGGCAGCAAAGAACATATTGCACTTTCAAGGCACGCGGCCGAAGAAGGCATGGTATTACTGAAGAACGACGGAACCCTGCCTCTTTCCAAGGATAAGCCCCTGGCGGTATTCGGCAAGGCCATCGCCGAGTACGTTAAGGGCGGCGGCGGATCGGGAGATGTGTACTGTAAGTACGTGCACTCCCTCTATGACGGTCTTAAGGCCAAGAATGTGAGGGTTTATGAGCCTTTGGTAGAATTCTACAGAGAGGATCTCAAGGCTCAGTATGCAAACAAGCGCTGTCCCGGCATGTCGGCGGAGCCTGCGGTCACCGGGGAACTGTTGGAGGGCGCTAAGGCCTTTTCCGATACGGCTCTTATAGTCATCAACCGTTTTTCCGGCGAAGGCTGGGACAGAAGCAAGGTTGAGTGCAACAACGAATATAATCCCTGGGAATCCGAGACCACAATGCCCGGACTTTCCGCAGAGATCTTCCCCGACGGAGATTTCTATCTTTCCGAGGGTGAAAAGAACCTTATAAAGACGGTAAAAGAAAACTTTAAGAAGGTGGTTGCCGTTTTGAACATCGGCGGTGTCATCGACTTAAGATGGATCAAAGATACGGGTATCAGCGCAGCCCTCTACATGGGACAGGGTGGAATGGAAGGCGGCGATGCGGCAGCAGCCGTTCTTCTTGGCGAAGTAAATCCTTCCGGACGACTTGCGGACACCTTCGCAGGGGAGCTTGAGGATTATCCCTCCACCAAGGGCTTTCACGAATCCTTCGATTACGTGGATTACAGCGAAGACATTTATGTGGGATACAGATATTTCCTGACGGTTAACGGAGCTTCCGACAAGGTGGTATTCCCCTTCGGCTACGGCCTAAGCTATACGGAATTTGACAGTAAGATCCTGTCCGTAAGCCGTGAGGGAGACAGTTTCTTTTTCACCGTCAGAGTCACAAACAGGGGCTCGGTACCGGGCAAGGAAGTGGTACAGCTTTATTACAGCGCTCCCCAGGGTAAACTTGGCAAGCCCTCAAGGGCACTGGGTGCTTTTGCAAAGACCAAGGTCCTTAAGGCCGGCGAGAGCGAAGAACTGGTGCTGGAGCTTCCCTTGTACACCATGGCGTCCTTCGACGATCTTGGTAAGATAAAAGAAGCTGCTTATGTTCTTGAAAAGGGTGAATACCGTTTTAACCTGGGAAAAGACAGTGCCTGCCTGCTTCCCGAGGGACATACCTGGAACAATCCCGAGGATGTGGTTGTTGACCAACTCAGTCATAAACTTGCGCCCGTTGAATTAAAGGAGAGAATGCTATCAGACGGAAGCTTTGAGGCTCTTCCTCAGGGTGCCCACAAGGACATCAATGCAAGTGTTATAAAGAAAATGACACCCGGCTACGAAGAGGCTTTGATGCCTGCGGTAAAAGGGCGCGAAAGATATTATATGATGCATCCTTTCAAAGAGGGAGTTCGTCCCTTTGAAGAGGTTGCGGCAGGGAAGTTGACCCTTGATGAATTTGTGGACCAGCTTTCCTTTGAAGATCTTTTAGAAGTAGTGGGCGGACAGCCAAACACCGGTGTGGCCAATGTATTCGGTTTCGGAAATCTCCCCGAGTACGGAGTACCCTCTGCCATGACCGCAGACGGCCCTGCAGGAGTCAGGATCGCGCCTGAGACGGGAATACTTACCACTGCCTTCCCCTGCGCAACACTTTTAGCCTGCACATGGAACAAAGAACTCTTAACGGAGGTGGGTCGCGCCGGAGGCCGTGAGATCAAGGAAAACAACCTGTGCGTGTGGCTTACCCCCGCCATCAATATCCACAGGAATCCCATGTGCGGAAGAAACTTCGAGTATTATTCCGAGGATCCACTTTTGACGGGACTCCTGGCAGCAGCCTTTGTTAACGGCGTTCAGGAGAATCACGTGGGTGTTTCAGTAAAGCACTTTGCCTGCAACAACAAGGAGACCAATCGTAAGCACAGCGACTCAAGAGTTTCCGAGCGTGCCCTCAGGGAGATCTACCTCAAGGCCTTTGAGATCGTTGTAAAGAAAGCAGCTCCCTACACCATCATGAGTTCCTACAACGTGATAAACGGTGAGAGAGCTTCCGAGAGCAGAGACCTGCTTACGGGTATCTTAAGAGACGAGTGGGGCTTTGAAGGAATGGTAACTTCCGACTGGTGGACCAGAGGAGAGCACTACAAAGAACTCAATGCCGGTAACGATCTTAAGATGGGTAACGGTTTCCCCGACCGTCTTAAGGCAGCGGACGAGCTTGGAGCCCTGGATCACGAGCAGTTAAAGTTAAGTGCAAAGAGGATACTTGGCACCATCTTAAAGTTTGACTAAGGACGACTTTGCGAAATCGTATATCAGAAATGATAAAAGGACATCCGTGAAGGATGTCCTTTTTGATGGTTGTCATTTCTTACTCAGGGTAAGAGTTCCATAAGATCGTTGATGACGGGATAGTGATTGTCATACTTGAGCGAAAGTTCAAAAGAACTGTACTTAAAGGTATTTACCAGCACAGCCGGCATGTGACAGGCTTTGGCCAGCGCAATGTCACTTTCCATGTCGTTACCCACCATCACGCAGTTATCGTGTTTGATCTTTTCTTTGG
>JAEEGT010000235.1 GCA_016280465.1 Lachnospiraceae bacterium | reverse complement strand
GGAAGGATCTTGCAAAGCACGAAAACATCGAGGTGGCGGAATTTTTCCGTGCGCTGTTTAAGTGGCTTCAGCTTCGTATAAATTATCGGAATCACAGAAAGATCGCCGTTATCGACAACGAGATCGGTTACGTGGGCGGCTTCAATGTGGGCCGGGAATACATAGACAAAAGCAAAAGATTCGGTCACTGGCGGGATACTCACTTCAGGATAAAGGGTACCGCCGTCACCGCACTTTCCATCCGTTTTGCCCAGGATTTTGATTATGCTTCCAGAAAGAACCTTTTCAGTGAAGCGTCGTATTTTAAGCCCGCGCCCGCCAAGGAAGAGGGCGGTCACGCAATCCAGATAATATCAAGCGGTCCCGACTCTTCCCTTCAGAACATACGAAACAATTATCTTCGTATGATAAACAAGGCAAAGAAACGGATATATATCCAGACTCCGTACTTTATCCCGGATGAATCAATTCTCGCGGCACTGCTCATTGCGGTGCACTCGGGTATAGAGGTCAACATCATGATCCCATGCAAGCCCGATCACCCCTTTGTATACTGGGCGACCTATTCCTATGTGGGAGAACTGGTGCTGGCCGGAGCCAACTGCTATACTTATCAGAACGGTTTTCTTCATGCCAAGGGAATGATCGTGGACGAAGAGATCTGCTGCTACGGTACCGCCAACATGGACATCCGCAGTTTTGCTCTGAATTTTGAGGTCAATGCGGTGATCTACAGCCAGCGTACCGCCGCAAGGATGGCGGAGATATTCAGGGAAGACGTTACAAAGTGCAAAAGGATCACCAGGGAGGAATATTCCAAACGCGGTCTGTGGCTTCGGTTCAGGGAACAGTTCTGCAGGCTTCTTTCTCCACTTTTATAGGCTTTGCCGTTCTTGATATTTAAAAATTTATGTGCTATATTTTCTTGTATATTTATTTACGAGGTTTTCGTATGAAGAACCGTTTATTGCTGTTGGTCATGTGCGCAGTCGTGGCGGTCGGCATGATCTCCTGCGGTAATCCGGCTGAGCCGGAAGAATTTACACTTACCACGGATAATGTTAACGACTACATTACATCGATAGGTAAATACGAAGGTTTGACCATTGATGTAAAAAGAACGGAAATGACCGACGAACTCATACAAAATTATACGGAAGCGTTTTTTGCCAAGCAGGCGGAGAGCATCAAGGACTGGGTAGCGGACCGTGGAGACACGGTTAAGATCAACTACACCGGAGTATTCGGCGGTGAGGAAGAAAGCACCATCTCCGGCAAGACTCAGGATGTGGTCATCGGCAAGAACACCCACATTAGCGGCTTCGAGGAAGCCCTTGTGGGGACTGTGGCGGGAGACCATGTGGAGTTTACGCTGACTTATCCTGCGGATTATCTGGATGCGGGTCTTGCGGGGCGCGATTGTTCTTTCAGCGTGGATGTTGTGGCGGTGATCCCCAAACTTTCGGATGCATCCGTCAAGGCTCTCGGAAGCGATGTTTATTCCAATGAGAAAGAATACAGGGTTTTTGTGCGTAACACCCTGGAGACTTTTACGGACAGCGATTACAAAGCAGGGGTGGTCAAGGCTGTGATCAAGCGTGTAGCAGCCAATTCGGTATTTAAAGAGCTGCCCGCAGGTTTTATTGCTTCTTCCGAAGACTTTATCGAGAATCTCTACGGCGACACCGCGGCTAAGTATAATGTCAGCGTGGCCGAGTATCTTGAACTTTGCGACACTTCCCTTGAGATAGAAGCCAGGGAGTATGCGAAGCAGCAGCTGGTGATCTACAAGATTGCAGTGGATCGGGGACTTGAGGTTTCCGATGAAGAGCTGGACAGGATCGCGGGGGAATACGTTGACTACTACGATGAGTATGATAACCTCGCAGCTTTCTATGCCGCAAATTCCAAGGAAGAGCTGAGAGAGAAGACCATGTCTAAGAAGGTTTCCGATTACATTCTGTCGGTTACAAATCAATAAACGAATCTTATGGCATAAAAGTGCCATAAAGAGCGGAGGATTATAATGAGAACCAGAATTAAACAGCTGTTCAGAAACACATCTGAATTTGCTTCCAAAGAAGTGACGGTCTGCGCATGGGTACGTACCAACCGCGCTCAGGCACAGTTTGGATTCCTTAACGTTAACGACGGATCCTTTTTCGAGAACCTACAGGTGGTTTACGAGAAGGAACTTGCTAATTTCGACGATATCTCAAAAATCAGAGTGGGCGCCAGCGTAGAGGTTGTGGGTACTCTGGTACTTACTCCCGAGAACAAGCAGCCCTTTGAACTCAAGGCAAGCAGGGTAACGCTTCTTGGGGACTGTCCCGAGGATTATCCCATTCAGCCCAAGCGTCACACCAGAGAGTATCTTCGTACCGTTGCTCATCTTCGTCCCAGAACAAACCTGTTTTCAGCAGTGTTCAGGGTACGTTCCGTAGCGGCAATGGCTATCCACACCTATTTCCAGGACAGAGGATATGTGTATGTGCATACTCCCCTGATCACAGGTGCCGATTGCGAAGGCTCCGATCAGATGTTTAAGATAACTACCCTTAACATGAACGATCTTCCCCTTACCGAGGACGGAAAGGTTGATTTT
>JAEEGT010000234.1 GCA_016280465.1 Lachnospiraceae bacterium | reverse complement strand
TATACAGCAAGGTGATGCTGCCCCTGTCGAAGCCTGCATTGGCGACCCTTGTGATATTTACCTTTGTAAATACCTGGAACGATTACCTTGGCCCCCTGATCTATTTAAAGACCCAGAGAAAGAAAACCATCCAGCTGGGACTTAAAATGTTCATTTCCCAGTATTCGTCGGATTACGGTCTTATCATGGCAGGATCCATGCTTTCTCTTATACCTGTGCTCATTATCTTCCTATGCTTCCAGAAATATTTTGTGGAGGGAGTAGCAAGCACCGGACTGAAGGGATGAGTTTCGGGTTTAATTATTCGCTACAGTCTTTGATGTATAAATATAGAAGTTGTTCTTATTATTTTACATCGGAGGGGTAAATCCATGAAATCTCAAAAGAGAAAGTCTCTCAAAAAATCTCTTGTCACCAAAATGATCGTATACGTTGCGATCATGATCGTGATCATCACTCAGATAAGCATCAAGCTTGCGGTGGATAATATCCAGTATCTTATGAATAATGTCCTTGCAAGAGAATCGGCCACCTATGCCAGCGAGATCCACAGCTGGTGGGATGGTGTAGAAGAAAGAGTCAATCAGACCGCGGATGTTATCAGAAATATTCCGGAACTCAGTTACGATGACATGCTTTCCATGTTACTCAAAATTACATCCGAAGATCCCGATTCCCAGGATATCTATATGGCATACGGTAACACCGGTAAGTTTTTGGACGGTTCCGGCTGGATCCCGGATGATACCTTTGTATTTACCGACAGACCCTGGTATAAGGGCGCTGTTTCAAAGAACGGAGCGATCTATTCCTCAGAGCCTTATGTGGATGCATCTACCGGCAAGACCTGTCTTGCCTGCGCCATCATGGTCAAAGATAATGTTGTTCTTTCCAGCGATATAAACTTTGATAAGGTCGCAGAGATCGTTAAGAATTTTAAGTCCCTTTCTCCCGACGCAAAGTATTACATCATCAACAAGGAAACAACGGATATCCTTATAAGTAACAATCAGGATGCGGTTGGACAGAATCTTTCCAATACCACGGATCCCGTGGCAAAGGGTATCGCAGGTATTTTCGGAACCATGAACAAAGACGGTAAAGGCGGCAGTGAAAAAGTCGTTACCGCAAAGACTTCTGCGGGAGCCTACATGTATACCGCAACCGATATAGAAGAGACATCATGGGCTGTTGTAAGCGCGGTTTCTTCAAGCCTGCTCAGCGACAGGATCGTTAATGTAATGATCTTCACCATGGGTGGCGCCGCTATACTGCTTTTGATCCTTTCCTTCGTTTTGTATTATGTTATCAGCAAGGCAATCAATCCCGTTACTACTATCACATCCCGTATTACCGATATCAGCAAGGGTGATTTCACCGTTGAGATCGTGCCTGAAGGAAACAATGAGATCACCACTCTTGCAGAAAGCCTTGGCGAATATATCAAGAACATGCGTGCAACCTTCAATAACCTGACGGATATTGCTGGTTCCATGAACGGACGTGCCGGTGAGTGTTTCGACATTTCAAGATCTCTGGCCGATGCCAATCAGAACCAGGGTGATTCCATAGATATGCTCAACAGTACCCTTAATGATATGAGTGCATCCATTGAGGATGTTGCGAAGGCAGCTACCCAGCTTGCAACCACTTCAAGCCGTCTTGCCGAGAACGCCGAAAACGTTAAGGATCTTTGCAATGAGACCATGGAAGCTTCCGCAAAGGGTAAGGATGAGATGGACAGCATGACCAGGAACGTGACTACTCTTAATTCCACCATCGGCGAGCTTACCTCTCTTATCAGAGATACCGCAAAGTCTGTGGAAGAGATCACGGGTATTACCGATACCATCAATGCCATTTCCAGCCAGACAAACCTTCTTTCTCTCAATGCTTCGATTGAGGCGGCAAGAGCGGGTGAAATGGGACGCGGATTTGCGGTTGTCGCAACCGAGGTCGGAACTCTTGCAAATCAGTCTTCCGAAGCTACCGAGACCATCAGAAGACTTGTTGAAGATGTTACCAAGAATATCTCCGATATCAGTCATAAGGCTGAGGTTTGTCTTTCCGATATGGAAGCCTGCATGGGCGCCGTGACCGGAGCAAACCAGTCCTTTGAGATGATCTACGGCGATGTAGCCAAAGCTACCGAGGGCATTTCTGAAATTGCAAGCGGTATTGAGAAGATCAACGATGTTGCTTCCAACAATGCGGCTACTACTCAGGAACAGGCCTCCAGTATCGCTCAGGTACTTGATCTTAGTAACACCATCGTTTCGGAGAGCGAAAAACTCCGTACCGAAACAGAGCATATCACCACGGTATCGGAAAATCTCAACCAGTATTCGGACAAGATCAATTCCGATCTTTCACAGTACACGGTATGATGATCCAAACTACAACATAGTCTTAAAGCACCGCTCCGTAAGGGGCGGTGTTTTTGCGTTAAGGAAAGCTATATTTTGGTGCGACCGGTAATAAAATGTGATATTATAAATGTGTGTAAATTTCACATTTTTTACACAATATTATTGTATGATGACTATAAGTATCTGCAGGGCAATCCGGCTCTAAAAACCGGCAATTCATAATGTGAGGGGGCTTAAATATGGAACATAAGGTTACAACGGTACAGAAGTTGCTTGACGAAAAGGGTCATGTTGCGGAGCCTGGCTGGTCCGGAAGCCCTGTGTGGGAGTACAACAGGGAAAATATCAAGGCTCCCTGGTTTCGCAGAAAAGAATGGGATTATTATCTTTTCAACACCGATGAATTTGCGGTTGCTTTTACCATTTCGGACCTTGGCTACATAGGACTTTTAAGTGTGTCTTATATAGACCTTGTTGCGGAATGCGAACACACGGAGTCTGAACTTGTTCTTTTTCCGGGCGGTAAAAAATTCGGCCTGGGAGCTTCCGTCAGGGAGGGCGATGCGCGGTGCAGGACAAAGCGTCTTAATATGTCCTTTGAGATGACAAACGGGGGCAGAAGGATCCGCTGCGAATTCAAGGATTTCGATAAGGCTGCGGGCAGGGACTTTAAGGCCGATCTCTTTGTCAAAGAGCCTGATATGGAGGCTGTATATATCGCAACTCCCTGGAAGGAAAAAGAAACGGCCTTTTACTACAATTGCAAGATGAACTGCCTTACCGCCGAAGGAAGCGTCGAATACGGAGATATCAAGAAAACCGTTTCACATGATTTCTGTGCCGGAGTCCTTGACTGGGGACGTGGCGTGTGGACTTATGACAATACCTGGTTTTGGGGTACGGGAAGCGGAAGGCTGTCCGGTGAACTCTTCGGATTCAATCTCGGATACGGCTTTTCCGACAGATCCAGCGCTTCCGAGAACGGTATCTACTATAAGGGCAGGATCCACAAGCTTGAAGAGGTTACTTTTGACATTCCCAAAGATCCCGAAGGAAAATACCGCTTTATGGAGCAGTGGACCGTCAATTCTTCGGACGGGCGCCTTCAGTCTGTTTTCAAACCCATCCTTGACCGCTCGGCCTGCATGGATTTTAAGGTTATCATCAGCGATCAGCATCAGGTTTTCGGTCGTCTTACGGGAAGCTTTGTTACCGACGACGGAGAGAAGCTTGAATTTAAGGATTTTATCTGCGCCCTTGAGGTAGTCAGAAATAAATATTAGGAAGAAATATCAATGACCGAAAAATTGTATGATGCCGATGCCTACGGCAAAGAGTTTGATGCTACGGTTTTAAGAGTGACGGATTATAAAGGAAAAACAGCCTATATCCTGGACAGGACTTTCTTTTTCCCCGAAGAAGGGGGTCAGACTCCGGACCGGGGTACCATAAACGGCTTTGAGGTAACGGATGTTAAGATCGACGGAGAGGATATCTGTCATTTTATCGATGGTACCCTTAAGGAAGGTGAGACTGTTCACGGCGTCATAGATTTTGAGCATCGTTTCAGGAACATGCAATGTCACAGCGCGGAGCATATCTTTTCCGGACTTGTTTTTTCAAGATTCGGCTTTAACAACGTGGGCTTTCATTTGAGCGATAATTCCGCCACCATGGATTATGACGGCTTTTTAAGTGATGATGATATAGATGCCCTTGAACTGGAAGCAAATCGCATTATCTTCGAAAACCGCAGGATAATCGCGGAATATCCCGATAAACAGACGCTTTCCGCTATGAGCTACAGGAGCAAGAAAGAACTTTCCGGGGCCGTGCGTATCGTTACCGTTGAAGGTGTGGATGTTTGTGCCTGCTGCGCGCCTCATGTGCATCTTACGGGTGAGATCGGTATTTTCAAGGTTGTTTCCCATGAAAAATACAAGGGCGGTGTCAGAGTTCATTATCTGGCAGGCTTCAGAGCCTTGGAGGATTACAGGAACAAACAGAACGCTTTAAGCTCAATTTCCGAGACTCTGTCCCTTAAGTCCGGCGATGAAGCTGATGGCGTAAAGAACCTTTCGGAAGAGTACAGAAAACTTAAATTTGAATCCGTCAGTCTTTTAAACCGCATCGTGCTGGCAAACTTTGAAAAAGAACGGGATCTTAAAGCAGATTATCTCCTTCATGTGGGAGGACCCGAGGAAATACCTGTTCTTGATCAGTCTGCAAGACAGGCCCGAAATATGTGCGGCAGTTTCTCATTATTTGCCGGGTCCGATGATAACGGATACAGATTTGTCGTGGAAGGCAACGGTCTTGATGCTGCCAAAGCCGGCAGTATCTTAAGGGAAAAGTACGGTGCCAAATGCGGAGGCAAAGATAACAGTCTTCGCGGAAGCATAGACTTAAAGAGCGAAGAGATAAAGGATATATTCAGGGAACTTTCTTTTTTATCAGTATAAAGGAGTGATGGTCTCTATGATCAATAAAGAAGAACTCACTTTTGACGGTTTTGTTTTTGCAAATCCCGAGGATGTGGAACTTGCAAAGAATGAAGCCAAAAAGATAGCTTATATCGAAAGCCACACGGATACCGGCAACATGACGGTCATGAAGGGCGTTTATGAAAAACTCATAGAAGCCCGTACCTTCGTGACTCCGGTTGGTTTTATGTTTCTTAGGAACATAAGGGACTGCCTTGTGACTTCCGGTGTCAGTGAGGAGGAACTATCACCGGTTCCTTTGTATACCACCTTCAGGCGTATCTCCCTTAAGGACGATGAACCCAAGCGAAAGGTGCGCATGACCCGTGCCCGGAAGGAAGAAATGTCCCTTAAGATGAAATACAGGAACGCCGTGATCGTCAGTGCAATTTTCGGTTTACTGGCAGTTGGTATGTTTGTGATAACAATGAACGGCACCACACCCAATGCAATTAATTACAAAAATGCCATTACCAATCAGTATGCCGCCTGGGAGCAGTCCCTTTCCGAGAAAGAATCGGAACTCAGGGAAAAAGAACGGGCTATCAATGAGCGTGAGGCGGAACTTGGCATTACACACAGTGACATTTCTTATGAGGACTGATAATGGATAAAACAAAGATCTTGGTGGTTGACGACGAAAGCAGGATGCGAAAGCTTGTCAAAGACTTTCTTATAAAGAAGGACTTCGAAGTCATAGAAGCGGGAGACGGCAGCGAGGCTTTGGATATTTTCTTTAACACGGGAGATATCGGACTTGTTGTTCTGGATGTAATGATGCCCAAGGTGGACGGCTGGCAGGTCTGCCGTGAGATAAGGGAGTATTCCAAGGTTCCCATCATCATGCTTACCGCAAGGAGCGAGGAGCGTGACGAACTGCTGGGATTTGAGCTGGGAGTCGATGAGTATATCTCAAAGCCCTTCAGCCCAAAGATCCTGACTGCCCGCATCGAAGCCATACTTCGAAGAGTCAATCCCGATGAAGGCGGTATCCTCGAATATGAAGGTGTTGTGCTTAATAAGGCAGCACACCTTGTTAAGGTCAATGACAAGGAAATAGAATTAAGCTACAAGGAGTTTGAACTTCTTGCTTTTTTCATGGAGAATAAGGGTCTTGCTCTGTCGAGAGAAAAGATCTTAAACAGTGTTTGGAATTACGACTATTTCGGTGACGCCCGCACCATAGACACTCATGTAAAGAAACTTCGCAGCAAGATGGGAGAAAAGGGCGAACTCATCAAAACCATCTGGGGTATGGGCTACAAATTTGAGTAAAGATAAGAAAAAGAAGAAGTACACACACTCTCTTCGCAGACAGATAACCTTAATATTTGTGGGAATTATGGCGCTGACCCTTCTGGCGCTTTTCCTTGCCACCCATTTCTTTCTTGAGAAATATTATCTTAACAACAAGGAAAAGACCTTATTCAGCGTCTATGACCTTATCAAGTTTTCATCCGCCGGCGGCACCATGTCCACCGATGAATTTGATGTCATGCTGCAAAAGAACAGCGGCACCCACAGTGTGAGCATTGTCATCATAAGTTCCGGCTTTGAACCTGTGAAGATCTATGCCATGGAGCCTCAGGATCAGCTTTTGCGTGAACTTGCCAATAACCTTCGGGGAACCGTCTACGTAAAGCGTGTGATTAAGGAAACGGATGATTACGTTCTTGTCTTAAAGAATGACAACCGCACCAAAACGGATTTCCTTGAAATGTGGGGATCTTTGCCGGACGGTAGCTTCTTTATGTTAAGATCCGCCATGGAAAGTATAAAGAACAGCGCGGAGATAGCCGCCAGATTCCTTCTTATCATAGGCGTCTGCGTCATGACCGTCAGCGCCGTGATAATCTTTCTCTTTACCAGAAAGATCTCAAAGCCCATACTGGAGCTTGCCGATATTTCCGAGAAAATGTCCAACATGGATTTTGATGCCAGGTACAAGGGCAAGGAAAAGACCGAGATCGCCATTTTGGGAAACAGCATCAACAAGATGTCCGAGAACCTTGAAAGCACTATTGCGGAACTTAAGGAAGCCAATATCGAATTAAAGAAGGATAATGATTTAAAGACCGAGATCGACAACATGCGAACGGAGTTCATAGCCAATGTTTCCCATGAGCTAAAGACTCCCATAGCCCTTATCCAGGGTTATGCCGAAGGCCTTAAGGAAGGCGTCAACGAGGCGGAAGAGCGGGATTACTATTGTGATGTTATCTCCGATGAAGCGGGCAAGATGAACAACATGGTGAAGCAGCTTCTTTTGCTAAATCAGCTTGAGTCCGGTTTTGATACCTTAAATATAGACAGATTTGATATAGTCGCTCTTATAAACAATTATGTCCAGTCGGCGGAAATACTGACCAGGAGCAGTGATATAAAGGTTACCGCGCCCGATTGCGGACCGGTTTATGTGTGGGCCGATGAATTTAAGGTTGAAGAGATCATCATGAATTTCTTTTCCAATGCGGTCCATTATTGCAAGTCCGATTCGGAAAAACGGATTGACGTTTCTGTCGAAAAGGGAGAAAATAAAGTAAAGATTACCGTATTCAACACGGGTGACCATATTCCCGAAGAAAGCATAGCTCATCTTTGGGACAAGTTTTACAAGGTCGATAAGGCTCGCTCCAGAGAATACGGTGGCAGCGGTGTGGGACTTTCGATAGTCAAGGCCATCACGGATTCCCTTGGTGAGACCTGCGGAGTATCGAATGTTACGGACGGAGTGGCTTTCTGGTTTACGCTGGACTGCACCGACAGATAAGAGGTTATATGAAAAGATTCAGACTGACGGCTTTGACAATCACATTGAGTTTGCTGCTTTCTGCCTGCGGCTCCATTCCAAATCTTACACAGGAAGAGAACCGTATGGTTTCGGAGTATGCGGCTTCATTGATGCTTAAATACGATTCTGCCAATCACACAAGACTTGTGGATACTTCAGAGTTCCTCAATTCCTATTATACGGCCAAGAAAGCTCATGACGATGCGGAAAAAGCATATTATGATGCCATCGCAAGGGAAGAGGAACAGAGAAGGCGTGAAGCCGAGGCGCAGAAGAATGCCAATTCCGAATACAACAGCAATCAAAGTTCCTCGAATTCTTCAAAGAATGACGGAACGGGCGGTGCCAAGGTCGTAGATTCCACTTTTTCCAATATGCCTATAGGCGAGTTTCTGGGATACGGAAACTTTGATATAGCTTATGCAGGCTTTGAACTTTTAAGCAATTACCCCAAGGATAACGATTCTGCGGTTTCTTTGAGTGCATCGTCATCAAACACGGCTTTGCTGGTTGTATATTTTGACGTTACTAACAATTCTCAATCCGCAGCCAATCTCGATATATTGAGTCTGAATTGTAAATTCAGGCTTTCGATCAATGACGGATCCTATAAAGGGGTTCTTTATCCCGTGATGCTGGATGATATCCTTTCCGAATGCATGGATGATTTTGCCGGACTCGAGAAGAAGCAGCTTGTTCTTATCATGGAAGTGGATAAAAACACTGTTGTCGACAGTCTTTCCATGACTGTTACCGGAAGTATGGGAACTCTTACCAAAAAGCTTAAATAATTTGAATTGTTTAAATATTCTAATAATTCGGTAAATTTATAATCCATTTTAGTGATTTAAGGCGATAAAGCGAGGAAAACCCTTGTAAAATCGCCTTTTTTG
>JAEEGT010000233.1 GCA_016280465.1 Lachnospiraceae bacterium | reverse complement strand
GAACATGTCGCCGTGTCGAGCAGAACCTTCGGTTCTTTACTCGACGAGTTTCAGGGTTGCATTGCTGTTTATTTGTCAAGGTACGTGTGCGTCTTAAAAAGCCGCAACAGTGGTATACTATCACGCGTCATGGCTTTCGTCAAGACATTTTTTAACTTTTTTTAAGTAAGTTTAATTACTCAAAAAGTCCACCGCATTTCCTGCGGTGGACTTTTAATCTAACACGATTTGATTTCTTTGTCAATGCTTTCAATATGCCTAATTTTACGCCTTTTTCAGACAATTTTGAGCTCCCACAACATGATGTGCCGAGGGCATTTCTTCTGCCAAGATGTAGAAATCAAATTAAACAATCTTATGCCCAGGGATCTGCCGCCTTGGGAGTGCGAATATCGGAAAGACACTGGATCTCGTTAATAAACCACTGACCGGTGGAGGGCTTCTTTCTTAATTTGATGGGACGATCGCTGTCCGCTCCGGAACTCTTTACGTACATGGTAGCCCAGTTCTCCTCGGGGAATGAATACGGATTTGAACTGACCGTTATCGTATAGGGAGTGGTGGGGGTGTAATTGTTGTCAACGCTCGATCCCTTAAAGAAGGAAAGTACTTTGTGAGGCTGACCTGCGATCCTGTCCTTGATAAACTGCTTTTCAAAAGTGCTTACAGGTTCGGGTCCTTTAAGGAAATTCAGCATCTCTACAGTCGCATCAACGTTCTTATCGTAGTTTGCAAGGACCGCAAGAGCAAGGGCAGCTGTCTTGTAGGGGCTGTCCAGGGATGCCTCGGGAAAAGCCTTGAGTTCTTCCACCGTGGTGGGAAGTGCTGAAAAAGAAAATGTTTCGCTGGTGTTTGCCATTAAGAAATACCTCCTGTCATATATAATAGAGTAGATCTTCCTCAGATGAGGGATCCGCCTTATTTACCTGAGTATCTCATCTATCGTTGAGACAGTGCTGAAGGAACCTGCGTTTTTGGAAATGATCTCTTTCATCTTCTGAAGTTCGAAATAACTGATATAGCAGATCAGTGTTTTGTTCTCCCCCGCAATGGCGCCGTAGGAATCCATCATTGTGCAGGTCTTGTTAAGCTGCTCTTTGATATCCGCGATGATCGCATGAGGATCCTTGGTAATGATCGTAACCTGCTTGACCGCATCGAAATGGTCGGTAACACTGTTTATTATGGAAGTGGCCACAACATAGACAAGCAGACTCAAAAGTGCGGCATCCTGATTGATAAGAAGAAACGCGGCCAGATAAACACATGCGTTAAAAGCAAGCAGGATGTATGTCATACTGTAGTTCCTGCCTGTTTTGCGGGAGATTGCATTGACGATTATGTTAGCAAAGATCTCCGACCCGTCGATACATCCGCCGAAGCGAAGGATCAAGGCAAGACCGAAACCAAGCAATGCTCCTCCGAAGGCCACCGCCAGGAAATGCTCCGTGTTAAGTTCAAAGTGCACTTTTTCAAATATCTCAAGACCTACGGTATAAAACAGGGAACCCACCGTTGCCTTGATACCGAACTTAACACCCAGGATCAAAAATCCCGCGATCACGAAGGGAGCAAATATTACGAAGACACAAAGGGAAAGATTAAAGCCTGTAAGCTGACTTACGATGATGGCAATACCTGCCGTTCCGTAGTCAATGGCTCCGTTGGGGATCAGGATACAAATTACCGAGAAGCTCGCCATGAGCGCGCCGAGAATTATCAATAAGTAAGAACCGTATTCTTCCAGCTTTTTGTTTTTCATGAATGCCTCACAATACACAATTATTTGGCGGAAACAGTTACACTTGCGTACCACCATTTTACTTTTTTCGGGAAGTAAGGTCAATACAGAGTTTCTTTTTCCGGTTTGCAGGATCTGATATAAAGGGCAAAAGAAAAAGGATCCGGAAACCCGAATCCTTTATATAGCGGAGAAAGAGGGATTTGAACCCTCGCGCCGGTTACCCGACCTACACCCTTAGCAGGGGCGCCTCTTCAGCCTCTTGAGTATTTCTCCAAAGCCTGAAAACCCTACCAACTATGTTAATGATGGTCTGAATATTTCAACTGCGCCGTGACGCAAAACCTATTATATCGAAGGGGCATTTCTTTGTCAACACCCGAATGATGCCCCGCAAAAAAGCCTTATCCGGACAGACTTTACGAATTTTCGGCTATCTTGGCCTCGATCCGTGACTTGACCATGGAAGCGATCTCCTGAGTCGACATGTCCTTATATTCATCATAATAAATGGGCGGCAGGTAGAAAACCCTTACCTTGACTTTCTTTATTGAATTTTCATCAAAGGGTACAAATGAATCCATTAAAGCCACCGGAACAATGGGTGCCTTTGCCTTGACCGCACTCTTGAAACTGCCACCTTTCATCTCGTTCATCTTATTGCCCATTTTGCTTCTGGTGCCCTCAGCAAAGATAAGGAAATTCTCTCCCGCATCCACACGCTTTGTCATCTCCTGGATCACATGCATGGACTGACGAAGATCTTTTCTGTCAATGGGAATGGCATTTAACGCTCCCATAACCTGCTTTACAAAAGGAAAATTCCTGACTTCCTTTTTGGCAACAAAAGAAAAGGGTCTGGGAAATTCTGCCAGGAACACAATAACATCGTACATTCCCTGATGATTGGGAAAAAGAACGTACCCATCCCTCTCCGGCAGGTTTTCAAGCCCCTCGGAAACTACCTCCACACGGCCTTTTTCGTTGGCGCGATGTGCCACGTGCTTAATAAAAGCAAAGGCCTCCTCACGGCTTCTGTGTTTACCGAGCCAGGCTGTCTTTATAATATAATATGGAACAAACAGAATGTTCCTGATGATCATCAACGCAATTCTCATATATCCGTATCCGCCCCTTCTTCATCACTGACCGCAAGGTCACTCAACGCAGTACTCCTTCAAAGATTCCTTATACAGATCACGGCCCGTACTGTCTATCACAACGATGGCCGGAAAATCCTTGACCGTAAGCTTACGGATGGCTTCGGTCCCAAGATCGTCGTAGGCAATGACCTCCGATGCGTCAATGGCCTTTGAGAGCAAGGCGCCCGCTCCGCCAATGGCGGCAAAATACACGGCCCCGTTTCTGACAATGGCTTCCCTGACTTCGTCGCTTCTTTTTCCTTTACCGATCATGCACTGAAGTCCCAGGTCCAATAGTGCGGGAGCATATTTGTCCATGCGGCTGGCAGTGGTAGGACCTGCAGAGCCTATGACACGACCGGGTCGGGCCGGACTCGGTCCCATATAGTAGATGGCGGCACCCTTTATATCCATAGGGAGAGCCTCTCCCCTTGAAAGGGCTTCACTCATTCTTTTATGTGCCGCATCTCTGGCTGTATAGATAACGCCGGTAAGATACACACTGTCTCCGGCGTGAAGTGATGCGATGTCTTCGCTTGTAAGGGGTAATTTCAGGTATTTGTCCAAAACTGTCTCTCCTGTATCATAATGTGCGGGTCACGTGTCTGTTTACGTGACAGCAGATATTTACGGCCACGGGAAGGCCGGCTATATGCGTGGGAAAAGTAAGGATATTGACTGCCATGGCGGTTACCCTTCCTCCGAGACCTCCGGGACCTATACCGGTCTTGTTAATTCGTTCAAGAAGCTCTTCTTCAAGTTCTTTGACATAAGGGATATCCGAATGCTCTCCCGCAGGCCTTGTCAGGGCTTTCTTTGCCAGTATCGCACACTTTTCGAAGGTGCCCCCTATTCCGACTCCCACTACCATAGGTGGACAGGCATTGGGGCCTGCATCTTTGACCGCTGTTAAGACTGCTGCCTTAACGCCTTCTATTCCTTCCGCAGGCTTGAGCATAAACACCCTGCTCATGTTTTCGCTGCCGAATCCCTTGGGTGCCAGAGTGATATCAACCCTGTCTCCCGGTACTATCTCGGTATGGACCACTGCCGGCGTGTTATCTCCCGTATTCTCGCGGATCAACGGATCCCTTACCACGGACTTTCGAAGATATCCTTCGGTATAACCGAGTCTGACACCTTCGTTCACCGCCTCTGTGAGGTTACCGCCCACAAGGTGAACCTCCTGGCCTACAGAAAGAAAAACAACTGCCATCCCGGTATCCTGACATATGGGGATCATTTCCTCCTCCGCGATACGAAGGTTTTCTTTTAACTGAGAAAGGACCTTTCTTCCAACGGGGGATTCTTCCCTTTCTTCTGCCTTATTAAGTGCAGTCTTCATATCAGGAGAAAGAAAATGGTTGGCTTCGATGCACATTTCCTTTACGGCTTTGGTTATTTCAACAACGTCAAGTTCTCTCATTGAGCACTCCAATCAAACTGTTTTTGGACTTTACTACAGTTTAAAAAGAAACCGGAAAAAATACAAGTAAAAAAGCTCCGCCTCAAAAGAAGCGGAGCCTTTAAGATCCTTATTTGATAAGTCAGCAGGATTATTCTGCCTTCTTGGTGATCTCATCGTACCATGCAGCACGAACAAGACCCATGAACAAAGGAGCAAGTGCGAATACCACAACCTTGACCGCACCGAGCACGAAACGGAAGAGACCGCCGGCATAAGGGATCTTTCCGAGAAGTGAAAGAACCAGCTCGATAACGCCGATGCAAAGTACGATAAGAAGATCGGTAAGGAACATCTTGCCTTTGTAGCCCTTGGTCTGAGCGTCGGAATCTCTTGCAACATCGGTAGCCTTGCGGGTTTCATCCTCACGGGTAAGGTAAGGAACGAAGGAATAAGCATAGGACTTGATGATGGCAAATACACAACCAACAATAAGACCTGCGAGAACAAGGATGACGGCAAGAACGATACCTGCTGTCATCGCTTTAAGGTTAAGGCTGTCAATGCTTCTTCCGAAGCCTCTTCTACCGAAGCCACCCATTAATAAAGAGGTAATAGCGCCGGAAATAAGAGCACTGAGGTCACCAACAAAAGCACTGAAGATTATGGATGCGCCGCCTACACCGATAGCGATGGGAACAACGGTCCAGATAACAAGAAGAATCTCTCTCCAGCCAACACATGCAAGAGAATGCCAGAAATTGTGGAATCCTTCAAATACCTGATCTACACTGACATCTTTATTGCGATATCCGTCAAGGAATACCCAAGCCATTCCGAGTTCAAGAACAAGTCCAACGGAAAGACCGATGATCGGAACCGCACCGCCCAGGGACTTAGCCAGAGTTGAAAGCAAAACAACAAGTAAAGACAATCCCCAAAGCTTAATGGGTTTCTGCATAACTACTGCGAGAGCCTTCTTGATGATCTGAATGGAAGAGCTTCCGTTTGCAGCGTTAGCAGCTGCGGCTGCTGCAGCGGCAGCAGGGTTGGTGGGCTTGCCGCAATTGGGACAGAACTGTGCGCCATCCTGAATTTCGGTGCCGCAATTAGGACAAAAAGCCATTTTTTAATTCCTCCTCAAATAAAAAATCTGAAATAATGAAATTTTTATTAATTTCTCCTTAATAATATATTTTTTGTCAGATAATGTCAAATCTTTTGGGCTAACGGTTATAAGACTCCGCGTCATAGTCAAAAGCCTTGATCTTTCGGTATTCTTCCTCTGTTATGGTAAGAATTGTCCCGTGCTTGAAGCCGTAGGGATAAGAAAAATCTCCGTCTGCACGTTTAAATACCCCTTTGGAGATATCGTCTGCTCTGAAGGGTACATATCCCTGACCCTTCCCTTTGACCCCAAAGAAATCAAGAAACAGATTGTAACCTCCGTTCTCAAGCCTGCAGGCCGTAGGGGCTTCATAGGCATGACCGCCCCCTGCCAGGTTTTCCATTTCTTTATCGAATTCATACATTCTTTCGAAGGGACCGGTAATGCAGTCGGATCTTAGCATGATGACCGCACAGGGATCCTTCATGCACTTGACCCACAGATAATATTTTCCCTTTTCTTCCACCATACAGGAATCGATCACTCCCGCATCTGCTTTTTCATAAAGGATCTTAGGTTCCGTAAAGGTCACAAAATCTTTGGTCTTTGCATAATAGATGCTCATCTTCATGTCCTTCTCTATCTGGGGGGAGGACCAGTGAAGGATGAATTCCCCGGTTTCTTTGTCCTGAATGATATCGGGAGCCCAGCAGCAGCCCGAGCCCGGCTCTCTTACGGGAAGCGCCTTTTCCTCCGACCAGTGCAAAAGATCCTCAGATTCCCACATCATAAGACAATTGCTCCCGTTAAGCTGAACGTTGCGCCAGTTGTTCTGATACAGGCTTTTCATGGAATAAGCCAGACTCAGGTCCGTAGCTATGATATAGAACTTTCCGTTGTCCGCCCGGACGATCGTCGCATCACGCACACCCTTTTCATTGATCATGGCCCAAAGCACGGGCTGTCCGTCGTTAATTGCCTCCCAGTGAAATCCGTCCTTACTTACCGCAAAATAGATCTGCTCCCCGTCCGGAGTTCGTTTTTCTTTAAAATGAACAAATAGATAATGCTGCATATCCCGTCCCTTTCATCGATCCGTCCCGGGAAAAGTTCCCGGAAAAGCTTCTTATTCGGTATCAGATAAAGCATACGCGAAAGATACTTTTCTTACAAGTTTAAAAAATTCGATAATAGTTCTTTGTGAGAATGCGGCTAATGGGTAAAGGCCTTAATTCGGGGCGACATTTGCTTCCCGAAGTAATATAATGGTGTTGGATGAAAGGAGCGCTCCTGATGGAAGACACCAAAATAATAGAGCTCTATGTGAACCGCGATGAAAAAGCGATCACCGAGTCACAAAATAAATACGGAAGGTTTCTGACCTTTCTTTCCAAAAACATTCTTACTGCCAAAGAGGATGCCGAAGAGTGTGTCAACGACACCTACTTAACGGCATGGAACCGGATCCCTCCGGTCATCCCGGAATCCCTTAAGGCTTTCCTGGGGCGCCTGGTAAGAGACATTTCGATCTCAAAATACCGGGCGAACCATGCGGCAAAGCGCTATTCCGGAATGGATGTGCTTCTTTCCGAACTGGAAGATTGCCTGCCCTCCGGAGACACTGTGGAGGAAGGGATCGAACGGACAGAACTAACCCAGATCATCAACGGGTGGCTTTTGACCCTTCCTTCGGAAACAAGAACCCTTTTTGTGCGCCGCTACTGGTACGGCGATTCCGTTAAGACTCTTGCTTTTGAAAACGGATGCAGCCAGAACACCATGGCCCAAAGAATGTTCAATCTCAGAAAATCGTTGAAGGAAACTCTCGAAAAGGAGGGAGTACCGGTATGAAAAAAGAAGATCTGTTTGATGCCGTCACCGATATTAACGACGGCTTTATAGAAGAGGCTGCTGCCGGCAAGCGCCAAAGGATCGCCAGGATAGTTCGATTCACAGGCAATGCCGCAGCAATTCTCATAATCGCAGTCGTCCTTATACGTAACGGCGGATTTGAAAAAAAGAAATCTTTTGATGCAGTTTCAAGTACCTTGGCAGTGGCAGAGGAATCTTCAGTGGAGGAGAGCTTCATTTTGGATAATAAAACAGCGGATTTTGAGACCGGAGTAAATTCTATGGAAACCACAGGCAGTTTTATCGATGACCCCAACCTGGTCATTGCTTCCTCCCTTCCCGTTATGTCTAAGGCTCCCGACAGCACCGACGAAATGTGGGAAAGCGATTCTGCTTATGAAAAATATGAAGAACTTTCCAAGGCCCATTATTCCGACATAGAAAAGCAAAGGGAGATAATCCCTGCAGCGGATGACGAAGCTGACGGCTTCACGGGCAGACTGGTGACCGAACTCTTTAAGGATCCGAAAAAAGAAAACCTTACCGTCTCTCCCATTAACGTGTATCTTGCTTTGAGCATCCTGGCAGAGACAACGGACAAAGACACAAGAAGTGAGCTTTTGAAGGTACTGGGAGCCAAAAACATCGACGGCCTGAGGACCAACTGTAATGCCCTGTGGAATTATAACTACATGGACGACGGGGTTACCACCAGCATTCTGGGAAGCTCCCTGTGGCTTAACAGCTACATACCCTTCAATACGGAAACCCTTGATATAATTGCTCAAAACCATCGCGCCAGCACCTTCTCCGGAGAAATGGGATCCCCTTCCCTCAACGCATCCCTGCAAAACTGGATGAACTCCATGACCGGAGGCCTTTTGGAAGATCAGATCTCCAATCTGGCCCTTACGCCCGATATGGTAACTTCCATCATTACCACTATCTACTATAAAAACGGCTGGCTTGAGAAGTTCAATGCCGAAGCAAATACCACGGAAACCTTTAAGGGAGCCTCCGGCGACAAGACCGTTACCTTTATGCATAAAGGTGACAGCGGAACCCTTTACCGCGGCAAAGATTACACCGCTTCGGCCCTGTCCATGAATAACGGATATTCCATGCTGTTTCTTTTGCCCGATGAGGGAAAAACTCCTTCCGACCTTGTAAAGGACAAGGATACCCTTAAGTTTATCCTTTCCGCAGACAATGCTCCCGAAGGAAAGCATTCGATGATCTTTTATAACATACCGAAGTTTGATATATCTTCTCAGGTAGAACTTTCCGACACCCTTAAGGCCCTTGGCGTATCCAAGGTATTCGATCCGGAAAAAGCAAACTTTAAACCCCTCACGGATGCGGATCTTGAGATTTTCGTATCCGACATCCTCCACGGTGCAAGAGTAAAGATCGACGAGGAGGGCTGCGAGGCCGCCGCCTACACCGCCATCATGATGAAGGCCACCGGTTTGATTACGGAATCCTACGAATTTACGCTGGACAGACCCTTCCTGTTCGTAATAAGAAATGCCATGGGCGCACCCCTCTTTGTAGGCGTTGTGAACGAGATCGAATAAAATTATCAGGCCCTGACACAAAACAAAACCCCGACGGATGATCCCATCGGGGTTTTTTGTATTCTTTTGGTTCTAGGTTTGCTCCGCTATATTTTTAGTGCCTCTGGGATCCCAGATAAGATTATCCCACTGTTCAAGCTGGGATTCCGTCATAAATCCGTTGGAAGTGCCCATATATCCGATCTTGTTGGAAGTAAAGAGCAATGCCTTGTGGATGGCATCGGTGGCATCCATGCCCCTCATGCAGTAATGAAGGAAACATGCAAACAATGCGTTGCCGGCACCTGCGGTATTAACTACCTTACCTGTACGGATGGGATCGTAATGGACAGTCATGTTTCTCAAATTGTCATGAAGCACAAGACCTTCCGCACCCTGACCGATGATGATCAGGTCGATATCGTACTTTTTCGCCATTCCCTGGGCAAACTCGAAGGGATCCTCGCCGGTCACGTCACTGAAGAAAACGATGTTGGCGGCACTGAGGAAATCAGCGTTGTATTTTTCTTTTTCCCGGCAGAAAGAATGGATCTTTACGGCCAGTTTCTTATTGTGTTCCCCTGCAAGCTGCATGATGGGACGGCAGAAATTCGCATTGGAAACAAATACCATTTCTGCTGAATCGATAATTGAATCCACCAGGGACATTTCATAACCCACGTCACGAATGTCCTTCAGATCCTCGAAAGCCTGCTCTTTTCGCTGCTCATCGAAGAACATTACTTCCATGGGAGTCTCGCTCATGAGCGGAAGAACAAATCTGGTATCCAGGGTTACCTCTCTGTCGGGAGGATTAAAGATGCCCATGCTCTGGTCACGACCCACCACGGTCATAAAGGTGATGTCATCTCCCAGCCATTTCATTGCAAGACTGATGTTGTAGGCATCGCCGCCGGCAGCGGTATGGATGGCACCGTTTAATGCGGTGAAACTCTTGTAATCAATTGGGATCTTATCAACCTTGACTATGGTCTCAAGCTGTGTGATCCCTGCGATGATGAACTTACCCATAACAATCCTCCGATCTTTATTGATACCGATCCCGTGTCCCTCGACACAGGCTTTCGGTAAATGCTCTATTCCTTCGAATCATTATACGTTTAGGGAATTAATCATCACTTAATTGAAGCCAGCACCTTTTTTACGAAAGCGGCTACGAAATCGAAATATTCTTCGCGTATCCTGTACACGCACTGTGCATGATCGGCTCCGTCCACAAGATGGAGTTCGCTCATGGGATTTTTAGAAGCCTCGTACATCATTTTACTGTGCTTACAATCGATCAGGCTGTCACTTTTCCCGTGTACAAAGCAAATGGGAACGGAACTGTCCTTAACGGAGTCTATGGGACGAACGGTCCTGAAGTCATAGTCGCAGCGTTTGAGACCTATCTTTCTTGCGCTCCTTGTTCCCATCTTTGCAAGAGGTCCCGCATATTTCTTTGCAAGATCGTCGATCAAAAGTCCGGTATCCGCAAAAGGACAGTCAGCCACCACAAAATCAGGTTTCTCCGTATCAAGGAGCAAAAGCTCCGAGGCTGCTCCCATGGACTCTCCGTGCATTCCGAGGATCGCATCCTTACCGAATACCTCTTTGGTAAACTTAAGAACCTCCTTGATGTCGTACTGCTCCTTCATGCCCAGAGTACAGTATTCGCCTCCCGACTCACCGAAGGATCTTTCATCAAAAAGAACAAGATTGAACCCAAGATCGTAATAAAGCTTTCCGTAGCCTATATCCAGTGCCCTTGTGGCTCCCTGTCCGTGGCATATCACCACCACGCGGTTATCCTTTGCAGCCGGATTTTTCACATATTCCCCAAGGATCCAAATATCCTCGCTCTTCACTCTGAAACGGGTCTTATCCCATTTGTTGAAGTAATCCTCCAAAGCATCCGAAAACCCTTCTTTTTCCAGGAATAGGATACCGTCGGAAAAGGATTGTTTTTTCGGCTGCATGATCAGATCCGCTATCTGTTTTCCTACCATATGAAGTCCTCCCCGGGTTACTGCTTTTTTGCGTTCTTTTTCCTGTATCTTGACGCAATGACAAGAGGAATGAATACAATAAGACTTAAGCCTGCTGCCACGAAGAAAAGTGTTTCAGTGGGAAGATATTCCTTAAGGCCGTAGTCATTGGTGATCTCGCCGCTCTTTTTAATGATGGGATTAGAGATGAGGGGTGCAACGATCATTGGTATCAGCACAAAGAACAGGATCCGGATGCCTTCAAACTGTCCCTTAGTTTCCCTGGGATAGAGCTCTTTGGCCCAGACGGATATAGTCTGCAGAAAGGTCACATAGCCCACGCCTATAAAGAAGATCCCAAGAAGCATCAGGGGATTAAAGATGGTGGAGGTATCCACCGATCCGGGACGGACAAAGAAACCAAGCATCAAAAGACCAGCTATATTGAAGGCAACCGCAATGAAGACGATCACCTCGTAAACTCCTTTGTTAATGAGCTTTGTCGTGGGGATCACCGTCAGCATGGCAAGCACAAGGGAGAGTCCCTCGATATAACCCATGAAATCCGCGGTGAATCCAAGGTAGTAGATCATGTAATTTCCAAGGTGTGTGAAATAGGTGTTAAAGGCGATGAAATAGGCTGCCAGAGTCAGGTTGACCCATACCAGCTCCTTGAGTTCAAAGTATTTTTTGAAGTTGAAGATGCTGAAAAACTGCTGCCAAAACGTACCCTTAACATAGGGCTTCAGATCCTTTGAGTCCTCCATGGCAAAAAGTGCCAGAAAGCCGCAGAGAATAACGAAAACGCCCATTGTGACAAAAAGCCTCATGTAATTGTTTTCGCTTCCCACAAGCATACCACCCGCAACGGTTCCGAGGATCGTTCCGATAATGGGCTGAGTTGCCAGGGCCGCACCGATCTGGCCGCGGTTTTTATCATTCATGTGGTCGTTCATCCAGGCATTGAAGCCCGAATCGTTACCCATTGATCCAAAGAAACTCATTATCGCATCGGCACATACCACTGCCACGGCAGCAGTCATTAATAGATTTGCGGCGGGATTTACGGCACCGTTGGTGATGTATTGTGTCAGTCCGAAGGCTATGGTGAAAATTCCCCAGAAAATATAACCAAGAGCCACAGCCACCTTTCTTCGGCCTTTACGATCCACCATGGTTCCCGTAAGAAATGTGGAGATCGCCGTGGCAGTCGCAGATATGGCAACCATCCAGGAAATAATGGTGGGATCCTTGGCTATCTTTTCATAAACAAAGGTGTTAAACCACTGGTTCTCCATATTCCAGCACAGCTGTCCCGCAAGACCCAGTCCCCACACCAGAAGCCAGAATTTAAAACCGGATTTTTTCTTTTGCATGTAATTTACCCCCGTAATAATGTCAGTCGCTCCGCAAGGAAAGATCTTTCCCCGACGGAAAAAGCAAAACCACCTTAAGATAATTATAGGATACAGGTGTAAAAATTCAAGGATGACAACCCGGCTTATCAGGTTTTTATCGATTATTCGGACTCTGTGTTGTATAATCTATCTTGCAAAAACAACCGGTTGGAGTATTGTTGATGATTTCTGTTTTATTGATCTGGATATATATTCTTTTGACGGTTTTCCCTTTGGGATACCTGGGACTGTACGGACTTATCTCCGACAAAAAGCAAATAAACCGCCTTATTCCCGAAGACTTCGTTATGTTCGGCCTTATGGCGGTCACGGTTTATGCCCAGTTTTTCAGTCTGTTTGCCGGGGTAGGTCTTGCGGCAAACATTATTCTTCTTGCTGCTTCTATTGCGGCGGCAGTTTTCGGATTTAAAAGATTCAAGGTTTCTTTTTCCGAAAGATTTAGCTTCAAGCCGGTACTTATCCTTGTTTTGCTGGTTTCGGCTCTCATAATGGCCTTCGGCGCTTCCAGAGGCTATATGCACTATGATTCCGACCTGTATCACGCCCAGTCCATCCACTGGATCGAAGATTACGGTGTGGTAAAAGGGCTGGGGAATCTTTATGAGCGTCTTGCATACAACAGTTCAGCCTTTGCGCTTTGCGCCCTTTACAGTTTCAGATTCCTGGGCGGACAATCATTCCATGCATGCGCAGGTTTTATCGTTTTGATCGTCTTTATCTGCTGCCTCAGACTTTTTAGGATAATAAAAGATAAGAAAATCCGGGTTTCAGATTTCGCCAGACTGGGTGCACTGTACTATATCTTTAATATTTTTGATGAGATGGTATCTCCTGCATCCGACTACTTTATCATGTTGTTTTTCTTATACTCCGTGATCCGCCTGCTGGATTTTGGCGAGATTGAAGAGATTGACGAAGACCTGATCGCCTTTCCGTCACTTCTTGCTGTTTTTCTCATCACTCTTAAAATTTCTGCGGCGGGAATGCTTATAATCCTTATTTTGCCTGTAGCTCTGCTGATCAAAAAGAAAAGGATCGGCAAGCTATTTGCTTATATGGGTTTAAGCATATTCATCGTTCTGCCTTTTTTGATCAGAAATTACCTTCTTTCAGGCTGGCTGCTTTTCCCTGTGACCGCCATTGATATTTTTGATCCGGTTTGGAAATATCCCAAACTACTTGCTGCTTTTGATTCGGATCAGATCATAGCATTCGGACGCGGTTACTCAGATTACAGAACCGCAAAATTCCCGCTTTCCGAATGGTTTCCTCACTGGATCAAAACCTTGAACAAGACCGATTTGCTCCTGTTTTTTACTTCCGTTCTCGGCATTATTTCGTTTATTCCCGGTCTGTTTTTGAAAAAGAAACAGGCTATTCTTCATTTAACGGAATTATCCGTGATCACCACATTTTTACTGTGGTTTTTTTCCGCCCCTCTTATAAGGTACGGACAGGGTTTTGTCATAATGCTTCCCGCTGTAATGGCCGGAGATTATGTTTCGTTCATCCATAAAAAGACCAACCATTCAAAATGGCTGACCTTTTCATGCTTCGCATTTATTTGTTTATTCATGTGTTATAAGTCGATAATGCTTGGTAAATACTCCGCATCTATATTCTACCTGCCGTATTGGATAACTCAGCAGGATTATACAGACTACGAAGTCGTTGAGTATCGCTTAAATGACACCGTGATCTACTGTCCAAAAAGCAATGACAGAATCGGCTATTATCCTTTTCCCTCGGCAGTAGAAGCCCCTTTAAAAGTTGATATGCTTGGTCCTGACATAAAGGACGGCTTTCGATTTAAATAAATAAACCCCATCGGTTTATGCGACCGATGGGGTTATTTTTGTCATTACATCAGAAAATACTGAAGCATCACATATTTAAGTTTTGTTCCTTCGGATATCTCCGGGGGGAGCAGGGCTCTCGCCACAAGTTTCAACTCATCGGACTCGATGTCCGTACGCTTAAGATGTGCGTAATCCCCGTCTATCTCCACAACTTCGTAGTACCAGGTCTCCATCTGTTCTCCTTCTGTCTGTGTGTTATATCGTTCTTTTTATAACCCTTCTACGTAGGCAACGCCTTCGATCTCACGAATGCTCTGGAAGAAGATCTCGTGGTTTCTTTTCTGCTTGGATTTAAGGGCCATGATGTATGCATGGGTTCCGCTGTCCGACGAACTCTCGCTTTCGGTCCTGACATTTTCGATCTCCATATCCATGTCACGGATCTTCCGCATGAAATCTCCGAGGGTGATGGCCTTGGTCAGTTCCACGTATATCTCAACTACTTTGGAGGTCTGACGCATGCGACTGTCAAAACGATGGATGATGGACAGGACAAGGAAAATAACCAGACCGCCAAGAATAGCAGCTTCGTAAAGACCCACACCTACCGCAAGGCCTGCTGCCGCCGAAGCCCAAAGGCCTGCTGCCGTGGTAAGACCCTTGATCTGGTTCCTTCGGGTCACTACTATGGTTCCGGCTCCCAGGAAACCGATACCGCTAACGACCTGGGCACCCATTCTGACGGGATCACCGGTGTTAAATGCCTGATATACATATTGGTTCGTCATCATGATAAGAGCGGATCCGACACATACAAGCATGTAAGTTCTCAACCCCGCAGGTCTGTTCTTAAGACCACGCTCCAGACCGATTATTCCACCCAGCAAAACCGCAACCCCGATACGACATGCTATGGCCAGATATGTTAGTTCACGATACTCCATAATACAACCTTCTTTCAGATTCTTTGAGGCAGATTCCGCCCCTATGGATACAGTGTATCACATTTCCGCCTTAAAGGATATTTGCTTTTTCCATCCGGGATCAAAAGGTCAGTCTTTGCCAATTAAAAAAGGAACCCTACCAAGGGTTCCTTTTTTAATCGGGGTGACGCGATTCGAACGCGCGACCTCTCTCGGGTCGCTCTCGCACTCAGTGCTCGATACGCTCCCCGCAAACATCCACCGGATGTTTGCGCATCCCGAACTACGTTCGCGACTCCAAGGTCGTGCGTTAAATTCCATTACTTGAAATAAAAAAGGAACCCTACCAAGGGTTCCTTTTTTTAATCGGGGTGACGCGATTCGAACGCGCGACCTCTACGTCCCGAACGTAGCGCTCTACCAAGCTGAGCCACACCCCGATCCATGCTATAAAACAAGCAAAAATGATTTTATATCACTGCAGTGGTTTTGTCAATCGTCGCTGCAGTACTCTACCCTACAGGTTTTTTGAGATAATGTATTTAAAGATAGGATTTCCCATAGAGGAAAACTTTTCTTCATACTCCGTCATGATATTGCCCTCGTTCACGGCAGGGTCGCCATGAAGATCATAGGTGATGGCATCTATCTTCCAGCCTGCGGGTTCAACTTCTTCCACCGCAAAATCAAAAAGGATTCGATTGTCTGTTTTAAACTCGATCACCCCGTCATTTTTCAGGATACGCGCATATTTTTCCAGGAACTGACGTGACTCAAGACGTCTCTTTGCATGCCTGTCCTTGGGCCAGGGATCGGAAAAGTTAAGATATATCCGATCTATTTCTTTTTCGCCGAAAACTTCACAGATCTCGGTGGCATCCATACAGATAAAGATCAGGTTGGGAACCGGCTTCTCCATCGCTTCCACTTTTTGTATCGCGCGCAAAAGCACGCTTGAGTATTTCTCGATGCCTATATAGTTTATATCCGGATTTCTGACAGCATGCTCGGTAATAAACCTTCCTTTTCCCATGCCGATCTCGATCCGAACCGAGTTATCGTTACCGAATACGGAAAACCATTTTCCGCGCTTTTCCTTGGGATCCTGCACTACAAGGGCACTTGATGCTATTGCTTCTTCTGATCCTTTAACGTGTTTAAGTCTCATTTCCTTTTCCTTTCGGCATCGGTTTTATTTTTGGGCCGAATGTTATATAATCATAACACATGAATACTTTTTTGCGCAAAAAGAAAAAACATAATAACAGATCATTTGGTAAAAGAAGGGCTGTGGCGCTTCTTCTTTTTGCTTCCCTTTTCGTATCATACGGATCGAATGTATATGCGGATCCTCATATGGATGCTCTCGAGGTCAACAAAACACTGCCGGTGAGATCGAACCTTGTGGAAAACTGGCCCCAGGGCCCCATAATCAGCGCCTATTCCGCAATCCTAATGGATTATGACACGGGTGTTGTTCTTTATGACAAAAACTCACATGAGGAAATGTACCCCGCCAGCACCACAAAACTCATGACCGCCATCCTTGCCATGGAAAAAGAAGGTTCAAATCTTAATGACCAGGTTTATTTTTCCGCCGATGCGGTTTTGAGCATAACTCCGGATGCCTCCAATATTGGCATGGATGTTGGCAACAGGATGACTCTTGAGGAGTGCCTCTACGCTATTTTAGTATGCTCTGCCAACGAAGTATCCAATGCGGTGGCGGAATACGTTTCCGGTGACATCGATTCTTTTGTGGAACTCATGAACAGCAGGGCCAAAGAGCTTGGATGTACAAATACTCACTTTAACAACGCCCACGGTTATTGCGATGAGACCCACGTATCCAGCGCCTACGACCTTGCGCTCATAGCGAGAGAATTCTTTAAAAACGAACTTCTTTCCAAGATGAGCCGAACACCTAACTACCACTGGTATCCCACGGAATACCAGCCGGACGACATGATCCTTGGTTCCACCAACTACTTCATGAAGGGTCGCTATATCTGTGAAGGCATTGTGGGGTCAAAGACCGGATATACTGATGATTCCAGACAGGTCCTGGTGACCTGCGCAGAAAGAAACGGTATGAAGCTTATTGCCGTTGTCATGAAGGATGAACTTCCCTATCAGTACGAGGACACCCTTTCTTTGCTGGATTACGGATTCACCAACTTCGAAAAACTGAAGGTCAGTGACCGGGAAAAGAAATATACCGTGACGGATGAAGATTTTTTCCACTCCGACGCATCGGTATTCGGTGATTCCTCTGCCATCTTTTCCATGGACAGGGATGCTTTCGTGATCATTCCGAAGAATATTTCTTTTGACGACCTGGAGTCCACCCTGATCTACAACGACTCCGATGATTCCATTGCCACTGTATCCTACAGTTATAAGGGAGTTTATCTTGGCAAGGCGAACATCTTATTCACAAAGAAACAGGAAGGGACCTTTGTTTTCGATACCACAGAGCCGGAGATCGTTCCGGACGAAGAGGAAGAACCTACCTTTATTTACGTCAATTACATAATCTACGGTATCGCAGCATTATTTTTCGTTGTTTTTATCACTGCTCTCCTTATCAAGGTGATCTCAAGCTATCATTTCGAAGGGCAAAAACATACCCTTCGAAAAAAGAAACGTTCGAAGGGTCCGAAATACGATATTTCACCTGCTGTCAGAAGCAAGCGAGGCAAAAAAACAAAGAGTTCTTCTTATATCGATATATGATCAATAGCCAGGTGATGCTTTTATTACCGCAATACCATCTATTTCTCTTATATATCCCGCCTCGGGAAAACAGGGCATTTCCGCCAGTTCCGGATTACTTTTGATCGAATCGTATTCGGAATTTGAGGCCATTTCCACATTGAGTCCCAGAAGATGGTGAAATACACCGCCCCAGGATTGTCTGTCTGAATAGCCACCCCAGGCTCCGAACAATGCATAAAGATTTGCACCTTCACAGGCTCTTGATAAAAAGTAAAGATTATTCTCAGAAGGAACTCCGACAATACAGATCTTTTTATTTGCGGACAGGATTCCTTCTTCTCTAAGATCGGCTGTGATCTCTTCAGCCATCTGCGTTACGCTTATCATTCCGGTACGCATTGCTTCCTGATCGACTTCCGTCTGCATAACAACCCCGTAAAGTATTACTGCGATTACCACATACTGTACTGCTCCCACAACCCTTTCTGTTTTCCCTTTGGCAGTAATACTTCCTTTACTTTGAAGCAGGCAAAGGATCATCGGTATCACAAGAGCCAAAGACACAGTCATCTGAAGTGAAAGGTTTGCACCTGTAGCGATCAGCATAACGAGGTTGGTAGCGAGAGGAATCAGAACAAAAAGAACTGTCGACATTACGCCCTTTCGGATATCCTGCTTATAAATTCTGATGATAAGAATAATAATACCCGCAAGGAGCATCAGAAAAACGGATCCCATAAATACAAAGTAAAAGCCACGATTCTTCATAAAGATCATATATCTGTGATCAGATCCGAAAAAGAAATTCCAAAAAGAAACATATGCAGCCTTAATACTGCTGCCGAGATTTCGAAAAGTGTTTATAACACTGTATTCTGAGCCGCCCTTGTATTCGGAGAGTGTTGTATAAGCAATCTTCAGGTGTATTTTCAGTCCGATGATATACAATATCCCGCCAAGGACCAGTGATATCAAAAATCTCACCATCAACAGCATTACTTCTTTAAATCCGGTTTCTTTGTCCGAAAGTCTGTCTAAAAGAAGGATGATTGCCAGCAAAGCAGTGCATCCGATATATGCCTGATACAAGCCCATCTGAGCGGCGATCAAAAAAGCACACAGAAGGGTTTCGATAATAATGTCTTTTTTTGTTTTAATTCCTATAAGGGAATTTCGTGACAGACCCATTGTTGCCAGAACAGCAAAAAGAAAAGCAAAACCGTAAGTGGGAGACATAAACCGATATGTAAGAGAAATACAGACCGGAGCGCTTCCCAAAAAAATAAAGGCCGCCAACAAAAGAGAGCGCTTGGAATTACAGTCTCTGTTCAAGAAATAAAGAATAAATGTGAAACCTGCAACGAAAAGAGCACAGGTAAAGATTGTTGTAATGGGTTCAACACTTATACCCATCCTGACTCTGTCAAGATATGGCCAAAGCCATCGACCGCAGGAAATTGACCAACGACCCGCTTTGTAGTAATTATATTCCCATATTCCGTCCCACTGGTTGACAAGACCGTTTGAGAACAGGGAGAAGTATACCAAAACGGTATATATCAAACTTATCAGAAAAAAACTGATATATCCTCCCTGTTTAATTCCATCTTTAAAGCCCAAGCGGTCCTGAACCATAGTTTATACCAATCTTAACCTATTCATCTTCATCGGATACATCATCAAAACGTGTATCTCTGTCATCGATGATATCTTCGTCATCATCAACGGGTACGGGACCTACGTCCACATCTTCAACGTTGTCATACTCCCTGTCACCGTCGGATACTTTCTCTCTTACCTTGGCGATCTTGGCAACATTCATACCTTCTTCAAGTTTAATGAGAGTTACACCGGATGTGATACGTCCGATGTTTCTGACATCCTTCATGCGAATCTGTATAATGACACCACCGTCAGTGATCATCATGATCTCATTCTCGTCAGTAACGGCTTTAACACCCACAACATCACCGGTCTTCTCAGTGATCTTGTAGCACTTGACGCCCTTACCTCCGCGCTTCTGAAGTTTGAACTCCGAAAGCTCTGTTCTTTTACCCATGCCCTTTGAAGAAGCAATGAGAAGGGAATCACCCTGATGATCAAGCTGCATGCCGATGATCTCGTCCTGATCCTCGAGGTTCATACCGATAACACCCATAGAAGTTCTGCCGGTAGCACGAACGTCGGTCTCAAGGAATCTTATGCACATACCGTTCTTGGTAACCAAGAAGATATGAGTATCCTTGTCGGTAGACTTAACTTCTATCAGTTCATCGTCATCACGAAGATTGATGGCAGCAAGACCGTTCTTACGTACGTTGGAGAACTCGATGATGGGAGTTTTCTTAACGATACCTTTCTTTGTGACCATAAAGAGATTGCGGTTTTCATCATATTCCTTTACGGGAATGATGGCACTTATCTTCTCTCCGGGATTAAGCTGCAGCAGGTTTATTATTGCAGTTCCTCTTGCAGTCCTTCCTGCTTCGGGGATCTCATAAGCCTTAAGTCTGTACACACGACCCATGGTGGTGAAGAACATGATGTAATGATGTGTGCTGGTCATGAGCAAATCTTCGATATAGTCGTCATCGATGGTATTCATGCCCTTTATACCGCGGCCTCCGCGATTCTGGGCCTTGAAATTGTCGATGGTCATACGCTTGATATATCCAAGGCTTGTCATGGCGATGACGGTATTTTCATTGGGAACAAGGTCCTCGTTGGAAATATCGTATTCGTCCATACCGATGGCACTCTTTCGATCGTCACCGTATTTTTCTGCAGTTTCTGTGATCTCATCCTTGATGACCTTGAGAAGAAGTTTCTCATCGGCAAGGATAGCTTTCAGATTGGCAATGAGTTTAATAAGTTCCTCATGCTCATTCTGTATCTTCTCTCTTTCCAGACCGGTAAGAGCACGAAGACGCATGTCAACGATGGCCTGGGACTGTGCATCCGTAAGACCGAATCTTGCGGAAAGACGTTCTTTTGCCTCGCCTGTGTTGGCGCTGCTTCTGATGATCTCGATAACTTCATCGATATTATCGAGGGCAATGAGCAGACCCTGTAAGATATGATCTCTTTCTTCTGCCTTGTTAAGATCGAATTTGGTACGTCTGGTAACCACATCCTCCTGATGCTTAAGGTAATAATTCAGCATTTCAAGAAGATTGAGTATCTTGGGCTCGTTATTAACGAGTGCCAGCATGATAACACCGAAGGTGTCCTGAAGCTGGGTGTGCTTGTAAAGTTTGTTAAGAACTATATTGGCATTGGCATCGCGGCGTAATTCGATAACAACACGCATACCTTCACGGCTGGATTCATCGCGAAGATCGACGATGCCGTCGATACGTTTTTCTTTGACCAGTTCCGCGATCTTTTCAACAAGCTTTGACTTGTTTACAAGATAAGGAAGCTCGGTAACAATGATACGGCTCTTGCCGTTTGGCATGGTCTCAATATTTGTAACAGCTCTTACATAAACCTTGCCGCGGCCGGTCCTGTAGGCTTCTTCGGCACCGCGTTTACCGAGGATCACACCGCCTGTGGGAAAATCGGGAGCGGGAATGATATCAAGGATCTCTTCGATGGTTGTCTCACGATTCTCTTCGATCTTGTTGTCGATAAGCTTGACTACGGCTTTGGTCACTTCACGCAAATTGTGAGGCGGGATGTTGGTAGCCATACCTACCGCAATACCGGTGGTACCGTTAACCAGGAGATTCGGATATCTGGAAGGAAGAACAACGGGTTCTTTTTCCGTGTCGTCAAAGTTGGGAACAAAATCTACGGTATCCTTGTTAAGATCAGCGAGAAGCTCCATTGAGATCTTTGATAATCTTGCCTCGGTGTATCGCATTGCGGCGGCACCGTCTCCGTCCACGGAACCGAAGTTACCGTGACCGTCGATCAACGGATAACGCATGGACCAGTCCTGAGCCATGTTGACCAAAGCACCATAAATGGAAGAGTCACCGTGGGGATGATATTTACCCATGGTATCGCCGACGATACGGGCACTCTTACGATGAGGCTTATCAGGTCCGTTATTAAGTTCGATCATGGAATAGAGGACACGCCTCTGTACCGGCTTAAGACCGTCCCTTACATCCGGTAATGCCCTGGCAGCGATAACGCTCATGGCATAATCGATGTAGAAGGTTTCCATTCTCTCTTTCAGGTCTACCTCGTGGACCTTGTCAAAAATATGTTCATCCATTCTTTTTTCCCTTTGCCGTAATTATTTGTGGAATCCCATCATCAGGTAATATCAAGATTCTTGACAAATTTGGCATTTTCTTCGATAAATTCACGTCTGGGTTCAACCTTGTCACCCATAAGGGTAGTGAATGTAAGGTCGAGTTCCGACTGAGTTTCTTCGTCCATAACTACACGAAGAAGGATTCTGTTGGCAGGATCCATTGTGGTTTCCCAAAGCTGATCGGAGTCCATCTCACCAAGTCCTTTATAACGCTGGATCTTGTTGTTCTGATCACGGCCTACTTCGGAAAGTATCCTGTCAAGTTCTTCATCACTGTATGCATACCAGACCTTGTTGTTTTTCTTTAACTGATAAAGCGGCGGCTTTGCAAGATAAACATACCCCTGCTTTATAAGTTCCGGCATAAACCTGAATAAGAAAGTTAGCAACAAAGTTGAAATATGAGCTCCGTCCACGTCGGCATCGGTCATAAGGATGATCTTGTGATATCTTAATTTGCTGATATCAAAATCATCATGTATTCCGGTACCGAAAGCGGTGATCATGGATTTGATCTCTTTGTTGGCATAGATCTTATCAAGACGTGCTTTTTCTACGTTTAAGATCTTTCCTCTGAGAGGAAGGATGGCCTGAGTGGCACGATTTCTTGCTGTCTTTGCAGATCCGCCCGCGGAATCTCCCTCTACGATATAGATCTCACAGTTTTCGGGATTTCTGTCGGAACAATCCGCCAGTTTACCGGGTAAGGATCCGATATCCAAAGCCGTTTTACGCCTTGCAAGTTCTTTGGCCTTGCGGGCTGCCTCCCGGGCACGCTGAGCAGTAATGGATTTTTCGCAGATGGTCTTGGCAACATCGGGATTTTGCTCAAGGAAATAAGTGAGTTTCTCGCTGAGAAGACTGTCTACGGCACCTCTTGCTTCGGAATTTCCGAGTTTCTGCTTGGTCTGTCCTTCAAACTGAGGATCCTCGATCTTAACACTGATGATCGCAGTCAGACCCTCACGGATATCTTCGCCGGACAGATTCTGTTCACTGTCCTTAAGAAGCTTGTTGGCTCTTGCATAATCGTTAAAGGTCTTGGTTATGGCATTTCTGAAGCCCTGAAGATGAGTACCGCCTTCGGGAGTGCTGATATTGTTTACGAAAGTAAATACGCTCTCGTTGTAAGAATCGTTGTGCTGGAACGCGATCTCAACGTATACGCTGTTCTTTGTACCCTCGAAATAAAGAATATCTTCGTAGAGAGGAGTCTTGCTCCTGTTTAAATATTTTACATACTCTTTGATACCGCCGTCATAAAGAAATTCAACGTATTTCTTTCTCTCTTTACTCTTGTCGGATTCAGATACTGTTGCCAGGGTATCGGGTCTTTCGGTTTCATCCTTACCGTCGGCCGCTTCCTTGGCTTCTTCTATCATACTGTCGGTAACAACTGCTTTGGCATGTTCATCGTCTCTATCATCGCGAAGGGTGATCTTCAATCCCTTTGTAAGGAAAGCCATTTCTCTTAAACGAAGCTTGATGATATCAAAGTCAAATACCGTTGTTTCGGTAAAGATCTTACGGTCGGGAAAGAAAGTGACACTCGTTCCGGTTTCTTCTGCAGGACATACACCCACTTCTTTAAGAGGATAACAGGTCTTACCTCTTTCATAGCGCTGTAAAT
>JAEEGT010000232.1 GCA_016280465.1 Lachnospiraceae bacterium | reverse complement strand
GATGCGAAAAAGGATAGAGACCTACAAGGCGCTTGACAGGGATCATTCCAAGGACACCCTTCACGGAGTGTTCTACGATATCGCTCTTATCAGTACCGACGATGTCATAAGAGAAAGAAGCCGTTATCTTGCCGAGATGTCTTTGAGTACCGCAAGGGATCTTTCCTGCAAAGGTGTGGTGTTCCACACCGGGATCCTTGGGGGACTCAACGTGACCTATTACCTTGAGGGCTGGGTCGACGGCATGTGCGAGTATCTGCCCACACTCCTGGAAAAATACGAGGACCTTGAGATCTATCTTGAGAACACGGTGGAATCAAGTCCCAAGGAGATCTGTGAGGTTGCGGAGAGACTTAAGAAATACAGGAACTTTAAGCTTTGTCTCGATTATGCCCACGCCAGCATAACCCAGGCCCCCGTCAGTGACTGGGTCGAAGCTATGGCACCTTACGTGGGGCATATCCACTTAAATGACAACGATCTTCGAAGCGACCTTCACCTGGCGGCGGGAGACGGAGATATAGATCTTCGCATGTTTAAAGCCGGAGTGGAGCATTTCGGATTTGACGTAAACATTCTTCTTGAGGTTTCGGGCTATGAAAAAGCAAAGAAATCTCTTGAATACATGAGTGCGCTTTAGAGAGGTTTTGAATGGATACAGAGAAGCTTTTGAAGGTGGCTCTGCAGATAGGCACGGCCCTTTCCGCAGAGAAGGATTACAACAAATTATTCAATCTCATAATCAACAAGAGTATGGAGATCACCGCCTGCGATGCGGGAACTCTTTACGTGGTCAACGGCGATGTTCTGGAGTTTAAGATCATGAAGACCCTCTCCCAGGGGGTGGACAAGGGCTCCAACGGAGAAAAGATAGAACTTCCTCCCGTTCCCATGAAGGAAAGCAATATCTGTGCTTATTCCGCCATTCACAAGGCGCCGCTCAACATACCCGATGTTTACGAGAGCGACCTGTTCGACTTTTCGGGTCCCAAGCGCTACGATGCCATGACCGGGTATCACACAGGCTCCATGGTGGCCATCCCTCTTGTCGACAACGATGATCGTACCGTGGGAGTGCTTCAGCTTTTAAACGCTCTCAACGAAAAGGGCGAGATCATTCCCTTCGATAAATCCCTTGAGGAGGTTATCTTCTCCCTTGCTTCCCAGACTGCTGTGGCCGTTACCAATATGCGGTATCAGGAAGAATTAAAGGATCAGATGTGGTCCTTCACCGAAGCAATGGCCGCCGCAATCGACGAAAGAACCCCCTACAACGCCAGCCACACCCGCAAGGTAGCGGATTACTGCGGCAGGCTTGCGGATTATATCAACGAGCTTCATGACAAGGGAGAGACGGAGGATTTCTTTACTCCCAACAGAAAAGAGCAGCTTGTCATGGGCGCCCTCCTTCACGACATAGGAAAGCTTGTCATTCCCCTTTCCGTTATGAACAAGGCTACCCGTCTTGCGGGTCATGAAAAAGAACTGGAAAGCCGTCTGGGTTCACTTAAACTCAAGCTTAAGATAAGATTCCTGGAAGGAAAGATGGACGAAGCAACCTACGAGGCCGAAGCAAAGAAGGTGGATGAAGCATTGGCAGTTGCTTTTGAAGCAAACGGCGTAGGCTTTATCAACGACGAACTCAATGCCCGTCTTACCAAATCCCTTAACGATACCGTGGAGACCGATGACGGCGTTGAAGCTCTTTTCACCGAAGAAGAAAAGAAGTGCATGAGCATCATCAAGGGTACTCTTACGGCCGAAGAACGCGGCATCATGGAAAGCCACGTGGTCATCACCAAGAAGATCCTTGATAAGGTTCACTTTAATTCATACTTTAAGAATTCACCCAAGTGGGCGGCAATGCACCATGAGCTCATGAACGGCCGCGGTTATCCCAATCACCTTACCGCAGAGGATCTGCCGCTTGATGCCCGTATCATGACCGTTGCGGATATCTGCGATGCGTTGCTTGCTACAGACAGACCGTACAAGAAGCCCATACCCAAGGAGAAGGCTTTTGCCATCATGTATGACATGGCGGATAAGGGTGATATTGAGAAGAGACTAGTAGATTATTTAAAGGAGTGTCTTGACCGGATCCCTGCCGAGGCCGCCCCTTTAAGTAACTGAGACAGATTGTGCCTGTAAACTTTGCGTTTGCATAAGAGGGGAAATGCGCATGAAAAAGGCATTGGGGAAATTTTTAGTATTTTTACTGGGCGTGAGCCTGATAGTCGGAATAGTGTATGTGGTTCTAAAATATCAGGACCTTAAGTTCCGAAATGTAGTGGTCAACGAGGTCAAGGGCCGGGTGGCCGTCAGCGGAGGCGCCAAGAACGGTACCCTCATAGCCGGTGAACATCTGGTGGACGGAGACTATGTTGAGGTTGCCAAAGAAAGTTCTTTGACCCTTTGTGCCGACAGCAACAAATATTTAAAAGCCGATCCCGAGACAAGTTTCAAGATTGAGACCGGTAACATTCTTACGGGTAAGGGTGTGCGGATCGTCATGGATTCCGGTTCCACCCTGAGCACTCTTGATGAAAAGTTAAAAGAAGGGGAATTCTGGCAGGTAGATACTCCCACATCCACCATGGCTGTGCGGGGTACCAGTTTCAGAGTTACGGTATATAAAAGCGGGACGCAGAAATCCTATACTCTTCTTGAAGTGGAGAAAGGTTCCGTATCCGTCAATACCCGTACCAAAGAGGGCAAATTCACGGATACCCCGGAAATCTTTGAAGTGGGCGAATCCGCCGTTATAAAGGGAACCGAGAAGGGTTCCGAATTCATGAAGGACAAAGACGGTGACACACGCTGGTCACTTGATTACGACAGACTTCCCGAGGAGAGTGTGGAGCGACTTGTGACCATACTTGAAGGCGCGGGAGAACGGCTTGAACCTCAGCCCGAGCCTGAGCCGCAGCAACAGGATAATACTCCCGCAACGGAGAATCAAAGCGAACATACCCATACTCCCGGAGACT
>JAEEGT010000231.1 GCA_016280465.1 Lachnospiraceae bacterium | reverse complement strand
GTTGAAGATCTTTTGAAGTCACTTGAGGATATACCAGCAGTCGAGGAAGAACCTTCGGCAGTTGAAGAACCTATAGCAGTTGAAGAGCCTGTAGCAGCTGCGGAAGAGGAACCTTCCGTTGAAGATCTTTTGAAGTCACTTGAGGATATACCTGCAGTCGAGGAAGAACCTTCGGCAGTTGAAGAACCTATAGCAGTTGAAGAGCCTGTAGCAGCTGCGGAAGAGGAACCTTCAGTTGATGATCTTTTGAAGTCTCTTGAAGATACTCCTGCCACAGAGGAAGAATCCGTTGCGGAAGAGCCTTCTGTTGAAGATTTGCTTAAATCTTTGGAAGATATTCCTGCGGTGGAGGAGGAGCCTGTTGCGGCTGAAGAGCCTGCAGTTGCTGAAGAACCTGCTGCTGAAGAACCTGCAGCGGTTGAAGAGTCTGTAGCAGCAACGGAAGAAGAACCTTCAGTTGAAGAACTCCTGAAATCTCTTGAAGATATACCTGCTGTCGAGGAAGAATCCGTTGCTGAGGAGCCTTCTGTTGAAGATTTGCTTAAATCTTTGGAAGATATTCCTGCAGTAGAGGAGGAGCCTGTTGCGGCTGAAGAACCTGCAGCGGCTGAAGAACCTGCGGCTGAAGAACCTGCTGTGGTTGAAGAGCCTGTAGCGGTTGAAGAATCGGTTGCAGCTGCGGAAGAAGAACCTTCAGTTGAAGATCTCCTGAAATCACTTGAAGATATACCTGCTGTCGAGGAAAAACCTTCGGCAATTGAAGAAGAGCCTGCAGTGGTTGAAGAGCCCGCTCCTGAACCCGAGCCGGCTTCCGAACCTGAACCTGCTCCCGAACCCGAGCCCACTCCAGAACCTGCTCCCGCACCCACACCGGCGGCTAACGATAACGGAATTCTTGATGCTGACGCCATAGCAGCTTTGTTTGCAGCGCAACAAGCTGCCGAAGCACCTGCAGAGGAAGCACCTGCAGAATCTGTGGCCGAAGAAGTACCGGTCGAAGAACCTCTTATGACCGAGGAAGCACCCGCAGAGCCTGCAGTTGAAGAAACTCCTGCCGAAGAGCCCGCTCATGAACCCGAGCCCACTCCAGAACCTGAACCTGCGCCCACACCGGCGGCTAACGATAACGGAATTCTTGATGCTGACGCCATAGCAGCTTTGTTTGCAGCGCAGCAGGCTGCCGAAGCACCCGCAGAACCAGTAGTTGAAGAAACTCCAGCTGAAGAGCCCGCTCCCGAGCCCGAACCCTCACCTGCACCCGCACCTGTGCCCGCCTCTTCAGACGGTGGTATGATGAGTCAGGATGAGATCGAGGCCCTTCTTAAAGCCCAGGAAGCCGGCAACGAACCCCCTGCAACGGAAGAACCTGCTGTCGAGGAAACTGAACTTTCTCCCGATGAAGTTTCCGCAATGGAGGCATTGCTTGCAGGAGATAACACAGCCGAAGAAACCGAGAGCGCCGAGAGCACCGATGATTCCGCACTGGAAGAACTCCTTAAATCTGATTCTTCCGAAGAGGAATCCTCCACTCTTGATGCCGATGCCATAAATAACCTGCTTTCAGAACTTTCCGAGCCTTCCGAGGCCGAAAAGCTTGCTGATGCTGCTGCGGAGGAGAGCCACAGCATGAGTCAGGATGAGATTGAGGCCTTGCTTAACCAGGCTTCTTCTTCCGAGCCTACAACCGGAAAGAGCGAGGTGGAGGTCGATCTTTCGGATCTTGATTCCCTGGAGAGCGATTTCGGAATAGTTGACAAATCACCGACTACCACCATAGAACCCGAAACTGAGGGCGAAGCCGACAGTCTTGATGCGGATCTTTCCGCAGATTCGGAACTCAGCGAGATCTCCGATCTTTTAAAGAGTATCGACAGTAACGAGGTCAGCGATTCCGATGAAGAGGCAGATATGCTGTCCCTTCTTAACGATGCCGTTTCCCAGCAGGAAGAGGAAGAGCATGCCGCTGCCAAGGCTAAGGAAAAGCGCGAGGCCGAACTGGAATACTTAAATGCCAAGGAAGCCAAGTACAATGATGATCTGAAGGCAGCCAAGAAAAAAGAAAAAGAAAAGAAAAAGAAAGAAAAGAAGCCGAGCAAGCTTATGGCACTTCTTTCTTTCCTGACCAAGGAAGAAGAATCCGACGAAGAGGAGGAGAGTCTTCTCAAGGTCAGCGATGCCGCTCCGTCCGAAAAGCAGGAGAACTTTGAGGATGTTCCCGGTGAGAATAAAGAGATCCTCGAGCAGATGGATCAGGAAGAGGAAGACGGCAAAAAGAAAAAGAAGAAAAAGAAGGGCAAGAAGGGCAAAAAAGGCGGCGCTGTGGATGAAAACGGCGAAGAGGTCGAGGACATTGACAAGGCCGTTAAACCCAAGAAGGAAAAGAAAGAAAGAAAGCCCCTTGTTCTTGATATCGACCCCGGAAAACCCCTTTCCAAGAAGAATGTGCGCCTGATACTCATCATGTGTGCAAGTTTTCTGGCTGCAATTTTGATTGTGGTGAATATCCTTCCAAGGGTCATCATAGACGGTCAGGCCAGAAACGCATATTATCACGGTGACTATGAGACGACCTACAAGAGCTTCTTCGGAGAAAAATTAAATGCCAAGGATCAGGCGCTTTTCGAAAGCTCCGAAGTTATCCTTAAGATGAAGCACAAGTACGATGCTTTCTACGCTTACAGAAATATGGGCAAATATTCAGAAGCACTGGATCAGCTTTTGCAGGGTGTGGCGAACTATGAGACCTGGCTTATCACTGCGGAAACGGTTGGCGCCGAAAAGCAGTTTAACGAAGCCTATGCCAATGTGGTGGCTGCGCTTTCCCTGTACTATAACCTTACGGAAACCGACGCCAGAGCCATAAACGCCATAGAATCCGATCTTGAATATTCGCTGAGAGTAAAGAGTATCGCTGAAGGAAGCGAATTCATCGACCCCAATGAGCCTTTACCGGGCCCCTTTGTTCCTCCTGTCATAGAGGAACCGGTGGTATACGATGATGTTCTTCCCGAGGAAGGAATGTAATATGATAGCCGTAGTTGATTATGACGCCGGAAATATAATGAGCGTCTGCAAAGCCCTTGATTTTTTGGGGGAAAAGTACATTTTCACAAGAAATAAAAGTGACATCCTCGGTGCCGACCGGGTTATCCTTCCGGGAGTTGGTGCTTTCGGGGACGCGGTGAAGAACCTGGATTCATTTGAACTGACGGGAGTCCTCAAAGATTTTGTAAGTTCCGGTAAACCATTTTTGGGAATCTGCCTCGGAATGCAGCTTTTATTTGAAAAGAGCGAAGAAAGCAAAGAGGTGACAGGCCTGTCGTTTCTTAGGGGCGAATGCCTCAGGATCCCTTCGGATACCGGGCTAAAAGTTCCCCAGATAGGATGGAATTCTCTTTCTTTTCCCAAAGAGAGCAAATTGTTTAAGGGCATACCCGATAATTCATTCGTTTATTTTGTCCATTCATATTATGTCAGGGCTTTCGACAGATCCGATGTGGCAGCGGAATGCGATTACGGGGTGACGGTTCATGCAGCCGTTGAACATGACAATATCTTCGGATGTCAGTTTCATCCCGAAAAGAGTTCCGATATCGGTCTTTCTATCCTTAAAAACTTCGCAACTTTAAAGGTCTGATCATGTATACGAAACGTATTATTCCCTGCCTTGACATTAATAACGGCAGAGTTGTCAAAGGCGTAAATTTTGTTAATCTCATAGATGCGGGAGACCCTGTGGAGCAGGCCGTTCTTTATGACAAAGAAGGTGCCGACGAACTGGTCTTCCTTGATATTACCGCTTCAAGCGATAACAGAGCCACAGTAGTTGACATGGTCCGGGCGGTGGCCTCCAAACTGTTCATTCCCTTTACGGTGGGTGGCGGTATCAGGACCGTTGATGATTTTAAGTCCATTCTTCGTGCCGGTGCGGATAAGGTTGCCGTAAACAGTGCAGCCATCATGAATCCGAATCTTATTGCAGAAGCTGCAGAAAAATTCGGAAGCCAGTGCGTGGTAGTTGCCATTGATGCCAAAAGAAGGGCCGACGGCACCGGCTGGAATATATTCAAGAACGGCGGAAGAGTAGACTGCGGGATCGATGCGGTGGAATGGGCAAAGAAAGCATGTGCGCTTGGCGCAGGCGAGATCCTTCTTACCAGCATGGACAAGGACGGGACCAAGTCAGGATTTGATCTCTCCCTGACAAGGGCAGTGTCCGAGTGCGTGAACATACCGGTTATTGCTTCCGGCGGCGCCGGGAAACTTTCCGATTTTACCGATGTTTTTTCCGAAGGCAAAGCGGATGCGGCTCTTGCGGCAAGCCTCTTTCATTTCAAAGAGATCGGCATCAAAGATCTGAAAAAATATTTGGCGGAAAACGGAGTTTCCGTAAGGAGCGTTTAATTGATCTCAAATTCCTGGCTGCCTTATCTTAAGGAGGAGTTTTCCAAACCTTATTACAAGGCACTTTATGAGTTTATAAAAAATGAATATTCCACCAGAGTGATCTATCCGCCTTCCGATGAGATCTTCAGTGCTCTGGAGCATACACCCATCGACAAAGTCAAGGTCGTGATCCTCGGGCAGGATCCTTATCATGAACCGGGGCAGGCTCACGGCATGAGTTTTTCCGTGAAACCCGGAGTCAAGACTCCGCCTTCGCTTCAGAACATGTACAAAGAACTGAAGGATGAACTGGGACTTTATATTCCAAATAACGGATATCTTGTCAAGTGGGCGGATCAGGGCGTTCTTTTGCTCAATACGGTCCTGACGGTTCGAAAGGGTGAGGCCAATTCCCACAAAGGAAAGGGCTGGGAACAGTTTACGGATGCCGTGATTTCGGCTCTAAACGGTGAGGACCGCCCCATCGTGTATCTTCTTTGGGGTTCCAATGCCAGAAGTAAAAAGAACCTTATAACAAATCCGAAACATATGATGCTTGAAACTGTGCATCCAAGCCCTTTGTCGGCATATAACGGCTTTTTCGGCTGCGGACATTTTAAAAAAGCAAATCAGTTTCTCGAAGCCAACGGCAGTACTCCCATTGATTGGCAGATCGATAATATTTGACACCAGTTTTTTCTTGCCACGCATATATTTTTATGATAATATCTATCATGTTGTACGGCACGCCGGCGTGTCGGAATGGCAGACGAGGCAGACTCAAAATCTGTTGTTGGCAACAACGTATGGGTTCAAGTCCCATCGCCGGCATTCGTCCTCGAACGCAGTGAGAGGACACAGCCCCCGCCCTTTGCGAAGCAAATTTAATTGCGGGGGTCTCCCATCCAAAGGTTGCGCGAAGTTTTTCTTCGCGTTTTCTTTTTATAAGGTTTTTTGAAAGGATCTTGCATGAAGGCTCTGATCGCCATGAGCGGAGGCGTTGATTCCAGCGTTGCCGCCGCCCTTACAATTGAATCCGGAGCAGAGGCCGTTGGCTGCAACATGAAGCTTTTTGACGCCGAAACAGAGAAGACCGAGCGTTCCTGCTGTTCCCTGGACGACGTTGAAGATGCCAGAAGTGTGGCCTATAAGCTTGGCATGCCTTTTTATGTCTTTAATCTTAAGGATGAGTTTAAAGAAAAAGTCATCGATCATTTTACTGCCTGCTATCTTTGCGGCAGGACTCCCAATCCTTGCATAGACTGTAACCGTTATCTTAAGTTCAGCAAGCTTTTCGACCGTATGAGAGAGCTGAACTGTGACTTTATCGTAACCGGCCATTATGCCAGGATTGAAAAAGAAGGGGACAGGTTCCTCCTTAAGAAAGCCAAGGATCCGGCCAAGGATCAAAGCTATGTTCTTTTCAGGTTTACCCAGGAAGAACTTTCCCATGTTTCTTTTCCTTTAGGCAATCTTTCAAAGCCCGAGGTAAGAGCCATCGCCGATTCTCACGGCTTTTACAATGCGCACAAGGCCGAAAGCCAGGATATATGTTTTGTACCGGACGGAGATTATGCCGGTTTTGTTGAAAGGCAGACCCAAAAGCCTTCCGTACCCGGTAATTTTACGGATCTTTCCGGTAATGTTTTGGGAACACATGAGGGTATAATTCACTATACCATCGGACAGAGAAAGGGTTTAAAGCTTGCCCTTGGAAAACCCGTTTATGTATGCGGCATAGATGTTTCAAAGAACGAAGTCATTCTCGGCGACAATGAAGATCTTTTTTCTAAGACCGTAATTTCCGAAGACAACAATTGGATATCGGGTGATCCGATACCTAACGGACTTCGCTGCAGCGCCAAGGTCCGCTACAGAATGGAAGAAAAGCCCGGAACTCTCTATGTCCTTGAGAATAACAGATTGAGATTTGAGTTTGACGAGCCCGTAAGAGCCGTAACACCGGGACAGTCCGTAGTATTTTACGACGGTGATATTGTTCTCGGCGGCGGCACCATCTCTGAGGGGTTAAGAGTCGAAAAATAAACTTATTATTGATTTTTTTTAGCCTGTTGCTATAATTATCACAAGGTGCGGTTCTGTTCTTTTTCGTTCGGAGCCGCCTTTTTGTAAACGGATAATGTATCACTTTAAAGCAGAAAAGGATTTTTATGTTGGATATCACTGTAGAAAGAAAACATATAGAAGAGATCGATGCCAAAATGGCGGCACTTTTCGAAAAACGCATGCATTGTGCCGAGATGATCGGCAAGTATAAGATCGAAAACGGCCTTAAGGTATACGATCCCGTGAGAGAGCGGGAACTTTTGGAAAAGAACGGTAAACTCATAGAGGATCTTACCCTCAGACCCTATTATCTTCAGTTTATGCAGAATGTTATGGATATATCCAAGCGTTATCAGCATAAGCTCATGGAAGGTGCAAATATCGCTTACAGCGGGATAGAGGGTTCTTTTGCGAGTATTGCCGTTGACAGGGTATTCCCGGATGGAAACAAGGTTTCCTTCGGAAGTTTCAGGGAGGCTTACAAGGCTGTTGTAACGGGAGACTGTGATGCTGCGGTGCTTCCCATTGAAAACAGTTCCGCCGGTGAAGTGGGCCAGGTCATGGACCTTATGTATGAGGGAGATCTTTATATCAACGGAGTTTATGCCCTCAAGATATCCCAGAACCTTCTGGGGATTAAAGGAACGACGATTACCGATATCAAGACGGTCATCAGCCATCCCCAGGCTCTTGAACAGTGCAGCGAATATATCAGTGACCACGGATTTAAGATCGAACAGGCCTCCAATACCGCAAGAGCCGCCAAAGAAGTAGCTGACAGGAAAGACCCGGGCATTGCAGCCATAGCAAGCAAAGAAACAGCGGAATTATACGGACTTTCCATACTCGATCACGATATCAACGAATCAAGCGTGAACACCACAAGATTTGCAGTGTTTTCAAAGAGCCGCGAGAGTATAGTAAGTAATGAAAGACTCAGTTCCTATATCCTTATGTTTACCGTCAAAAATGAAGCGGGAGGCCTTGCCGATGCCATTGCTGTCATCGGTAAGCACGGCTACAGCATGAGGGTCTTAAGGAGCCGTCCCGTGAAGAATACGGCGTGGCAGTATTATTTCTATGTAGAGGTCGAGGGAAAACTGTCCTCCAAAGAAGGAGAGGAAATGCTCAAAGACCTTGACAGGCACTGTATGGCACTTAAGGTTCTCGGCTCTTACGCCATAGATTCTGAAACCTTGTAAAGGATAAGTTATGAAAAATACATTCGGAAACAGCTTGAGCATAACACTTTTCGGAGAGAGTCACGGCCCATACATCGGGGCTGTGCTTGACGGTCTTGCTCCCGGAATGGATATTGATGTTGAATTCATAAAGGATCAGTTGCTTTTAAGGCGTCCTTCCGGCAAGATCTCCACAAAAAGAGTGGAAGCCGATGAGTTTTCTTTTGCAAGCGGCGTTTATAACGGAAAGACCACGGGAACGCCCCTTTGCATACTTATACCCAATACGGTCCAGAAAAGCTCGGATTACGGAGAAGAAACCGAGCGGCCTGCCCGTCCGGGACACGCTGATTTTACTGCAAGGATGAAGTATCACGGTTTTGAAGACTATAGAGGCGGCGGACATTTCAGCGGCCGCATTACCGCAGCACTGGTGGCTGCCGGTGCCGTTGTGATACCCGCTCTTAAGGATAAAGGGATTGTCATCGGGACTCATATAAAGAGCCTCGGAGATATCAAGGACAGGGATTTCTCGGATTACGGGAAAGACATAGAGGTGCTTTCTCATAAGGTATTTGCGGTCCTTGACGAAAATGCGGAAAAGCAGATGGTAGCAAAGATAGAGGATACTGCCGCAAAGCTTGACAGCATCGGCGGAGTGCTGGAGACTGTTGTATACGGTATGCCTGCCGGCGTGGGAGAGCCCTGGTTTGATTCTGTGGAAAGTGTTCTTTCTCACGGATTGTACAGTATTCCCGGCATCAAAGGCGTTCAGTTCGGAGCGGGTTTTGATCTTGCGGGAGGATACGGAAGCGAGTTTAACGATGCTTTTTATAACGATAACGGCAGCATCAGAACAAAGTCCAACAATAACGGCGGCATAAACGGGGGTATCACCAACGGAATGCCGATCATAATAAGATCGGCGGTTAAGCCAACTCCCTCCATCTACAAGGAGCAGGATACCGTTTTGCTTGATTCGGGCAAAGATACAAAGCTTTCAATACAGGGGCGTCACGATCCCGCCATAATACACAGGGCAAGGGTTGTGGTCGACAGTATGACGGCTCTTTGCGTTTACGATCTTTTGGCTTCCAGGTTCGGAACCGATTTCTTTAAGGGAGATAAGTGATGGAATACGGACTTATAGCCGAAAAACTGGGACACAGCTATTCCAAAGAGATCCATGAGATGCTTGGGAAGTATTCCTATGAGCTTAAGGAGATAAAGGGAGAAGAACTGGACCGGTTTTTCGAAGAACGGGATTTTAAAGGGATCAATGTTACGATCCCATATAAGGAAACCGTCATTCCTTATCTTGATGAGGTACATGAATCCGCTTTAAAGATCGGTGCCGTGAATACCGTAGTTAACAGAAACGGTCGACTTACGGGCTACAATACGGATTATTTCGGCTTTAAAGCGCTGATCCTCCATGAGAAAATGGTTGTTTCCGGGGCCAAGGTGCTTATTCTCGGTACGGGAGGTACATCTAAAACCGCCTATCATGTCCTTAAGGATCTCGGAGCCAAAGAGATCATCAAGGTCAGCCGCACCGCAAATCCCCCGGTGATCTCCTATGAGGAAGCGGTGTCAAAACATTGTGATGCGGATATAATAGTCAATACCACCCCCGTCGGAATGTTTGGAAGAGTCGATGCCGAGCCCATAGACCTTGAACCCTTTAAATCCCTTAGGGGTGTTTTGGATGTTATATATAATCCCATTAATACAAAACTGATCCTCAAGGCCAAAGAAAAGGGCATAAAGGCCGCAGGCGGTCTTTATATGCTGACGGAGCAGGCCATGAGGGCTGCCGAACTTTTTCTTTCTGAGAATATTCCTGCAGAAAAAACCGATGAGATCTATCGAAGGATCAGGCTCTTAAAGGGCAATATCTCTCTTGTGGGGATGCCGGGATCGGGTAAGAGCACCGTCGGAAAGATCTTAGCCGGGAAACTGTCAATGGATCTTGTTGACACCGATAAATTGATCGTCGATAAGGAAAATAGAGAGATAAGCGACATTTTTGCGGGAGAGGGCGAAGCCTATTTTAGGCGGGTTGAGTCTGAAACGGTTGCTTTGTGTTCCGAAAGAAAAAATGTTATCATTTCTACCGGAGGTGGTGCCGTCCTTGACAGGACCAATGTCCGTAATCTTAAAAAGAACGGAATCGTCGTATTCCTTGACCGTGATCTTTCGGATATCGTTCCCACGGATGACAGGCCTTTGGGAAATACCGAAGACAAGATAAAGAAACTGTACGAAGAACGCCTTCCCATCTACAGGGAAGTGTCTGATATTACCGTTAAGGTTTTGGGTACACCCGAAAGCCTTGCGGAGGAGATCGGGAGAAAACTGGATGCGTATTAAAGTTATAAACGGGCCCAATCTAAATATGCTGGGAGTGCGTGAACCTGATATTTACGGCCGCACCACCTACTCGGATCTTGTTGAGCTTATAAAGGAGCATGCTCTTAAGATCGGCGTTTCCGTTGATGTGTTCCAAAGTAACCATGAAGGCGATCTTGTGGATGAGATACAGGCCTGTTACGGACTTGTTGACGGTATTGTCATAAATCCCGGAGCCTATACACACACAAGCGTGGCAATCCTTGACGCTCTTAAGGCCGTTTCCATTCCGGCCGTGGAAGTACACATTTCGGATGTTGATTCCAGAGAGGAATTCCGAAAGATAAGCTACGTTAGAGCTGCCTGCCAAAAGACCATATCCGGTCATGGTGTCAAAGGTTATCTTGAAGCCATGGATTTTCTTGCGGGAGTTGATCAATGAAATATCGTATTGAAAAATCTGTTGCCTCAGGTACGGTAACCGCGCCTCCCTCCAAAAGTCTTGCTCACAGATATCTTATCTGTGCCGCTCTGGCCGGAGGGACCAGTCGGATATCAAATGTTGCTTTTTCCGAGGATATCCTTGCAACCATTGACTGTATCAGGGCTTTGGGAGCCAAAGTAAAAACTGATGCTGATGTCGTAACTGTTACGGGTATAACCGGACAAAGAAAAGATTCGGTTTCTTTTAACTGCAGAGAATCGGGGAGCACCATCAGATTAATGATGCCCATTGCCATGATGCTTTGCGGGAAAGCAAGTTTTACCGGTAGCGAAAGACTTCTGAGCCGTCCCTTCTCCGTTTACGAGGATATAGCAAAACAGGATGGGATAGAGTTTGAAAGATCCGGTCAGAGTATTATCGTGGCGGGATCTCTTAAAGAAAGAGATTATACCATCCCCGGAAATATCAGCAGCCAGTTTGCTACAGGGCTTTTGTTTGCCCTTTCTTTATCCGGAATTGAGTCCTCCGTTACTCTTACGGGGCGGATCGAGAGTCTGTCGTATATCGGACTGACCCTTCAGGCCCTTAAGGCTTTCGGAGTCGATGGAGAAATCGAGGGAAACCGGATCAGGATAGCAGGAGGCAGACTTTCTGCACGGGATATCTCCGTGGAAGGGGATTATTCCAATGCCGCCTTCCTTGATGCTTTTAATCTGTGCGGCGGCAAAGTCTCGGTGGAAGGACTGGCTCAGGATAGCCTTCAGGGAGACAGAATTTACAAAAAGTACTTTAACATGCTTTTAAGCGTAAAGAAGCCTGTTATCGATATAAGCGACTGCCCGGATCTGGGACCTGTACTTATGGCTCTTATGGCTGTGCGGGGCGGAGGCACCTTGACCGGAACTGCACGCTTAAAGATAAAAGAAAGCGACCGTGCCGCCGCAATGGCCGAAGAACTTTCGAAATTCGGAGTATTCTGTGTGGTTTCTGAAAACAGTGTGAGCATCGAAAGCTCCGGCTTAAAGAAACCGTCGGAGGTTCTTTTCGGGCATAACGACCACAGGATCGTTATGTCTGACGTGACTCTTCTTTCTTTGATCGGAGGAGAGATCGAAGGCGTAGAAGCGGTAGCCAAAAGTTATCCCGATTATTTTGATGTCATCAAAGAACTTGGCATCGGGTTTGAGGAAGTTTAAGATGGAATGGATAAATGAAAGTCGAGTACTTATAGTGGGTCTTGGCCTTATCGGCGGAAGTTACGCCAAAGCCCTTAAAAGGATCGGATACAATGTCTATGCAATAGATAAAGATCCGAATTCCATTGACTATGCCATAAAGAATGAGATAATCGATGATGGAAGTACGGAAGCTGATCCTGAACTTATTTCCACTGCCGATGTTATAATCCTTGCTCTTTATCCCAAGGATGTTTGCGCCTGGATCTTAAATAATCAGCATCTTTTCAAACCAGGCATCAGGATAACCGATGTTACCGGCGTTAAATCCTGTATCGTAGACGATGTACAAAACATCTTACGGGCGGATGCGGAATTTATCGCCGCCCATCCCATGGCGGGCCGAGAACTTTCCGGAGTTCAAAACAGTGATGACACCATATTCAAGGATGCTAACTATATTGTGGTTGCAACAGATAAAAACACCGAAGCTGCGGTAGAATGGTGCAAGCGCCTTGGAAGGATCCTTGGCTTCAGGCGGGTGAGCGTGCTTTCTCCGAAAGAACACGATCGTGTTATAGCCTTTGTTTCACAGCTTACCCACTGCATAGCCGTTTCTCTCATGACCTGCACTGATAACGAGCATCTGGTGGAGTATACGGGAGATTCCTTCCGGGATCTTACCAGGATAGCCAGGATCAACGAAAATATGTGGAGCGAGCTTTTCTTTGCCAACAAAGAATCACTCCTCAAAGAAATGGATCTTTTTATAAACGAATTTTGCAGGATAAAAGAACTTATCGAACAGGACGATGCCGAAGGACTCAAAGAAAAGATGCGTCTTTCCACCGCCAGACGTGCTTTGTTCGATAAAAAGAAAAACTGATCGGAGTATTTTATATGAACATGGAATTTGAAAGAAAACTTGCCCTTCCTTCGGAGATCAAGGAGATGTTTCCCATATCCGATGAGACCAACAAAAGGATAGCGGAGCGAAGAGAAGAGATAAAAGCTGTTTTTGAAGGAAGGTCCGATAAGCTTATCCTTATCATCGGCCCCTGTTCCGCAGATATTGAAGACAGCGTCATAGATTATATTTCAAGGCTTGCACCTTTGCAGGAAAAGGTTAAGGATAAGGTCCTCATCATCCCAAGGATCTATACCAATAAGCCCAGGACCACGGGAGAAGGCTATAAGGGCATGCTCCATCAGCCGGATCCCACGGGCAAATCCGACCTGTTTAAGGGGCTTATAGCCACAAGACACATGCACTTAAGAGCCATAGGTGAAACCGGCTTTATCTGTGCCGATGAGATGCTTTATCCCGAAAATTACCAGTATCTTGACGATCTTCTTGCATATGTCGCCGTAGGAGCCAGAAGCGTGGAAGACCAGCAGCACAGGCTTACCGCCAGCGGTATCGATGTTCCTGTGGGCATGAAAAACCCCACCAGTGGTGATTATTCCGTTATGCTTAACGCGATACTTGCGGCGCAGCACGGTCATTCCTTTATCTACAGGGGATGGGAGGTTCACTCAAGCGGTAACCCTCACGCCCATGCCATCTTAAGAGGAAGCACTAATAAGCACGGGCAGGCCATTCCCAACTATCATTACGAGGATCTTGTAAGACTTTGCGACACCTACGAAGCAAAGAATCTTAAGAATCCCGGGGTGATCATTGACACCAATCACTCAAATTCCAACAAGAATCCTTTCGAACAGCCCAGGATCATTCAGGATGTGCTCAATTCCGCCCGACATAACGAAAGCATATCAAAGCTGTTAAAGGGCTTTATGGTGGAAAGCTACATTGAGGACGGTGCCCAGAAGATAGGTGAGGGAATTTACGGAAAGTCCATTACGGACCCTTGCCTCGGATGGGAAAAGACCGAAAAACTGATCCTGGATATAGCGGAGTATCATTGAGAATATCGGGTCAATATGTTATAATATCAAAAGTGTAAATCAAAGGAGAAAACCATGTCCAAAGAAATCCCTTACAAGATCTATTTAAGCGAATCCGAGATACCCACAGCCTGGTACAACGTTCGCGCACATATGAAAAACAAGCCGGCTCCCCTCCTTAATCCGGGAACGCTTAAACCCATGACGGCCGATGAACTTTCTGCCGTATTCTGCGATGAACTTGTAAAGCAGGAGCTGGATGATACTACTCCCTATATAGAGATACCCGAGGAGATCAGGAATTTCTACAAGATGTACAGACCCGCTCCCCTGGTAAGAGCCTATTGTCTTGAAGAAAAGCTTAAGACTCCCGCAAAGATCTACTACAAATTCGAAGGTAACAACACAAGCGGAAGCCACAAGTTAAATTCCGCCATCGCTCAGGCATATTACGCAAAAAAACAGGGCCTTAAGGGTGTCACCACAGAGACCGGTGCCGGACAGTGGGGTACAGCACTTTCCATGGCATGTGCTTATTTCGGACTTGACTGTAAGGTTTACATGGTCAAAGTTTCTTACGAGCAGAAGCCCTTCAGAAGAGAAGTCATGCGCACATACGGCGCGAGCGTAACCCCTTCACCTTCCGAGACCACCGAGATCGGAAGAGAGATCCTTAGCAAATTCCCCGGCACCAACGGAAGTCTCGGATGTGCTATTTCCGAAGCGGTTGAAGTTGCCACCCACACTCCCGGATACAGATATGTTCTGGGAAGCGTGCTTAACCAGGTTCTTTTGCATCAGTCGGTCATCGGTCTTGAGACTAAGGCCGCCTTGGATAAATACGGTGTCAAGGCTGACATGATCATCGGTTGTGCCGGCGGCGGTTCAAACCTCGGAGGGCTTATCGCACCTTTTCTTGGAGAAAAGCTTCGCGGCGAGGCCGATTATCGGATCATTGCCGTTGAACCCGCTTCCTGTCCAAGCTTCACCAGAGGCACCTATGCTTATGATTTCTGCGATACCGGTATGGTTTGTCCTCTTGCCAAGATGTACACTCTCGGAAGCAGCTTTATGCCTGCTCCCAATCATGCGGGAGGCCTTCGTTATCACGGAATGAGTTCAACTCTTTCCCAGGCTTACGATGACGGACTTATCGAAGCACGCAGTGTCAAGCAGACCGATGTATTCGAGGCTGCCCAGATGTTTGCACGCATTGAGGGAATCCTTCCCGCTCCCGAAAGCTCTCACGCCATCAGAGTTGCCATTGACGAAGCTTTGAAGTGCAAAGAAACGGGAGAAGAAAAGACCATCGTATTCGGTCTTACAGGAACCGGATATTTTGATATGGTTGCTTATCAGAAGTTTAATGACGGACTTATGGAAGATTACATCCCCACGGATGACGAGATCAAGGCATCTCTGAGCAAGCTTCCCAAGGTTTGATCGATCAAAAAGGAGGGTTACAAAATGGATTTAAGGTTTTACAGATGTGAGCATTGCGGAAACATTGTGGTCAAGGTCAAGAATTCCGGAGTTCCCGTTATCTGCTGCGGTTCCCCTATGACCGAACTTGTACCCGGCACATCGGACGGCGCTTATGAAAAGCACGTGCCCGTTGTTTCGCAGGAAGGTAATGTCGTTACGGTCAATGTCGGATCCGTGGATCATCCCATGCTTCCCGAACATTATATTACCTTTGTGGCTCTTACCGCAGGCGACAGTTTCCAGATCAAATATTTAAATCCCGGTGAAAAACCCGAGGCTCTGTTTGTTCTGAGAAAGGGTGAAAAACCCGATGCTGTCTATGAGTATTGCAATCTTCACGGCCTTTGGAAGGCAGAATAAAATAAAAGGAGAAAGATATTATGGGTAACAAGTATGCGGGTACGCAGACCGAAAAGAACCTTGAGGCTGCATTTGCCGGTGAATCAATGGCAAGAAACAAATACACCTACTTTGCTTCAAAGGCAAAGAAGGACGGTTTTGAACAGATCGCCGAAATCTTTTTAAAGACCGCCGACAATGAAAAAGAACATGCAAAGCTTTGGTTCAAAGAGCTTTACGGAGTAGGTTCCACCGACGAAAATCTCAAGTCTGCCGCAGAAGGCGAGAACTACGAATGGACCGATATGTATGCGGGTTTTGCCAAGACTGCGGAGGAAGAAGGCTTCCCCGAACTTGCGGAGAAATTTAAGAGAGTTGCCGAGATAGAGAGACATCACGAAGAGAGGTACAGAGAGCTTCTTAAGAACGTGGAGTCTGACGAAGTGTTCAAGAAGAGCAGTGTTAAGATCTGGGAATGCAGAAACTGCGGACATATCGTTATCGGAGAAAGCGCTCCCGAAGTTTGCCCTACCTGCTATCATCCCCAGAGCTATTTCGAGATCAAGGCTGAAAATTTCTAAATTGTGTTAATACCATAGGATTATAATAATTGAGACCGCTTCCAAAGGGCGGTCTCGATTGTTTTTCGGTATTTTTTGATGTATAATTTTTTCAGGCTTTATTTTCGGAGCGGCATATGATATTTAAGGCAACCTTTGTTATTCTTGATTGTATAGCTATTCTCATCATCGGCTTTATAACAAGACTATTATCAAAGAATAAGGAACACTATGCCAGGGATCTTCGCAATGCAATGCTTGCGGCATTGTTCGCCATCGTGGGCAATGTCTTTATTGCTTTGTCCTGGGATACTTTGGTTGCCCAGTTTTCTTTTATACTGTACTTTGTTTCCATCGACTGGATCCTGTACTGGCTGTCCGGTTTCTGCCTTTTATACACCGAGCACTTTGTTGCCACCAGGCGTCTTAAATGGCCTACTTTGATAGTTTATTCCCTTGATACTCTGTCGATCATTTTAAATCTTTTCTTCGGCCATAATTTTACGGTTTACGAGATAACGGGAGCGGACGGATCGGTATTTTACCAGACCCAGTTCCATTTTTTCTATTATCTGCATCTGGCTGTTGATTACGCCGCCATTATTACTGCCTTTATATTCCTGATCTATAAGATCGTCAAGACCTACAGCTTTTACAGGACCAAATATGCCATCATTTTCTTTGTGCTGGTATTGATCATTATCCTCAATGTTGTTTATATGGCATTTTCGCTGGTGCTTGATGCCTCCGTGCTTTTCTATGCCATAGCGGGACTCCTGATATTCTTAAGCATCAGGATATTTGTGCCCCGAAGTCTTATGAATTCCACCATAGGCAAAGCGGTGGACGATATGAGTGAGGGACTTATTCTTTTTGACATATCAAACAACTGTATCTTTGCCAATGAGTTTTCCCTTCACAGGTTCAACATCGATCTTGCCACCTTTAATTTTGACAGTGAACCCATGAAGACCATACGTAAGAACCTGCAGCTTAAGAATGCGAGGTTCGGTGAATCCGATTATGTGGTTACGGATTCGGAAGGCAATGTTGTCTGTCATTATTTTACCCGTCTTAATGAACTGACGGATTCAAAAAACCGTGTTATAGGTTCCTATCTTCTTATCGAGGATGTTACCAATACCATGGCATTAATGAATGAATTGAATGAAGCCAAGGCCAATGCGGAGAATGCCAACGTTGCCAAGTCCACCTTCCTGGCCAACATGTCCCACGAGATAAGGACACCTCTTAACTCGGTACTGGGTATGAACGAGATGATCCTTCGCTCCACCAAGGATCCCGCTTTGACTGAATATGCCGAGACCATCCGTTCTTCGGGTGAGATCCTGTTAAGCCTTATCAACGATATACTGGACTTTTCAAAGATCGAAGCCGGCAAGATGGAACTGTTTGAAGAGGGCTACAATCCCCATAAGCTTCTTACCGAGTGTAACGATTCCTTTGAACAGATGGCTGTGGGCAAGGGACTGTATCTTACCTTTAAATGCGACGAGAATATTCCCTCCGGTCTTAAGGGCGACGAGAAACGATTAAGACAGATCCTTTCAAACATTATCTCCAACGCCATCAAATATACCAAAAAGGGCGGCGTTACGGTTGAGATGTGGTCAGAATCTATAGACGAGAAACATTTGAACCTGATTATCTCCGTTTCTGATACGGGTATCGGTATTTCAAAGACCGATCAGGAATTCCTGTTTGATTCCTTCCGTCGTGTCAATGAAGAAGAAAATGCCACCATTCAGGGCACGGGTCTCGGTCTTTCCATTACCAAGGAGCTTATCACCCTCATGAACGGCACCATCGGTGTCAGCAGTATCGAAGGAGAGGGTTCCGTATTTAAGATCAGTGTTCCTCAGGAGATCCTTTCGTTCTCGCCTGTGGGTCCTTTGAGACTAATCGCCGAACAGAAGGAATACACCTATACCGAAACCTTCAGAGCTCCCAAGGCTAAGATCCTTGTGGTGGACGATGTGGCTGTCAATCTCAAGGTGGTGCAGGCTCTTCTCAAAAAGACTCTTATTGAAGTGGATACCGCAAAGAGCGGGCTTCAGGCTATAGATATGTGCAGGCAGAAGAAATACGATCTCATCCTTCTGGACCATCGTATGCCGGAGCCGGATGGTATCGAGACCTTCCGGATCATCTCCGAAGACGGCTTCAATACCGATACTCCGGTGATCATTCTTACAGCCAATGCTCTGAGCGGAGCGGAAGAAGAGTACAGGGCAATGGGATTTTCGGATTATCTTTCAAAACCTATCCGCAGCAACGAACTGGAGCTTGCGATACTTCGGCATCTGCCGGTTGAGAAGGTTGAGCTAGTCTGATCTTGGGGTGTTTTAAATGAATCAGTTTAAACTGAATTGCAAGCAGGTTGAGCGACTTATACCTGACTATATAAACAGCAAACTTTCCGACGAAGACACTAAGGCTCTCATCGAACATGTGGAGAACTGTCCTTCCTGCAAGGAAGAGCTTACCATTCAGTATCTTGTGTTCGAAGGCCTTAATGACGTTGAGGAAACGGGGGATTTTAACCTTATCACCCGTCTCAATGCAAGACTTAAGCAGGATTCTGACAGATTTAAGGAGATGCACAGAAGGAGACTGATGTTCATTTCCTTAGGTATCCTTGCTTTGTGCTTTGTGATGTTTGTTGTTGCAGTATTATTGATCTGATGGGGTTATTATGGCTAAGATTCTTTTGGTTGACGGATATTCCATACTTAACAGGGGCTTCTACGGTGTGCCCCTTCTTTCCAACGATGCGGGCATTTATACCAATGCCATATTCGGTTTCTTAAACATCCTTTTTAAAGTCCTTGAAGAAGAAAGACCCGATTATCTTACGGTGGCGCTGGATACCCATGCTCCCACCTTCAGACACAAGATCTTTGAGGCTTACAAGGGCACCAGATCTCCAATGCCCGATGAACTTAAGATGCAGCTTCCCATAATCAGGGAGGTTCTTTCTGCCATGGGTATCTTATCCCTTGAAAAAGAAGGATACGAGGCTGACGATATCCTTGGCACTCTTGCCAAACGCTGCGAAAAAGAAGGTATGGACGTTACGATCCTTTCGGGAGACAGGGATCTGTTGCAGATCGCTTCCGATAACATCAAGATATCCATCCCCAGTACCCGCGGAAACAAGACCGAGACCGTAAGCTATCGTACCGCCGAGGTCAAAGAAAAATATTCCGTTACTCCTTTGGAATTCATCGATGTCAAAGCCCTGCAGGGTGATACCAGCGACAATATTCCCGGAGTCAGGGGCATCGGAGAAAAAACGGCCCAGAAGCTTATTTCCGAATACCACAGCCTTGAAGGGGTCTATGAGAATCTGGAAGCCCTTTCCGGCAAGGCTTTAAAACAGAATCTCACGGAGGGTAAAGAGTCCGCATTCTTAAGCAGGACCCTTGCCACCATCGAGACCGATGCACCCATAGAATTCGATGTCGAAATGGCACGCATCGGAAGCTTTCTTAATCCCGCATCCAAGGATGTGCTTTTAAAGTATTCCCTAAAGAGCATAATCGAAAGACTTGAGAAGCTTTCAGTGGGATCCAAGGATGCGACCCCAGAAGTATCGATCTATAAGACCGGTTTTTCGGTGATTGAGGATTTTAATGAATCCCTTGCGATCATGGAAGCCTTTAAAAAGGCTGAAAAAGCCGGGATCTTTTTCTTAAAAGGCGAAGGCTTGGCCCTTTCCTTTGGGGGCAACACCTGCTTTTTAAGATTTTTCGGCATGTTCACCGAAGATTATGTCAGGGATTTCTGCCTTAATGATACGGGCTCGCACCGATTTTTATCTTACAGGATCAAAAATACATATCCGGTCCTTCCGGGATACTCCGACGAGCTTGAAGATATCGAACTTCTGGCATATCTTTTGAATCCTTTAAAGGGCGATTATCCCCTTACAGACCTTTGCGAAGAATACGGTCAAAGATACAGAGGTTCAAAGAAAGACCTGCCGGAGGGCACTTTGGAATATGCCTGCGCTGCGGCGGAAGAGTCCGTTCTTTTGTATGATCCGCTTATTGAAAAGGTTAAAGAAAAGAACCTTTATAAGCTGTACCGTGAAATGGAGATGCCCCTTTCCCATGTTCTTTTTTCCATGGAAAAAGCAGGTATTTCCGTAAACCGGGACGAACTGTTTTCTTACGGGCAGAACCTGGTTGAAGGTATTTCAAAACTGGAAACGGAGATTTATTCCGAAGCGGGAGAGAGGTTCAACATAAACTCCCCCAAGCAGCTTGGAGAGATACTTTTCGGGAAACTCAATCTTCCCGGCGGAAAGAAAACAAAGAGCGGTTATTCCACCGCTGCAGATGTGCTTGAAAAGCTTTCCGCAGATTATCCCATCGTTGATAAGATACTGGAATTCAGGACTCTGTCAAAGCTTAAATCCACTTATGCCGACGGGCTTCTTAATTTCATTGCTGAAGACGGAAAGATCCACACAAGCTTCAATCAGACCGTTACCGCCACCGGAAGGATCAGTTCCAGCGATCCGAACCTTCAGAATATCCCCATCCGTACCGAGCTTGGGAGGCTTTTAAGGAAGGTTTTCTATCCTGAACCCGGATATGTCTTTATTGATGCGGATTATTCGCAGATCGAGCTTCGGTTAATGGCTCATATGTCCGGCGACGAAGATCTTATAAGAGCTTTCAGGGAAGGTAAGGATATCCACAGGAGTACAGCTTCCAGGGTGTTTAACAAGCCCTATGAGTCCGTTACGGATATGGACAGGCGCAGGGCCAAGGCCGTCAATTTCGGCATAATCTACGGCATCAGTGCCTTCGGTCTCAGCAAAGACGTGGATATGTCCGTTTCCGAAGCCAAGAAATATATCGAGGGCTATTTTGGAACTTATCCCAAGGTCAAGGAATATCTTGATAAGACCGTTGCCGCTGCCAAAGAAAAGGGGTATTCGGAGACCCTGTACGGTCGCATCCGTCCCATTCCCGAACTTAAGGAATCAAACTTCATGACCAGACAGTTCGGGGAGCGTGTTGCCATGAATGCCCCCATTCAGGGAACCGCCGCCGATATCATGAAGATAGCAATGATCAAGATACACAACGCCCTCAATAAGGCCGGACTTGCATCGAGACTTCTTATCCAGGTTCACGATGAAGTCCTGATCGAGACTAAGATCGGGGAAGAAGAAAAAGTCATTGAGATCCTGAAAAAAGAGATGGAGGGAGCGGTGGAACTTTCCGTTCCTCTTGAGATAGACATACACAAGGGAGAGACCTGGTTTGATGCAAAATAGATCAGCCCTAAGGATCATAGGCATTACCGGCGGAGTGGGTTCCGGCAAGACCGGTGTACTTAATTTCCTTAAGGATAATTACAATTGCAGGATAATAGTATCGGATGAACTGGCTAAGGACCTGTGTCTTAAGGGCCGTCCCTGTTACAGACCTTTGATAAAGCTTCTCGGCAAGGATGTCCTTGACGGATCCGGTGAGATCGACCGCAAAGTCATGGCTTCAAAGATTTTTTCCGACGATTCGCTGAGGCAGGGCGTCAATGACATTATCCATCCCGCAGTCCGCAGGGAGATCGAAAGGATCGCGGACAAAGAAAGAAGATCCGGCAAGATCGATTTTCTTTTTATCGAGGCTGCTTTACTTATCGAATGCGGATATGGTGATTTTGTGGATGAAATGTGGTATGTTTATGCATGTGAGTCCGTAAGGCGTGAAAGACTGAAGGCCTCAAGAGGTTATACGGACGAAAAATGCGATTCCATAATGCAGAGTCAGTTAAGTGAAGAAGAATTCAGAAGAAATTCCGATTTTACCATTGATAATTCCGGTGAATGGTCGGATACTTTTTCTCAGATAAGGGAAAGGATTGGATAAAATGGCAAAGAATGACAATCTTGTCTTCGGACTGGATATCGGTACCAGGAGCATCGTGGGTACGGTGGGATACCTTAACAGAGATCGTTTCACCGTCCTTTGCCAGCGCTTTGCTGAGCATGAAACAAGGGCCATGCTTGACGGACAGATCCACGACATCGGTCGTGTGGCCGAGACCATCAGGAAGGTTAAGGCCCAGTGCGAGGAGGCCATCGGTAAGCCTTTAAAGCAGGTTTGCATAGCTGCCGCAGGTCGTGTTCTTCGTACCGTTGATACCCATGTGGACATGGTCTATGAAGAAGAAAGGGAAACCAACGAAGAAGACGTTTCCAACCTTATGTCTCTCGGTGTTGAGAAGGCCTACAGGGAGTTTTCCCAGAAGGATAATTCCGATGTCAAGTTTTATTGCGTGGGTTATTCCGTTGTAAAGTATTATCTTAATTCCTATGCCATCAGTAATCTTGTGGGCCACAAGGCCAGACAGATATCTGCCGATATCATAGCCACCTTCCTTCCCGATGATGTGGTGGACGGTCTTTACAAAGCCGTTGAACTTGCGGAACTTGAAGTCGCAAACCTGACTCTGGAGCCTATTGCGGCTATTTCCGTTGCCATTCCCGAAAAGTTCCGCATGTTAAACATCGCTCTTGTGGATGTTGGCGCAGGAACCAGCGATATTTCCATCACCAAGGACGGCAGTATTGTGGCTTACGGCATGATCCCCATGGCGGGTGATGCCTTTACGGATGTTATTGCCCAGCATTGTCTTGTGGACTTTGACATGGCCGAGAAGATCAAGCGAGAGAGCGGTGCCCTTCAGGAGGTTGAGTACACCGATATCATGGGTCTTCCCCAGAAAATATCTGCTGCCGAAGTTTCCGAGATCCTTAAGCCCGTTATAGATGAGATGACCGGCAAGATCTCCGACGAGATCAAGCGATTAAACGGTGACAAGCCTGTCAGTGCTGTATTTATCGTAGGCGGTGGCGGTACCGTCAAGGAGTTTGCACCGGCTCTTTCCGAAAAACTTGGTCTGTTAAAAGAACGTGTTGCCATCCGCGGAAGCGAGGTAATGGGCAAGATAGATTTCACCGAGCCGGGAGCCCTGAAGACTTCCCTTATGGTCACTCCCATCGGTATCTGCTTAAATTATTACGAACACAGCAACAATCTTATATATGTTACCTTTAACGGTAAGCGCATGAAGCTTTACGATAACGGTCACGTTACCGTAAGCGATGTGGCACTTCAGGCAGAATTTCCCAATGACGGTCTCTTCCCCAAGCGCGGCAGAGCACTTACTTACAGCGTAAACGGCAAATCCAAGATCGCCAAGGGTGAGATCGGTGAAGCTGCGGTCATCACCGTTAACGGAGAGTCCGCTGATATCGGTCGTCTCGTTGAATGTAACGATAAGATCGTGATAAAGGAATCCACTGCCGGCGTCAGAGCCAGAGTCAGGGTTTCTTCACTTCCAGAGTATAAAAAAGATATCCGCATTGTTTTTGACGGAAAGAAATTAAACGTTCTTCGTCCCATCTATGCCAACGGAAAGCGGGTACTTCCCGATTATGACATTATGGACGACGATCGTATCGAGATTGCCGAATTCTGTCATGTTTCGGACGTCATTGAGTCCCTTGATCTCGATAAAAATGTCCGTCTTACGGTAAACAATGCGCCTGCCGACGAAAAGACCGAGATCTACGAGAATTTCTCAGTGGGCTTTGACAACGAAACCTACGAAAATGCATATTCCGAAGAGGATACGGACTCTTACGAAGAGACTTCCACCGATGAGGAGCAGGATAACGGTTCCGTTGATGCCGGGGGAGAAGAAACCTCAGGCACCGAAAGTGATAATGCCGGAGCATCCGATGAAAAGAACTCCCAAAAATCCGATGCGGATCCCGTAAAAACCGCTTCCGGCAAATCGGGCGTGTCCGTTCCCGTTACCGTTGTGGTAAACAAGAAGCCCGTTACCCTTACGGGTAAGAGCGAGTATGTATTTGTGGATGTCTTTGATTTTATCGACTTTGACCTTTCCAAGCCTCAGGGCAAGGGAGTTGTGACCCTTCATAACGGTAAGCCCGCTCAATACATGGATTCTGTTTCCAACGGAGACACCATGGAAATATACTGGAAGGATTAAATACTTAATGAGAATGTGCAGTATTGCCAGCGGATCCTCCGGCAATTCGATCTATGTGGGTTCCGACACCACCCATATACTCATCGATGCGGGCATCAGCGGCAAAAGGATCGAAGAGGGGTTAAAGGGCCTGGAATTAAGCCCTTATGATATAAACGCATTGCTGATCACACATGAACATTCAGACCACATAAAGGGTCTGGGTGTTCTTTTGCGAAAGTATCAAATACCTGTTTATGCCACAAAAGGTACTATTGACGGGATCTTATCCTGTACGTCCCTTGGAAACTTAGACAGGAGTCTTTTTAACGTGATATCCGCGGATGACCGGTTTTCCGTGGGAGACATGTTCGTAAATCCAATAAAGATCTCCCATGATGCCCTTGAACCCGTGGCATATCGCATCATGTACGAAAAGAAAAAAGTATCCGTCATTACCGACCTTGGGTGTTTTGATGACTATACCGTGGACTGCCTCAAGGGTTCGGATGTGCTCATGGCGGAGGCCAATCACGATGTGCGTATGCTTCAGGTGGGGCCGTACCCATATTACCTTAAGCAGCGCATCCTTTCGGACCGGGGACATCTTTCCAACGAATCCGGAGGCCGCCTTATTTCCGCCGTGCTCCATGACGGTATCAAAGAGATAATTCTCGGACACTTAAGTGCCGAAAACAATATGCCGGAACTTGCTTACGAGGCTGTGAGGCTTGAGATAGAAGCCTCCGATACTCCCTACAAGGGAAGCGATTTTCCCATCAGGGTCGCCAAAAGGGATTGCCCCATTGCCCCTGTTGTGATATAAGAGATGAGACAAAGGAGAAGAACATGAACAAAACAATCATTACCGTAGTGGGAAAGGATACTGTTGGCATCATTGCCGGTGTCTGCACTTTTCTTGCGGACAGGAACATAAATATCCTCGATATTTCACAGACAATAGTTGACGGATATTTCAACATGATGATGATCGCTGATATGAACAATGCCACCGTTAAGTTTGCCGAGGCCTCCGAAGGCCTTGAGGAGCTTGGCAACAAGATCGGCGTTATCATCAAGTGCCAGCAGGAAGATATCTTCAATTCCATGCACAGAATCTAGTTTCGAAGGAATATTCGTATGATTAATATGTTTGAGGTCCGCGAGACCAATGAAATGATCGAAAAAGAAAATCTTGATGTGCGCACCATTACTTTGGGCATCAGCCTTCTTGACTGCATCGATTCCGACATCGACAGTCTGTGCGACAAGATTTACAAAAAGATCACGGACAAAGCTAAAAATCTTGTTTCCGCAGGAGAATCCATATCCAGGGAATTCGGCATTCCTATCGTAAACAAGCGTATATCCGTTACGCCTATCGCACTGATAGGAGCCCCCGCCTGCAAGACAAGCAATGATTTTGTCAAGATAGCAAAGACTCTGGACAAGGCTGCAAAGACAGTGGGTGTCAACTTCCTCGGAGGTTACAGTGCTCTTGTTTCCAAAGGCATGACCCCTGCCGAAGAAATGCTCATCCGTTCCATTCCCAAGGCCCTTTCCGAGACAGAACTTGTATGTTCTTCCGTAAATCTCGGATCTACAAAGACAGGAATAAATATGGATGCGGTTAGGCTTATGGGCGAGATCATAAAAGAGACCGCATATCTTACCAGGGAGTCCGATTCCCTTGGATGTGCGAAGCTTGTGGTGTTCTGCAATGCTCCCGATGATAACCCCTTTATGGCCGGTGCTTTTCACGGTGTTACCGAAGCGGATTCCATCATCAATGTTGGCGTCAGCGGCCCCGGAGTAGTAAAGACCGCCCTTGAAAAGGTTCGCGGAGAAAACTTTGAAGTACTTTGCGAGACCATTAAAAAGACTGCTTTTAAAGTTACCCGTGTAGGTCAGCTGGTGGCAAGGGAAGCTTCCAAGGTCCTTAATGTTCCCTTCGGTATAGTGGATCTTTCTTTGGCTCCCACACCTGCCATAGGAGATTCCGTTGCGGATATCCTTTGCGAGATAGGTCTTGAGCATGCCGGCGCTCCCGGTACCACGGCGGCCCTTGCTCTTTTGAACGATCAGGTTAAAAAGGGCGGTGTCATGGCTTCCTCCTATGTCGGCGGACTGAGCGGTGCCTTTATCCCCGTAAGTGAAGACCAGGGTATGATAGATGCCGTTAATGCCGGTGCCCTTACCCTTGAAAAGCTTGAAGCAATGACCTGTGTTTGTTCCGTGGGTCTTGACATGATCGCTATCCCCGGCGATACCAAAGCTACCACGATCTCCGGTATCATAGCCGATGAAATGGCCATCGGAATGGTAAATCAGAAGACTACTGCCGTAAGGCTTATTCCTGTATACGGCAAGAAAGTGGGAGAGACCGTAGAGTTCGGCGGACTTTTGGGATATGCACCCATAATGCCGGTGAATTCTTTCTCCTGCGATGATTTTGTAAATCGTACCGGTCGTATACCGGCACCAATCCACAGTTTTAAGAATTGATCTTTGGTCCTTGACTTTTGCGGGAACCTTTGATAGTATCTCTGTAACATATTAAAGGCTGTGACGAGAATAAGTACTTCGTTTTGGATCCCACAGAAAGATGCCGGCTGATGAGAGGCTCGGGCAAGTCGATTCGAAGGAATACATCTTTGAGCCGTGCACCGAAAAGTAATGAGTAGGCTGCAACGTGAGGCGCGCGTTAAGTGCTAAGGTATGTCAGTACCCGGTGAGACGGTGCGCGTGAGCGTATCGTGAATGTAAGGTGGTAACGCGGTTTAAAAGCCGTCCTTCAATGTTTTGAAGGACGGTTTTTTGATTTGTAGCGAGGAAGGAAAACAAGCGACTGCGAAGCAGGCATTTGTTTTCACCCGAGCGTACAGGAGCAAAAACAGAAGTTGCGTAGCAACGTCGTCTGTGAAGCAGACGGTTTTTGCGAGGTATTGTATCTGTATGTTGATTGTTACGCCCATAGGGCAGAAAGGATTTGTTATGACAGTATTTGACGAACTGAAAGAAAGAGGTTTGCTTGCACAGCTTACCGACGAGGAAGAGATCAAGAACCTCATCAACAACGGAAAGGCTGTATTCTACATCGGCTTTGATCCCACGGCGGACAGCCTTCATGTGGGACACTTTATGGCTCTTTGCCTCATGAAGAGACTTCAGATGGCGGGAAACCGCCCCATCGCTCTTATCGGCGGCGGTACCGCAATGATCGGAGATCCTTCGGGACGTACCGATATGCGTTCCATGATGACCAAGGAAACCATCGACCACAACTGCGAATGCTTCAAAAAGCAGATGTCCAAGTTCATCGAGTTCGGTGAAGGCAAGGCCATGATGGTTAACAATGCCGACTGGCTGAGAGATCTTAACTACATTGAGTTTATCAGGGATATCGGAGCACATTTCTCCGTTAACCGCATGCTTACCGCAGAATGCTACAAGCAGCGTATGGAAAAGGGCTTAAGCTTTTTGGAGTTTAACTACATGATCATGCAGTCCT
>JAEEGT010000230.1 GCA_016280465.1 Lachnospiraceae bacterium | reverse complement strand
GCTTTAGGTATTCAACTCATTCTAAGACATTTTACGGGCAAAAGAAAGAGAGAATCACAGGGGCCAAAGAACATCCATTGTCCTTAGCATGTTTTTTGAGTATAATAGCGGAGTGATCTTTAAAAACACAGACAGGGAGAGGAAAGACTTGAAAAGAGATGTTTTTGAAAAGATGACTGCGGTCATGCTGGCACTTGCTTTGGCGGTGTCCACACTGACAGGCTGCGGCGACAGGCAGAATAACACGGGTGAGAATTCACAGACAGTGTCCGAGGAGGGCGTAACGGAGGATAATTCCGGTTCTTTTGCTTCGGATGACACAAATACGGAAGGCCCGGACGGCGGAGCGGATCAGGAGATAGATTACAGTACCGCGGAGGGTAAGCACACTCCCGACCAGGTAGCAGTGGATCTTAGTGCATACCCCAGATGGAACCTGATAGAGGCCATAGACGTATCGAGTTTTAAGACCAATGAAGACGGGACCATGTATTTTGAAGTAAAGGGCCCCGACGGTAATCCCATACGTTTCTGGGGAGAAGATGTGGAAGTGACCGAAAATACCATTACTTTTCACACCTACGGACGTATCATGATGCTTGACAGCGTGGGCCGTATTTACGGTGCCTGCGTTAACTACACGGAGCCCGGGGATTCCCCCGATTATTTCGGCGTGTTTCCGGGTTATGATGTAAACGGAGACCTTCATCCCGGGAAGCTTGACAATATGGTGTATTACACCGGGTTCACAGCTCCTGTAAGTTACGGCGACCTGGACGCGCGTCTGCTGAATTACGATCCAAATTTCCTTGGTTTCGGTGTGTCCAATCCCGACTACAAAAAGGGCGATTATATCTTACAAAACGACGTGGTGGTTGATTCCATATATCTTCGATACAATCCCGATGCGGGGGCCACTCCCTTCGAGGAGGTGCGCCTCTTTATTGACAGCTATGGTGCATATGTCGAAGGGGAAAAGTACGATCCTTCCAAGGAGGTCTACAAACCTTACGAAGGTCTTGGTTACTTTGAACTTTATGGTTTCCCGGAACTGGAATACAAGGAGTTTGCGGCGTCGGAGATCCAGAGAGAGACGATCCCCTATGGGTATGGTATTTGCGTGTCAAATGAGAATATTTTTTCAGTCGGCGATATCAAGGATGCCGCGGGTAATATTCTGGACAAAGAAAAAGATCCCCTGCCGGTGGGAGCAACGGTCACGGTCAACGTAGGCAGCACGAGTTACGATGTTTCGCTGGAGGTCCTGCCCAAGTACCGCGGAGCAAAGACCATGCATGATCTGGTGCCCGATGCTTATCCCAATGCTGTGGGAAATCTTAATGTTCTGGTGGTTCCCATTGGCTGGAACGATGAAAAAGAAAATGCCACGGAGGAAGCCTACGAAGCAATAATGTCCGAGCTTGGAAGAGTGGCAAGGCTTGGAACCGGTGAAGGGATCGTGGATCATTCGGACGGGACTCCTGATGGAAGATACTCCCTCAGCCGTTATTTTGACATGGCTTCCTACGGCAAATTAAAAGTGAACAGCTATATTACAGACTGGTTTATTTCTGAGGAAAACTTCTCAGACATGATGTACAGTTTCCCCATTGAGGATGTGACCGCGAAGGTATCCGATTGGCTGTATGGCAAGTATTCCGATGTGGATTTTTCCATGTTCGATCTTGATAAGAACGGCTATGCGGATGTCACTGTATTTATCAATATCGGAGATATGTCCGGGGCTGACGGTTTCTCGCCCATATCCTTCGGAGGCGGCTGCCAGTACAGACATACCTACGGCAATGAATATGCGGGCACAAGTGACAAGCCTGCTCTTATCAACAATATCGTAAACGTCAACACGAGCCTGCTTAAAGATAACACATTGCTGCACGAATTCAGCCACGGCTTCGGACTTATAGACTATTATGACGTAAGCTACACCGGCATCGATGCGGTGGGCGGTTTTGATATGCAGTCAGACAGCCACGGTGACTGGAATCCCTATTCCAAATATGCGGTGGGCTGGATAGAGCCTACGGTTGTGAAGGGGCTTAACCCCGGTGAATCCGTGGATATCGAGATAGGAGCCTTTGAGGACACGGGTGATGCAATCGCCATCCCTTATGCGGGGGAGGATGTGGAGCCTCCCTTCTGTGAATATATGCTGGTGGATCTCTTTACCGATTCCGGCGTCAATGCAGTATTTGCAAAAGAACACGATATGGCCGGAGCCTGCGGAATTCGCATGTATCATGTGGATGCGGTAATGGAGAAGAGAAATTATGTAAACCAGTATTTCCCGGACATGGCTCCCTGTCCCATCGGAACGGTCCACTACGGAAATAACTACAAGCCTAACGGCAGATACAATCTGGAGCTTATACAGGCCGGCCGTAAGAATACCTTTACGGATCTTGAAAAACTGGATACGAACTTTAAAAAGAAAGACCTGTTCAAGGCGGGAGATACCTTTACGCTTTCAAAGTATTCGGAATTCTTTGACGGTGGCCTTATGGACAGCGGAACGGACTTTGGATACAGCATCAAGGTGGTGAGCATTACCGGCACCGGGGCTGATGCCAGGGCCGTGATCCGGGTAACGAGGGAGTAGAGAAGATATGAAAAAGGATAGTGCTTAACGGCACTATCCTTCTTTTTTAGTGGTCACTACTTTGGCATTTTTCTTTAGCAAGAGCAATTTCATCATCAGTGGCATCAAGGAATTTGCGCAGATCGTCTTCGGTGCCGCCACGGGAGAGCATCTGTGAAAGTGCTGTAAGGCGACCTTTTGCAAGCCCTTCAGTCAGCCCTTCCGCAAGCCCTTCCGCAAGCCCTTCCTCTCGGCCTTCTTCTCTTAAGGACCTTGCGTGCTTTTCTTCGTTGTAATCAAGTACATGCATCTCTATGACACCTGCTTTCTCTTTGACAAGATAATTCCTCATGATGTTGTCGTCAATGCAACTGTCTACGGCTCTGGTGGCGGCTTCACGGATGTCCATCCCCGAATCAAGGTTTTCCCTGACTCTGTGACACAGGATCGAGTAATCACGCAACTGCACGCAAGACTCCATAAGGTCCTGATTGTGGCCGTAGTTTATATTTATGAATCGAACGGTAAGCTCCAATTCGGGAGCATCGGTCCGGTGTTCAAAGGCATCGGACAGTTTAATGGTTTCTTCTTCCGGAGCATCTGTACGCCCATTGTAGAATACTACAAAGGAAGGGGTGGGCACCTTAATGAGTCGACTGCCGTAAAGATCGTTATCATCCCGCATTGCTATGGCTTTGTACAGATGGGATATGTAAAACAAATCCCGAAGCGCCATGTTGGGATTAACGGTGGACTGGTGCTCGTACAGGTTGATGGTGCCGCAGATCACAAAAGAAACATCATTGTAAATATTCAGGAAAACCGAATTCTCCAAGGTTTCAATCCGGATGTCGGCATCGTCGCCGTAATTGCTGCCGCTGACCGCGTTGTAAAGCGCCAGGCAGTTTTCTTTAATGCTGAAATATGCCTTAAACACGCTGGATTTGTACTCGCGGTTAACGTTAATGTCGGAGCTCGCAGACTCCGTGGGAAAGTTTTTGTCTTTGCTCATTCTTTGTCCTCCTGTGTGCAAAGTTTCGTGCGCAGGAGGTTTTCTTTACTCCTGCCTTAAAAAGTTGGGATTTAAGCAGGAATACAAGAAAAATAGAATTGAGAGAATCAATTTGAGAAATGGATTACTGCTTATGGAAAAATGGTAGCATGGCGGAAAAAGAAAGACAATCGTGATTTTTCACAAATCATATGCAGGGTGCTATGTTCCGGGTGGCCGAATGATGGTATAATGAAAAAGTTCGGAATATACCAACAAGATCGGAGATACTGCAATGAGACCTGCAAAGAACGAAAAAGAAGAAAAGATGCGTGACAAGCTCATAAAAGAGCTTTATGACAATAAATTCAATCAGTTTATCGGGTTTGAGATACTGGAGCTTTCCAGCACTTACAGCAAAGCAAGGGTCAAATACGACGAGCGTCTTTTGAATCCCTACGGCAGTATCCACGGCGGCGCCCTTCTTTCCTTTGTGGATGCCATGGCAGGGGGCACCGGGAGCATGAGCGGGTACTATGTTACCACGGTTTCGGCAAATCTGAATTTTCTTTTGCCTGCCATGAACACGGAGTATATTTATTGCGAGTGCATGAAACTTAAGACCGGCAAGCACATTCTGGTGTTCGATATACGAGTTACGGACGATTCGGGAAACATCCTTGACAGCGGCGAGTTTTCTTTTTTCGCAAGTAAGTCACCGGTGCTGGAGGACCCGAACCTGTACAGCACAGCCGAGTAGCGGAGGGCTTTCGGCACATAACGGAAAAGGGGACGGGAATGGTAAAAGCAGTTATTTTTGACATGTTTGAGACATTGGTTTCTTTGTACAGATGCGAGCAGTATTTCGGAGAGCACATGTGCAGGGACATGGGCATCACCGAGGAGCGTTTTCGCGAGATCTGGGACGCCTCCGAGGGGGAGCGCTCCATAGGCGCCAAGCGCCTCGAGGACACAGTACGTGAAATTATGGAAAAGAACGGGGTCTTCGAGCAGGACCTCTTTGAAAGCATTGTCCGAAAGAGAAGCGAGGGTCGGAGAAAAGTCTTCGACGTCTACCGTGACGACATCAAGCCGCTACTTACCGCCCTTAAAGACCGGGGCTTGAAAGTGGCCCTCATCACCAACTGCTTCAGCGAGGAAGCGGTAGCCATCAAGGACAGCGACCTCTACCCGCTCTTTGACGTGCCCATCCTTTCCTACGACGAGGGCTTCATGAAGCCGGACCCCGCCATTTACAGGCTGGCATTAGATCGCCTGGGGCTTCAACCGGAGGAGTGCCTTTATGTGGGAGACGGCGGGAGCCACGAGCTGGAGGCCGCACGGGAGATAGGCATGAAGCCCCTGCAGGCCCTTTGGTACTTAAAAGAAAACACTAGATCAAAGCGGGGCCACAACCCCGAGTTTGTGGGGCTTGAAGAGCCCTTGGATGTGCTTAAATATCTTTAAAAACGGTGGTGTTATGGGAGATAAGAAAAAAGAATGGATCGGCCTGATGGCCGGATTTGCGGGCATAATGCTTGGGTGCTATGTTTTGACCCTTTTTAACCGTTATGTTATCATGACCCTTCCGCTTGCCATACGGATAGTTGCGATGCTGGTGACTTACTGGATCTGCGTGGTCGCCCCTGCCATTCTGATCCTGTGGCTCAAAGACGGATTTACGGAACACGGGTTTTCAAGGGACAGGGTATTTGCCCAGATAATGATCGGCATCGCGCTCGGAGCGGTCATGTCGGTGGTACTTACGCTCATTCCCCATCTTTTCGGCCTGGGAGCCTATGTGGACAATGGCCGCAGATATAAATATCTGTGGCAGTTCATTGTGGAATTTGCTTACTTTATCTTTGCGGTGGCAGCCGTCGAGGAAATCTGCTTCCGGGGCTTTATCTATACAAGAATTAAAAGAATAAGCAAAGGAAACGACTATGCAGCTATAATCGTTTCCTCGTTGCTGTTTGGCTTATTTCATATCTTTTCCGGCAATGTCATGCAGCTTGCGCTGACAACGGTCATCGGGGCACTGTTTTGTTTGTTCCGGCTTAAAATAAAGCACTGTACGACTCTTTCACTGATCATCTGCCACGGAATCTATGATGCCATGATCTCTGTCTGGGCATCAACGCTGCTTGGCTGAGCCTCAAAGGCGGGCGCGCAGGGGGCGCGATCAGGCAGTCTTGTGCACCACCAGTGTTATGCGCATCTCAGGGTCCGCAGTTTCGTGGCCGGCAATTTCGCCACCCGTGGTTTCTGGGCCGGCGGGTTCGGGGCCGGCAATCTCTGCGAAGATCTCGCCACCCATCTTGCGCATGAGCTGACGGGCTATGTACAGACCGAGGCCGCTGCCGGGCTTGCTGCCCACATTGGAACCCCGGTAGAAACTGTCAAAGATGTGCTCGGCTTCGCTTTCGGGAAGATTGCACCCGCTGTTTGCAACGGTAATGAGGCGGGCGTCTTCCTCATCGGCAAAAGAAACCCTTATGTAGCCGCCGTCACCGTATTTTATGGCATTCTCGAATATGTTCTGCAGCACCTCCGTGAACCTGTCCCGGTCACCCTGCAGCAATACATCCGAAAACTTCTCAATGGTCAATTCCGTCCCCACAGTCGATAGCTTGTCCGAGTAATATTCTTTCCCCGGTCCGATGGCTTCAGACAGATAGAATTCCCCGGTCCTTACATCAAGATCCAGAAAATCCTCGCCGGAGGAGGAGATGATACGCGCCACGTATTTTTCAATCTCTTCGGCATTGCCGTCCAGTTTCTCTGCCACCTCTTTAAGCTTATCTTCGTCACGGTACAGATTTTTCTTTAAAGCCGCGGCGTAGAGCTTTATGGCGGAGATGG
>JAEEGT010000025.1 GCA_016280465.1 Lachnospiraceae bacterium | reverse complement strand
ATCCTTTATGCGGTGCTTCCCATATATCCCCTTTTCTTTATGGTGGGTATATGCTTTGTAGCCTCAGGTATTTCCGAGATGCTCATTCGCTACGATCATAAGGCTCCTTCGGAGCAACTGACTCTCAGGACGGCCCTTTGCGACATGAGGGACGGCTTTGTGTATCTTAAAGCAAAGAAAGCCATCGTTGCCCTTCTCGGCGCCATTCTTTTCATAAATTTCTTCTTTACGCCCATAACGGGAAACTTTATGCCCTACTTTGTAAAGACTGACCTTGCGGGGGCTCCCTCTTACCTTTTTGACGGTTTTTTAAAGCCTGAGCTTTGGTCCTCGGTATTCAGTGTATGCTTCGCCGTAAGTTCCCTTATAGGTGCCTTTCTTTTGAGTGCGGGGGCACAAAAAGAAAAATGCGGCCACAGGGCCTCGGTATTGCTTTGTATTCTGTCCGTACTGATGATCGGACTGACTCTGGCATTTTTCTTTTTCGTGGACAGGGGCAGTTCCATAAACGCCTTTCTTGTCACCATGTGCGCCGGGTGCCTGGTCATCGGGTTTATCCTTGCAAACATCAATATACCCATCAGTACCGTTATGATGCGTGTGGTGGAAAGGGAAAAACTCAGCAAGGTAAATTCCCTTTTGAGCATAGGTTCCCAAGGCATGATCCCTATAGCTTCCGTGATCGCAGGAGTGATCATCGAGTCCTTAGGGAGCACCGTCTTACTTTCTTTCTGCGCACTGGGCTTTACGGTCACCGCACTTTTAATGTTCTTTAACCCCAGGATAAAAGAGATCTGATGTTAGCAATTTTTGAAGACTTTTATGCCAAAAAATGATATGCAAAACCCGTTAAACTGGTGTATCCTTTCTTTTAGAGAAAGTATTTTATACTTTAAAGGAGGGTACCATGAAGATTTACAAAGTTACGGATCCCGAGTTTACAAACTACGGAAGGATCATTGAAGGTTACGAAGCGGAAAAGAAAGCCATCGAGGACGCTTTGAGAGACAAGACTCCCGTTCCCGAGGGCACCGATTACGTTGCTGAAGACAAGGCTTTACAGGAGCTTCCCGCTGCAGCTAAGATCACCAATTCCCTTTTCGGCGGTTCACCCATGCAGTTCGGATGGTGCAACGGCCACAACACAAAGCTTAACTGCCTTGAATATCATCGTTCCAGCGAGATCAATCTGGGTGCTACGGATTTCATCCTTCTTCTTGCAAAGAGAGAAGAGATCGTTGACCATAAGATCGATTCCGACAAGGTTAAAGCATTCTTCTGCCCCAAGGGCGTGATGATCGAGGTTTATGCCACCGCTCTTCACTACGCTCCCTGCCAGGCTCACAAAGATTCAGGCTTCCAGGTTCTTGTGGGACTTCCCAAGGGAACCAATGTAGGAAAGCCCGATTTCACTCCCGGCAACGATGAAGATACTCTTCTGACCGCCACCAACAAATGGCTCCTTGCTCATCCCGAATCCTCGGAAGCAAAGGGAGGCGCCAGGGTTGGTATCACCGGTAAGAACATCGATATCGCCGGTGACATTCAGTAATCCTGATACAAAGCAAGAGGCCCGTCATCGGGCCTCTTTTATTGTCCATATATTCGCGACGTATTTAACTTCTGTCTATCCTTACGCCTTCCGGAAGTTTGATATCCGGAAGGTTCTTTTTCCGCATCATAAAATCCTTCACAAATTCCCTGCAGGACTGAAGGGTACAGCCGCCGCCCCGGATGATTATCTGTTCGGCGCCGTCGCTGGTGACCACCACTATATCGTACTTTTTCCCGTTCTCATGGGCATAGCGCTCTATGTAGCGGTCGGCGGTCTCCGCGGTCTTTGTGTATACCACCCGGATGTTGTGATATATAAGCTCTTCGGTGGGATGATCCTTTAACTTGTAGGCATCAAAAACAAGTATGGTATTAAGCCCCGTCATGCCGCTGTAATCGGACACAAGATCCATGAGTTTCCCCGCAGCGGCATTTATGTCCCTGGAAGCCAGATCGTTAAGTTCTTCCCAGGCATGGACCAGATTGTAGCCGTCTATTAGAAGATATTTTTCTTTGGCCGTGTAACCACGGTATACCACAGGCTTTGACTCCTGTTTCCGGCGTACCCGCTTGTCTTCTTTTCTGTTGGAATTGCCGGCTCTGTCTATGATGCTGTCCACTTCCTCCACCGACAAAAAGGCTTCGGTCCTCTCCTTGGGCGCTGTTAGGAGCATCTCCTCACCATCATCGTCGGCGTTATTGACTCCAAAGGTCAACGGAAGATGCATATATTCAAAGACCTCGTCCCAGGGCACCGTAACCCCTGCTCCTCTTGAGCAAAATACGGAATCAGCCGTGTTTCTTAAATCCGAAGCCGCATCATATCCGATGCGTTCCAGTACCTCCTCCGTATTGTGGCACTTATCGTAGCCGGACAGGCTTACGGAAAGGGCTCCGACTCCTTTGGTATAGGCCGCCACCTCGGAAGCGTACCCGTTTAAGGTTGATACCGGGGCACGACCTGTGATCTCCGCAATGCCGTTCTCAACATTGCTTACAACCGCCGTCCCGCACATCCTGTCTATGTCAGTCATAGCACGCCCCACAGCGGACTCCGGGACTCTCAACTCATAGAAATAAAAGGGTTCCAAAAGAACGGAAGAAGCCTGCATGAGGCCCTGTCTTACGGCCCTGTAGGTGGCCTGCCTGAAATCCCCGCCTTCGGTATGCTTTAGGTGGGCTCTTCCCGCCACTAGGGTTATTTTCATGTCCGTAATAGGTGAACCCGTCAGCACTCCCCGATGGACCCGCTCCGAAAGATGTGTAAGCACCAGCCTCTGCCAGTTAAGGGACAGATCGTTGACGGAAACCTCCGATTCAAACAGGAGGCCCTTACCCCGCTCCAGAGGCTCCATCTTAAGGTGTACCTCGGCATAGTGGCGAAGGGGTTCAAAATGGCCCACACCCTCCACCGTATCTTCTATGGTTTCTTTGTACAGTATCTTACCTGTGCCAAAAGAAACCTTAACTCCGAACCGTTCTTCTATCTCACCCGCAAGGATCTCCGTCTGCACCTCTCCCATGAGATGCACGAAAATATCCTTGGTCTCCTCATTGTATTCAACCCTGAGCCCGGGTTCCTCCTCCATGAGCTCGCAGAGATTGCGATACATGACCTGTTTGTCGCACCCCTTGGGAAATTCCACGGAGTAGACCAAAACAGGCTCTATGACGCTCTCGGGGACCCTTGTCTCACAGCCGTAAACATCACCCTGTCCGGTATTCTTAAGCCCCGTAACGGCACAGATTTCCGTTGCGGTCACTTCCTTTACCGATTCATATCTTTCACCGGAATAAAGGCGTATCTCGTTGATCTTTTCATCATTGATGAGATCCTTGACCTTCAACGTGCCGCCGGTGACCTTAAGGTGGGTAAGCCTGTTCCCACCCTTGTCCTTGTCTATCTTTACGCAGACCGCCCCGAACTCCGGAAGGGTCTTAGGCTCAACGCTGTATTTTTCAAGGACTTCCAGAAACTCCGGGATCCCCTCCTGCTTAAGGGCACTTCCGAACATGACGGGAAAGATCCTGCATTCACTTACGGCCTCGGTAATCTTTGCATCGGGTATCGTTCCGGAATTCATGTAAAGATCCAGGAGTTCCTCGGAGCCTGTGGCTATCTCTTCGTAAAAAGCATCCGTATCTCTTTCCGAAAAGTCTGCGGCCTCCGCAGACAGCCCCGCCTTCAGGGCTTTAAGTATCTCGGCCCTTGAAGGGCAGGGAAGGTCTGTTTTGTTCACAAAAATAAAGGTGGGAATTCTGTGCTTGCGAAGAAGGCGCCATACAGTCCTTGTATGGGACTGAATGCCGTCGGTGGCACTGATTATGAGGATAGCCTGGTCGCAGATATTTAAGGTACGCTCCATCTCTCCGGAAAAATCCACATGTCCCGGAGTGTCCGCAAGGATTATCTCAGACTCCTTAAGGGGGAACCTTGCAAACTTGGCGTATATGGTAATACCACGATCCCTCTCCCGACGATTATAGTCAAGAAAGGCATCACCCGTATCCACGCGGCCGACTTTTCTGATGGCCCCCGCTGCATACAGAAGGCTTTCCGATAATGTAGTTTTTCCTGCGTCAACATGGGCCAGGATCCCGGTAACGATCTTCTTCATATTCTCACCGTTTGGTGTTATATTGATAATACCTGTTTCAAATATACCCTACCTGCCGAGTGGGGCTCAAGTAAAATAATAATAAAAAGAAAGCGGGATCCATGCCTGAATTTCAGAGAATAAAAGAACTTGCGGAGCGAAGCTACAACAACGGCACCTTTACCTTTACGGATTTTTTGTCCGTAGCGGAGCTGTCCGACTATTATGAAAAAGAAAGAGAATTAAGTTTTGCTTCTCCCCTGCTTTTTGGCGGATGTGACATTGCGGAGCGAAAGATGATAAGATTCGGAGACCCTTCCGACCTGGGATACGATCAGGCCTTCCCCATAGCCGCTCTGACAGTCGAGCCCCTTGCCGCCAAATTCTCGGACGACCTTAACCATCGTGACTTTCTGGGAGCCCTGATGAATCTTGGCATAAAGCGTGAGGTTCTGGGTGATATATTCGTTAAGGGAAACATAGCCTGTGTGTTCTGCAAAGAGGATATTGCGGATTATATCACGGAAAATCTTGTACGGATCAAACACACCTCGGTAAAAGTGTGCCGCACCGCGGATACAACAAAGATCACCGCGCCGACTCTCGAAGACAAGGTGATCATGCTGTCTTCAGCAAGGGCGGATGCGGTGATCGCAAAGGTTTACAATATTTCAAGAAACGATTCGGTTTCTTTGTTTCAAAGGGGCCTTGTGTACATAAACGGCCGTGAGTGTACGGAGAACGCCAAGGAAATAAAACCCGGTGATATCCTCTCTGTCCGCGGTCACGGCAAATTTGAATATTCCGAAGAGCTTGGCACCAGCAAAAAGGGAAAGATCAACAGTCTGGTACGTATCTATAAATGACCGTATTTAGCTCTTTGCTGCAGGCAGATCAAGGCTTACAGATCATCTCTCACCCTTCAGCATACGTTTGTTTTCATACATCTCTTTGTCTGCGCGGTCAAATATATCATTTACAAGCGTGTCTTTGGTATGGTCGTACTCGGATATTCCCGATGCAAGGACAACTCCGTTGCCGGTCCTTTGATTCTCGGCGGCCGCACTGCGTAATCTTTCCATGAGCGCCCCTCTTGCCGCATAATCATTGCCACGAAGAAATACAACAAATTCATCCCCGCCCACTCTGAATACGGGGCTGTGAACAAACAGATCGCAAAGGAAGTTTGCGCAGGCCTTGATATATTCATCACCTGCCGCATGTCCCTTGGTATCGTTGATCTTTTTAAGGTTGTTGGTATCACATACCACAATGGCAAAGGGCAGATAATCCATGCCGCTGTCCATGTTGTTCTGTACAGATGCCATCAATTCCTTATAGGCGGTCTTATTCTTGATACCCGTCAGTTCATCCCGCCTTGCCAGTTCTTTCTGGGTATTAAGTTCTTTAAGCCGCTGCTTTTCTTTTTTGATCTCCGCATCCACATTTTCCACGCCGACTATAAAGTGAGTACCGTCGCTGGACTTATGTACAGTCATACGAAGATAACGGGATTTGCCGGATACCACGATACGATAATCCAGACTTCTGACTTTGTGAGTCTCCATGAAGGAGATCATATTGTCCCTGTTAAGAAATTCCGTCACCGTGTCACAGTCGTGCTTATGGACAATCTGAGGTATATTTTCCAATGATTCCTTAAAGAAGTCCTCCCCGGACTTACTGATCTCCAGCTGTCCGAAGATATTGTTGACCTCGTAGCT
>JAEEGT010000229.1 GCA_016280465.1 Lachnospiraceae bacterium | reverse complement strand
TATCTCCTTCCCGAAGTTATCAGCGTGGAGCGTCTGGAGGGCTTTGCATCCAAACTCGAGTCCTCTCAGTCAAAGAAACTCCTTCGTAACTATACAAAGTACGAGCCCGATCAGTTAAAGGAAGCCGACAAAAAGGAACTTACGGAAAAATATCCGGGCCTTAAGGAACACAGCATCTACGTTCTTAAGTCCGGAGCCAAGGAATATGTACGCGAGGAACTGGCGGGATACCTTAAAGACATAGGTTATTCACAGGAAGATTTTGACTTCGATCTTGCGGACAACGGTTACGAATCTGAGAATAAGAAACCCTGGTTCAGGATCCCCTTAAACTACAGACTGGAGGGCAAAAGACTTGTTGCCACAGTTGATCCCCGGACCATCGATTACAACAGAGACGGTTATTACCTTGTGGAGGTTGAACTCCTTCCCTATTTCGGAGCGGCTTTAAAGGGCACAGAGGGCTATATCTTCGTTCCCGACGGTTGCGGAGCTCTTATCGATCACGATAAGAAAGCCGACAGCGTATATACCGCAAGGGTCTACGGCCAGGACATCACCATGAACGTTCTTTCCCAGACCAAGTCCCAGACAGATCAGAACCTTACCGTTAAACTTCCTGTATTCGGGCAAAAGAACGAAGACAAGGCTTTCCTTGCGGTCATCACCGACGGAAGTGCCTATGCGGACATAACTGCCTCCACTTCCGGCAGAGTCAACTCCTACAACAATGTTTATGCGGGCTTTCAGTTCCTTGAGTACGGTGAGAGCACTCTGGGAAGCATGGTGGGCTCCAACAGTTTTCAGCTGTATTCCGCGGAAGCCTTTGCATCGGCCTATTCCGTGACCTATGAATTCCTTCACGGAGACAGGGCGGACTATTCGGGAATGGCAGCTTCCTTCAGGGAATACATTGAAGGAAATCAAAAAAGCACAGGAGATTCACTTCCTTTCTACGCGGAATATATCGGAGCCATAGATAAGGACGCAACCTTTCTCGGAATAAAATACAGGGCAGTGACAAGGGTCACCACATATGCCCAGGCCCGGGAGATAACCGACAGGCTGCTTGATGCGGGCGTGGACAATATAAAGGTGGTTTATACCGGCTGGGCCAATGCCGGACTCCACGGATATGCATACACAAAGATCGATCCGGTATCAAAACTCAATTCCGGCGGACTCAATCAAAAGAAATTTACGGCGGATATGGGTTCAAAAGGCGTAAATGTCTATTACGGCGCCGAACTCCAGCGCGTGTACAGAGACGGTCTCTTTGACGGATATTCCCTTCTGGGAAGCGCTCCCAAATATTTCGATCGCTCCGCTGTGAAAGAAGCAACCTATTATCTTTCCAACGGCATGGTGGACAGTAACGATGCCATCAGTTTAATTCGCCCCACTCTTGCGGCAAAGGTTGCAAAGGCTTTCATAAAGAAGGTCAGGAAGACCGACAACACCGGGGTATACCTGGGAAGCATCAGCTACAGCCTTTATTCCGATCAGCAGGCGGAAAAGTACACTGACAGAGAAGACGCCCTGCTCTGCAATCAAAGTGCTGTTTCGGAACTGGAGACAGCCTATGATTCACGGATAGTTTCCGACAATGCCAATTATCCCATCGTCATACATTCGTCGGATGTTATAAACGTACCTTCGGATTCCAACCGAAACCTCATCATTTCCAGGACCGTTCCTTTTTACGCGATGGTTCTTCACGGTATCAAGGATTATGCCCTTGACTGCCTGAACATGACGGATGATTACACCACCACTCTTTTAAAGAGTGCGGAATCGGGAGCGGGTCTTTACTTCAAGTGGATCTACGCAGACAATTCGATCCTTAAAGAGACCAAATTCGATCAGCTCTATTCGGTCAATTACGAGAACTGGATCGATAAGGCCATTGAAGACTACAAAGCCCTGAACGATGTGCTGGGACCCTTACAGCACGAAAGCATAAAGAAGCACGAATACATCGCCGACGATGTTGTGCAGGTTACTTACAGTAACGGAACAAAGATAGCAGTTAATTACTCTGACAAAGAAGTAACGGTGGGCGGGACCAAGATCGGGCCCAAAAGTTACGGGGTGATAAACAGATGAAGAATCGCAAAGGATATTTTAAGAAAGTAGAGGGCAAATGGAAGTTATCTCTCCTGGGGCGTGAAGCAATGGCGGGCCTTGGCTTTGCCCTGCCGTTCCTTATCGGTTTCTTTTTCCTGTTTTTGCCAATGATAATCAAGTCCGTAAGCTACTCCTTCTCCAACATGGAGGTCCAGAGTACGGGATATGTGCTGACCCCTGCGGCCAGACACGGATTTGAGCATTATATCAGGGCACTTACCATAGATCCCGAGTTTAACAGGATGCTGTTGAATGCCATTTTGGAAATGATCACAAAGGTACCCCTGGTACTTATCTTCAGTTTCTTTATGGCAAATCTTTTAAACCAGAAGTTCCACGGAAGAGCGGTTGCCAGGAACATACTGTTCTTTCCCGTAATACTTACGTCGGGTGTTGTTCTGGGGCTTGAATCGTCGGACCTCCTTCTGACCACTTTGAGCCCCGCAGAACTCTCCGGTACGGATTTCAGCACCATAATGAATGTGTCGGGCTTTCTTCTGAAATATACGGATCTTCCATCGGGAGCCATAAATTTCTTGGCCAATGCCGTGAACGGGATATACAACATCATTATCGCTTCCGGTGTACAGATACTGATATTCCTGGCGGGACTTCAGTCCATCAGCCCTTCCCTTTACGAGGCATCCTCCATGGAAGGCGCCACCGCCTGGGAGAGTTTCTGGAAGATCACCTTCCCCATGATAAGCCCACTGATCCTTGTAAACAGCGTTTATACCATAATCGATGCTTTTACAAGTGAGACCAACGAGATCATGAAGGACATCAAAGAGACCATATTCGGTGAAGTCAAATACGGCTTCGGCTCCGCCATGGCCTGGATCTATTTTGTATGTATCGGGATAATACTGCTGGTTGTGGGCGGTATCATTTCAAAGCATGTGTTCTACAATGACGAACAACGTTAGGCTGTTCTATGAAAGGGACAAGAATGAACAAGAAAAATTCAGCCGTTCATAAGGGTACACTGACCTGGCCCAAGGTGGGGAGGATGCTCTGGAGCATAGTCCGGGGTGTTATCGTTGTGGGTATCTGCTTTGTCATCCTGCAGCCGCTGTTTACCAAACTCAGCGTGTCCTTTATGAGCGAACGGGATCTTCTGGATTCCAGCGTTAAATATATTCCGAAGCATTTTACCCTTAACAATTACCGGTTGGCTGTTAAGGGAATGGATTACTGGAGATCACTGCTTAAGACCTTTGCCCTTTCGGGCGGTGTGGCCTTTTTGCAGCTTTGCAGCTGCATGCTGGTGGCCTACGGCTTTGCAAGGTTCCGTTTTCCTTTTAAAAAGCTGCTTTTCGGGTGCGTGATACTGATGCTCATAGTTCCGCCCCAGATAATAATGCTGCCCCTGTTCATGCACTTCAGATTCTTTGATATTTTCGGGATCTTTAAACTGATAAAGGGCGCTCCCGTGAGTCTTCTTGACAGTTACTGGCCTTTTCTCATACAGGCGGTGACCTGCACGGGCTTTAAGAACGGATTGTTCATTTACATGTTAAGACAGTTCTTCAAGGGCATGCCCAAGGAACTGGAAGAAGCAGCTTTTGTGGACGGATGTACAAAGCTTAAGACCTTTGTGAAGATAATCGTTCCCAGTGCGGTTCCCATGATGGTGACCATATTCCTGTTCGGATTTGTATGGCAGTGGCTGGATTCCTTCTACACTTCCCTGTACCTTAAGGGAACCAAGGTAATCCCCGTGGCACTGGATTCACTGTCGGCTTCGGTATATTCGGAGTACAGCAATTTCGGTGGAAGCATGAACTTCATAAGTCCCGGCTTTGTTTCCATGATGAACAATACGGGTACGGTTCTTGCCATGATACCTTTGATCATTATCTATCTTGTATGCCAGAAGTACTTTGTCGAGGGCATCGAAAGATCCGGTATAGTCGGATAAATGCAGCGCGGATACTCCGCAATGCTTTATTATACAATCTATTTTTACACAACTGCCAATGGCAGAAAAGGAGGATTTCTTTATGAAAAACAAACTGTTTCGTAAGGTGCTTGCTACGGTTGTTTGCGCAGCCATGACGCTTGCGATGGTTGGCTGCGGTGATAAGACACCTGCTTCCAATTCCGTAAGCTCCGCATCACAGGCATCTGTCAGCAGCGCTTCTGCTTCAGCTTCAGCTTCCGAAGAAGAAAAGCCTGCTGAGCCCGAGTATGATTTTGGCGGAAGAACTTTCCGTATCGGATCTTACTACGACATGACTCCCGATCCCGAAAAGGGCGCACTTGAAGCCGCTCTTGCAGCAAGGATCGCGGAAGTGGAAGAAAAGTACAATTGCAAGATCGAGTTTGTTGATCTTGGGGGCGACTATGTAGCAGACTATGTTACCAGCGTTCTTGCAGGCGATCCCATCGTTGATGTGGGATATGTTATCACCCATAAGCTTCTTCCTTCACTCATCGAAGGAGGCATCGCTTATCCTTTGAGCGAACTTCCCGCCCTTGATCTTTCCGAGTACAAGTGGCGTTCCGACGTTGTTGAAGCCGGTACCTACAAGGGCAAGCAGTACGCTATGCTCCTTAAGGATCCCGAGATCCGTTACGGTATCTTCTGGAACAAGACCCTGTTCAACAAGTACGGTCTTCCCGATCTTTATGATCTTGTAGACAAGGGCGAGTGGAACTGGGATAAATTCCAGGAGATCGCAAACCTTGGTAACCAGGATACCGACGGCGACGGTGAGATTGATATCTACGGCTTCAATGCCCGTGAAAACCTGGCATGGTGCTTCCTTTACAGTGACGGCGCTTATGTCGCAAGCAAGACCGCTGACGGTATTGCAATCGACCTTTCCGATCCCAAGGTTATCGAAGCTCTTACCGGACTTCAGAACTTTACCCAGAACGTTAAGTTCCGTGATGCCATTGACTGGTCCAAAGAAGGCTGGGATTCCTTCATTAAGGATTTCCGCGACGGCAAGTACTGCATGTGCCTTGAAGAGTTCTGGATCTCCTACGCATACCTTAACAAAGCAGAAGAAGGCATGCAGGATGACTGGGGCTGGGTTCCCTTCCCCAAGGGACCTTCAGCAAACGGCTGGTCCTGCTACGGCAAGGAGAACGGTGCACGTTTCATTCTTAACGGCGTAGATAAGCCCGAAGATGTTGCACTTGTATATGACCTTATTACCGACCTTGCAGACACCGATGAAGAGTGGGATGACCTTATGGAAGACAAACTCGACAACTGGTGTGATGATGCAAAAACAGTTGAACTTGTTTCAAATATCTATAATAATAAGTTGAGCGTGATCAACGGTGTTAACGGTTTTGGCGATCTTAACGGTGTTATCAACGAAATGATCAGCAAGGTTTCCAAGGGAGAACTTACTCCTCAGGTTGCCCTTGACACATATGCATCCGCAATCAACACTGCCATCGCAGATATCAAGAATCACGACTACGCAGCTGATATGCAGAGCGACGAGTACAAGGTTACGGAACCTACCGAATAAGGAGCTTTTTTGCAAATTAAATCATGGATAGCGATAAGAAAATAACGATCTATGATATTGCCAGAGAGGCCGGGATATCTGCATCACAGGTATCCCGTGCCATATCCGGCAGGGGATATGTATCGGAAGAAAACAAAGCTAAAATAGATGCTTTGGTCAAAAAGTACAATTACAGGCCCAATGTTGTTGCCAGAAACCTTCAAAAGGGTCGAAGCAACACAGTAGGGTTTCTTATTCCTCACATTTATCAGGAATACTTCCCTCTGGTATACTCAAGTTTCGAGCGGGAGATGACCGAGAGGGGCTATGTTACCGTGGTGTTCAACGGTAAGAGTACCCCTGAGGATGAAATAAGGAATATCCACCTTCTGGAGGATCTTAGAGTCGATGCCGCCGTGATCATCGGGGGCAGTCTCGACTATGCGGACTGGGAAGAGCGAAGCGAATATGTGCGCGCAGTCAAAAACTTAAGCAACAGGATCCCCTGTGTGCTTGGTAACGAGCGTGCCGGTTATCTCGGCTGCTCCGGGGTTTATGTGGATATAGACAAGGGCGCGGAAACAATAATAAAGCACCTTGCCGAAAAAGGCCACAAGACCATGGGCGTGCTTGGAGGCTTCAGGTCCGTACATCCCTCCTACAGGCTGCAGGAGAGTCTTAAAAAATTCGGAAAGCAGTACGGAATAGAATTCCGTGACGAGTGGCAGGTTTTTTCTTCTTACAATACGGGAGAAGGTGCCATGGCCATGAGAACATTGCTCCGGCGGAGCGATAAGCTTCCCACAGCCATCTGCTGCATCAACGACGAAATAGCCGTAGGTGCCATGGGGGTAGCCATGGATGCCGGGTTAAAGATCCCTGAGGATGTGGCCTTTACCGGATTTGACGGTGTCCTGCTAAGCCAGGAATTCAGGCCCCAGCTTACCACGGTACAGATGGATTTTGAGACCATGGGAAGAAAACTCGCAGAGATAATCGAGAAGGCCATCGAAGGAGACAGGACTGTTACGGATCTTGCTGTATCCCCCTGGATCGAAATCAGACAGAGTACTTAAAGTTCGCTGTTGACACGGGGTATTCTTCGGTGTTATTATCTCACCAAGATAAAGGTT
>JAEEGT010000228.1 GCA_016280465.1 Lachnospiraceae bacterium | reverse complement strand
TTGGAACGGATCATGAAAGGAGGAATGCAATAAGTAAATCCTCTGTCGATCATGAAATCTCTTGCATAGGCAATTACTGCGGAATGAAGTCTTGCGATATCGCCCATAAGGTAATAGAATCCGTTACCCGCAACCTTTCTTGCGCTGTCAAGATCGATACCGTTGAAGCTCTCCATTATCTCGGAATGATAAGGGATCTCAAAATCGGGAACCACGGGCTCACCGAACTTTTTGATCTCAACATTCTCGGAATCATCCTTACCGATGGGAACGGAAGGATCGATGATATTGGGAATGACCATCATGATCTTGGTGGTCTTTTCTTCATATTCACGCTGTTTTTCTTCAAGCTCCGCAAGGCGCTTTGCGTTCTCGGCAACCTTGGCCTTTACTGCCTCAGCCTCTTCCTTCTTGCCCTGAGCCATAAGAGCACCGATCTCTTTAGAGATCTTGTTCTTCTCCGCTTTGATATTATCGGCCTCGAGCTGGGTCTTTCTTCGAAGCTCATCGAGTTCGATCACTTCGTCAACAAGAGGAAGCTTTTCATCCTGAAATTTCTTGCGGATATTTTCTTTGACCGCCTCGGGATTCTCGCGTAAAAACTTAATGTCAATCATGGTACCACTACTCCTTTACAAAAGTACTCTGTCAATATATACGCTGTGTACTTCTAAAAGATCGCACAGTGTTTCTTCTTTGATGGTGTTGCCCTCTGCATCCTTAACGATACGAAGTACGGGGCGTTCCGGGAACTGACGGTTCTGTTTGACCACCACTCCCATTTCTCCGGTATTTAAGAATACCACCGTTCCCGCAGGATAAACCGCGGTAAAATCAAGCAGTCCGTTGACTATGTCCTCAGCAAAAAGAACACCTCTGGACATCTTCATATATTCAACGGCTTCATATACTCTGGATCTTCTGCAGCCTATACCGCATATCATCTCATCGAAGGAATCGCAGACCTGCAGGATCTGTGTTTCAGCATCGATATCCGATGTGTGCATGGGAAAACCGCTCTGGTCCAACCGCTCATGATGTTTTAAGATCATAAGACGGCTTCGCTCGGTGATCCAGGTTTCTTTTTCCAGAGCCGAATAAGCGTAAACCGGATGTTTGCAGTACTCTTCACGGTTCTTTTCGCTTAACTCGTCTATTATAACATTGGAACAGTCAAAATCCAAATATCTGAGGCCTATATCATGAAAGAGACAGGCGACACCAAGATCGTGTATCACATCCCGGGCAAGCTTTCGCTTGACTGCGATCAGGACCGCCAGAGCACACACACTGATGGAATGATCGTATATATCCGCGCTTCTTTCACGGATATCGAAAATCTTCTCAACAAGACGGTCATCTTCAAGTATGTTGCTTATTATCTCGTCGGCAGTATCCGTAAGTTCCTGAAGTTCGGCGTTCTGACTGTAAACGTGCCTTTCTACGATGGATCTGACCTTTTCTTTGTAGATGGTTTCAACATCTTCACGTAGGATCACAACCTGCTCGGGAAGGAGTCCGTCATCTTCGATGAAGACTTCGGTAATTCCCATCCTTTTAAGCTTCTCGATATAATCGGGACGCAAAAGAGTACCTGCAGCCAAAAGCTCCACGTAGTCATCGGTCATTATTGCTCTTGCAAGCCTTTCGGTTCCGACGATCTCGGACACTTTGCAAAGTTTCATGCGTCACCTTTCTTAAGCCTGAATCTTCATTGCCGCATTCAAAGCTTTTTCTTCCTCACCGCCGAGGGTAAGATCGCAAAGACCGCCCTTGATCTCTTTGGTGTAGGTGTAACAGCCATCCCGACCGTGTACAGAATTAATTATAAATCCGTTGTTTTTTTCGTCAAGAAGAGCAAGTGAAAAACTCAGCTTTCCGCCCATCTGGGGAAAAGCATCATATTTCACAAGTCCCACTTTACTGAAGGCGGATTCGAAATTCCTGTAAAGGATCCGGATATCCTTACGGTTCTTTTCCGTCTGCTCCTTGATGGCCTTGTTTTCGCGGAAAACTTCACCGATCTCGTGCTCCAGGCTTCCCGCATCACGACCGCCGCAGAATCTGTCGTATCGCTTCCTGAATTTGCTCAACTCTATGGAAAGGACCACACACGTAACCGCCAGAATAAATATAACGGCTGCAAATATTATCATTACCAGGCCCATATCCCAATCGGCTATGCCCATGGACTCAAGTACCTTGCTGTTCATTCCTAAATCCCCTATTTCATCTTGGCCACAAGTCTGTCAAGTTCGTCATTGGAAAAGAACTCGATCTCGATCTTTCCGGTTCCGTCGCCCTTGCCGGTAATGTTGACTTTGGTGCCGAGACTTGCTTTAAGTTTTTCTGCGATATCCTTGTAGAACACATCGAATTCTTCGCTGCTCTTGGGTTTCTTTTGCTTGGGTTCCTTGCCGAAATCCTTAACAATCTTTTCGATATCGCGAACCGAGAGTTTTTCATCGAACACACGTTCTGCTACTTCGTACTGCTTTACAGGATCCTCAATGGCAAGTAAGGCTCTTGCATGACCCATGGATATCTTTTCTTCGATGAGCATCCTTTGAACATCTTCCGCAAGCTTTAACAGTCTTAAGGAGTTTGCAACGGCGGAACGGCTCTTGGATACACGGTCTGCAAGATCGTCCTGCTTGTATCCGAACTTATCCATCAGTCGCTTATAGGTTGTAGCGATCTCGATAGGGTTCAGATCTTCTCTCTGGGTATTGTCCAGTAAGGCGATCTCTTCAAGTTCGCGCTCGGTATAGTTCCTTATAATGGCAGGGATCTCCTTGAGGCCCGCCATCCTTGCTGCTCTCCAGCGACGCTCACCGGCAACTATCTCATAGTGATCCTTACGATCCTGCAGCATGATGGGATTGATCACGCCGTGGAGTCTGATGCTGTCGGCCAGTTCCTCCAAAGCATCCTCGTCGAAATTCTTACGGGGCTGTTCGCGGTTAGGTTCGATCTTTGTAAGTTTCACGTTGGTGATAATATCACCCTCAACTGCTGTAACCTGTTCTTTGATCTGGGGCTTCTCTTCTTTAGAAACGGTCTTGGGTATCATTGCTTCAAGACCTTTGCCAAGTCCTCTGGCTGCCATTTGAGTTCCTCCTGTGATTATCTGTTCTTTATAACTTCGTCGGCCAAAGCAAGATAGCTCTCCGCGCCGGCGGATTTGGGATCGTATTTGTTTATAGGCATACCGAAACTGGGTGCTTCGGCAAGTCTAACGTTTCTGGGGATCACCGTATCGAATATCTTCTGATTGAGTACGCTCTTTACATTGTCTACGACCTGGGTAGAAAGATTGGTACGTGCATCATACATGGTAAATACCACACCTTCGATCTTAAGTGCGGGATTAAGACGTTCTTTTACCAGATTAACGGTATAGATCAGCTGGCTTAATCCCTCGAGAGCATAATACTCACACTGAATGGGTACCAGTACGGAGTCAGCCGTTGTCATGGCGTTGACCGTGAGCATGCTCAAAGAAGGAGGACAGTCGATAATGATAAAATCATAATCATCCCTGATCCAGTCGATCTCTTTCTTTAATA
>JAEEGT010000024.1 GCA_016280465.1 Lachnospiraceae bacterium | reverse complement strand
CGGAATAAGCAAGACCTGCGGAAATATCGGAGACTGAAGCTCCTTCCTTCTGGGCCTGCTTAACTTTGGAGTTCATGAATACGGTACAACGGGTACCAAGATCTATGGGGTGCTTTGCAAAAAGAGCAGCCTTTGCGAAGTCCTGAACCGAGTAGTTAAGGGACTTTGCGAAGGTCTCGATGAAGGATCCGCAGCCGGAGGAGCAGGCTTCGTTTAAAAGCACGCTGTCTACGGTCTGGTTCTTTATCTTGATGCACTTCATGTCCTGACCGCCGATGTCAAGGATACAATCCACTTCGGGAGCAAAGAAAGCGGCGGCATAGTAGTGCGCCACGGTCTCGACCTCGCCGTCATCCAGCATAAAGGCAGACTTCATAAGCTCCTCGCCGTAACCGGTGGAGCAGGAACGAAGGATCTTTGCATCGGAAGGAAGAAGTGTATAGATTTCCTTTAACGCCGTGATCGCGGTGTTTAAAGGGCTTCCGTTGTTGTTGGAATAAAAGGAATGCAGGAGAGTGCCGTCCTCGGACACAAGAGCTATCTTTGTGGTGGTGGAACCGGCATCGATACCAAGGAAGCAGTTTCCGTGGTAGTCTTTTATATCGGCCTTCTTTACCATTGCTTTTTCATGGCGGGCCTTGAACTCATCGTAGTCGGCTTCGCTTGCGAACAAAGGCTCCATGCGGGCAACTTCGAAGGTCATCTTAATGCCCTTTGAAAGCCTGTCTATCATGGAACTTAAGGAAAAAGCAACCTCATCCTTTGAGGTAAGTGCGGAACCCATGGCAGCAAAAAGATGGGAGCGGTCCGTATTTACCACATGCTCATCGTCAAGCTTAAGGGTCCTTATAAAGGCAACCTTGAGTTCGGAAAGAAAGTGAAGGGGTCCCCCAAGGAAAGCGACCCTGCCGCGGATAGGCTTACCGCAGGCAAGACCGGAAATGGTCTGGTTCACCACCACCTGGAAAATGGAGGCGGAAAGGTCTTCTCTGGTGGCACCGTCGTTGATCAGGGGCTGAATGTCGGTCTTTGCGAAAACACCGCAACGGGCGGCAATTGTATATAAGGAATTGTAATTTTTTGCATATTCATTAAGACCCGAGGCATCGGTCTGAAGCAGACTTGCCATCTGGTCGATAAAGGATCCGGTACCGCCGGCGCATATGCCGTTCATGCGCTGCTCAACGTTGCCGTCCTCAAAGTAGATGATCTTTGCATCCTCGCCGCCAAGCTCAATGGCCACATCGCAGCCCGAGGTCATCTCCTGAAGGGCGGTGGAGACCGCTATTACTTCCTGAGTGAAGGGAACCTCCAAGTGCTTTGCCAGAGTAAGACCGCCGGAACCCGTGATCATGGGATGAACGGTAATGTCAGTGAGCTCGCTCTCGGCTTTTTTCAAAAGAGAGCAGAGGGTCTCCTGGATATTTGCAAAGTGGCGCTCATAATCGCTGAAAAGAACGTTCTTTTCTTCGTCGAGAACCGCTATTTTTACTGTTGTGGAACCGATGTCGATTCCAAGAGAATATTTTTTACCCATTTTTCCTAAATTATTATTCATGGCATCTAAGAAAATGATTTTTCGCCGGGTAATCCGCAGCGTCGGTGCTTAGCGAGGTATTGTCGAGCTTAGCATCCGTTACTGCGAGGACATTAGCGAGAGCGTGCCCGGAGAAAAATGCATTTTTTAGATGCTTAGTTAATATAGTTTCAAAAACCATGTCGATATATTTTAAGGTATGGCGGGGAAAAATACAAGTGCGTTTACTTTTTTTGTGGCGGATGATAAAATCAAATGAATATTGTTTTATGAATGAAACGGAGTTACCAAATGGGCAAACTTGAACAGAAATTCGGAAAATACGCCATCAAGAACCTCTCACTGGTGCTTGTGGTATGTTATGCGGTGGGGTATCTTATCATGATGACCCCCTTAAGTTACTTACTTGATTATCTCGCCCTTAATCCCTACAGGATCCTGCACGGGGAAGTCTGGAGGATCATAACCTGGATCATCATCCCTCCGGGAGGATTCGGCCTCACAACCCTTATTACCCTGTTCTTTTACTGGTCCATCGGACGGAGTCTTGAGCATGCCTGGGGTGACTGGCTTTACAATGTATATATTTTCGCGGGCTTTTTCTTTACGGTAGTGGGAAGTTTTCTGGTGCTTGGCTATTTCGCCATAAAGACCGGAAGTTACGAAGCGGCAGGAGTGCTCATGGAAGTTGTGCAGCGGGCCTTCAGCACATACTACGTAAACATGTCCATTTTCCTTGCTTTTGCGGCCACATTCCCGGAAGCGGTGGTGCTGCTCATGTTCTTTATACCCATTAAGGTAAAGTGGCTTGGGTTCATATACGGCGCCTTCCTGATCTATGAATTTGTGCTGGCGCTGTTTAACGGAAGTCTTGGATTTATTACCGCAGTGGTCATCGTGGTATCCCTTTTGAACTTCCTTATATTCTTCTTTGTAAAAAGAAAAGGCAGCGGCTTCTCACCCAGAGCCCGTATGAAGCAGGCGGCCCGCCGTCACGAGTATTCGTCGAGCATAAACAATGCCCGGCCTGTGATCGCAAAGCATAAATGTGCCATCTGCGGACGTACCAGCGAGGAGTATCCGGATTTAGAGTTTCGGTTCTGCTCGAAGTGCAACGGAAATTACGAATACTGCTCGGAGCACTTGTTCACGCACAAACACGTGGAGTAGTTGATTTCAAGCGTCGAAATTTGATTTGAAGTATAAAAATAAAGGAGTAATATATGTCAGACAACTTTAACGGCTTATTAAGCGAAGAGGAAGCCTCCTTCCTTGCAATGTACGAGGAAGATCTGGAGGCGATCCCGGCCCTTTCCGCAAAGGACAGGGAAAAATACCTTGAGAAAGCAAAAAAAGGCAACGACGACGCCCGTGGCCTTCTTATACAGGACTTCATGCACACCGCTCTGGATGTGACGCACATGTACGCAGGCCAGGGTATCCTGCTTCAGGACCTTATAGGCGAGGGAAACCTTGCACTTGTAAGTTTCTTTAAGGATATCCCCGGGGATGTAACTGCGGAAAACCTTGAAGCCAGGGTCACCGAGAACCTTGTGGGTGTCTATGATGAGATGATCAAGGCTGCTTCCGACGAAGAGAAGGAACAGGCAAAGATCATAAAGAAGACCGAGCAGGTTGCCAAGGCTGCAAAAGCCATGTCAACAGAGCTCGGACGCAAGGTCACCGTGGACGAACTTCACGAAAAAACAAAAATTTCAAAAAAACAGATAACAGACGCACTCAAAAATACGGCTAATAAGATAGAAGGCCTTAAAGCGTCGGAATAGGAATACATGAAAGAATTTAAAGGCTGTAAGAATTACACTGTTATTTCTAAGGAAGAATTAAAAGATATCGGGGCCACAGGGTTCGTGCTCAGACACGACAAGACCGGAGCCAGAGTCGTTCTTTTGCAGTGCAGGGACGAAAACAAGGCATTCATGGTAGGCTTTAAGACTCCGCAGTATGAATCTACGGGTGTTCCTCATATACTTGAGCATTCGGTACTTTGCGGATCGGAGAAATTCCCCGTAAAGGATGCCATGACAGAGGTTTCAAAGGGTTCCCTTTACACCTTTTTGAATGCTTTTACCTATCCCGATCGTACGGTATATCCCGCTGCCAGCTGCAACGACAAGGATTTCAAGAATCTGATGGATGTTTATCTGGATGCGGTCTTTTTCCCCAGAGTATACAAGGAGAAGAAGATCTTCATGCAGGAAGGCTGGCACTATGAGATGACCGACAAGGAAGGAGAGCTTACCTACAACGGAGTCGTATACAACGAGATGAAGGGTGTTTATTCTTCCCCGGATTCGGCTCTTTCTTCTTACGTACTGTTTTCTCTCTTCCCCGATACCCAGTACGGGGTTGAGTCGGGAGGAGATCCCGATGTGATACCGGACCTTACCTACGAGCGTTTTGTGGATTTCCACAGAACCTTGTACCATCCCTCCAATTCCAGGATCTATCTCTACGGAGACATGGATTTTGAGGAGCGCCTTGAGTTTATTGACAGGGAGTATCTGAGCAGATTCGAAGAAAAGGATGTAAATCCCGAGATCAGGTTCCAGAAGCCCTTTGTAAAGCCTGTTAGGGTCGAAAAGTCCTATCCCGTGGAAAATTCTGAGGATGATGAAGAGAGCGGCACCTACCTTACCTACAATCTGGTGGTTTCCGATTACAGGGACGTGCTTACCACGGAAGCCGTGGATGTAATAAATTACGCCCTTTGCAATGTTCCCGGAGCTCTGCTTAAGACAAGGCTTATCGATGCGGGGATCTGCAACGACGTTTATTCCGAGTACGAGACTGATATCTGCCAGAAGACCTTCTCCATCGTGGCTCAGGACGCAAAACCAGAGGACGAAGAACGGTTTGTGCATATCGTTGAAGATACCCTCAGGGAGATCTGCGAGAAGGGCTTTGACAAAAAGACCCTTGAAGCGGCCATCACATCCTCTGAGTTTTCCTACAGGGAGGGTGATTTCGGTTATCTTCCCAAGGGCATTTACTACGGTGTGAATATACTTGAATACTGGAATTATTCCGATGACGGTATATTTGCAAATATACAGAAAAACAACCTGTACAAGACTTTAAGAAAGGGCATTGAGGAAGGCCTTTTCGAGAAGGTCTTAAGAGAGAAGTTCCTTGAAAATCCCCATAAGACCATCCTTGTGATGAAGCCCGACGACAAGCTTTCCGCAAGGAAGGATGCCGAACTTAAAGATAAACTTGCAAAGATCAAGGCAGGTCTTTCGGACAAAGAAAAAGAAGCCATAATCCGTGAGACAAAGGAACTTAAAGAGTATCAGGAGACTCCCGACAGCAAGGAAGCCATCGATACCGTTCCCACCCTTAAACTTTCCGACATTTCCAGGGAAGCAAAATACGTGGACTATACCGTCGGAGAAACCTCGGGAGTAAAAGAGATCATCTCGGAGATCGATTCAAACGGTATTGCATACATAACTCTTTCTTTTGACGCAAGCGATCTGCCCGGGGAATTGGTGGAAGGTTTTTCCTTCTTAAGAAGTGTCCTCGGATATGTGGATACAAAGGATCATTCCTACGGTGATCTTATTAACGAGATCAACATAAAGACCGGCGGGATATCCGCGAACGGAAGTATATACACCAATGCCGATGATGCGGACAGATTCGGCATAAGCTTTGAGATCATTTTCAAGGTCCTG
>JAEEGT010000227.1 GCA_016280465.1 Lachnospiraceae bacterium | reverse complement strand
TTGAATGGTTTCGATAAGCTCATCCTTTTTCTTTGATTCGGCCTCATCGGCTTCGGATTTGCGTAAAAAGATCAAAGTAAGGAGTGCCAGCGACAAAACAGCCGCAAAGGCTAACAGAAAGCATCCGATCTTAAAGAAGATCGAATTGATATTAAGGAACAGACCGATGATCAAAGATACCACTGCAACAAAGGCCGCGGCGGCAGAACCGATGATATAGGTCCTGTTGAGTTTTTTCCCCGAAAAGAAAGAATTTCCGTCCATAGTTTACTCTGACCCACTGTAAGTTTAAATGTTCTTCCTAAACAAAAATTGTATCAGATTATTGCTTCTTATTCAATAAAAGACAAAACAAAAGGATCGTCAGAGACGATCCTTTGTTTAATGAGCCACCCGGGACTCGAACCCGGGACAACTTGATTAAAAGTCAAGTGCTCTACCACCTGAGCTAGTAGCCCATATTAACCGTTTTGGTAACCCCACGCATGGCCCGGGGCTATGTTTTGGAAACCCCACCTATCCTAAATCGACTTCGTCGATAGCTCGGGGCTATGTATTGGTAACCCCTCGCATTAAAATCGGCTTCGCCGATAGCTCGGGGCTACGTACACATTTTCTTCGAAAATGTGTACAATAACTGGGCTAGGCAGATTCGAACTGCCGAATGCAGGAGTCAAAGTCCTGTGCCTTACCGCTTGGCGATAGCCCAAAGCTTATTACTCCGTGAGTCCCAGTTACAGGGTGGATAGAGGGACTCGAACCCTCGATCTCCAGAACCACAATCTGGCGCGTTAACCAACTACGCTACATCCACCATAAAATGTGCCCGAAGGGATTCGAACCCCCGACCCACGGCTTAGAAGGCCGTTGCTCTATCCAGCTGAGCTACGGACACAAAATAATTGCAATACAAAAGCGGGTGATGGGAATCGAACCCACGTGTCCAGCTTGGAAGGCTGGTGTTCTACCATTGAACTACACCCGCATAGGTTATCAGTACGTCGGGGTGACAGGATTCGAACCTGCGACCTCCTGGTCCCAAACCAGGCGCTCTAGCCAAGCTGAGCCACACCCCGATTTGTGACGCACGATGTATTATAATATGCTGCGCACCGAAATGTCAACTACTATTTTAAAAAAATCACAAGTACTTTATCTGGAACTTCACTTCCCCGGCCTCATCCATCTCCATAAGTGCATAAGAAGGCTTCCCGTTACTCTGCCTGGGAAGCGAGATGCTCCCGGGATTTACCGCCCAGATGCCGTAAGAATCATCATACTCTATCTCAGGCACATGGGTATGCCCAAACAGGACGATATCCGCGCCCCTTGCCTTAGCTGCGTCGATGATCCTGCTGTTATCATAATACACCCTGTATCTGTGGCCGTGGGTCAAAAAAACATGGTGGGGCCCTATATCAAATTCTTCTTCATCCCTTACCTGAGACCCAAGATAAAAGTCGTTATTGCCCGCTACTATGAACATACCGCAGGATACGGCCCGCCTGTACACATCCTCGTGGCCGTGTGAATCCCCGCAATGTATCAAAAGATCCGGCTGTCCGGTCTTTGCAAGTATCTTAAAAAAGTTTTCGTCATATCCGTGACTGTCACTTACGATCAGCACTTTCATGTTGTTCTATCACTTTCCTGATAAGTCTGAGGGCATTACCTCTGTGGCTGATGGCATGCTTCTCGGAAGGTGCCAGTTCCGCCGTGGTACAGCCTCTTTCCGGCAAAAAGAATATGGGATCAAAACCAAAGCCGTTGGCTCCCGCGGGAGTCCTTGCGATCTCGCCTTCAACGGTGCCTCTCACCACTTCGTGGCTTCCGTCGGGAAAGACCGCTGCTATAGCGCACACAAAGCGGGCGGTACGGTCTGTTCCCGCTTCGTTTACCCTCCTGATGAGTTCGGGATTCTTTATACTATAAGGAGTATCATGCCCCATAAAACGTGCGGAGTAAATGCCCGGTTCACCGTTAAGGCAGTCGATGCAAAGCCCCGAATCGTCCGCAAGGACCAGGGGATTTTCGATGCCTGCTGCCATGGCGGCATCATGGACTACCTGTGCCTTTATGAGAGCGTTAGCCTCAAAGGTGTCGCCGTCTTCGATTATTTCAGGGTCAAGGCCCCATTCTTTCATGCTTTTGACTGAGGAGAGTCCCTTCATGTCCCCGAGGATCTCGTGGATCTCCTTCATTTTATCGTTGTTGCCGGTGGCAAAGATGATATTCATAGTTAATACCCTTAAATCTATTCATTCATAGTGAAGATCCTTCGACTCCTCGCCGGAGGGGCATCGAACTCTTCGAGTCCGATATTCTTCACTTCGTTTCGCTCAGGATGACATACCCTCTAAAAAGTTGAATCATTTTTCTGTTGCTATACTCAGAATGACATGCCCTTCTGTCATCTCGACCGACCGAAGGGAGCGGAGAGATCTCATTTGATCATCTCGTCCAGTCCTTCGACTATGCCCTTTGCGATGCGTTCCCGATAGTCGGCGTGGGATAAAAGTTCCCCTTCTTCTTTGTTTGAAAGATATCCAAGATAGAGCTTTGCTGCGGGAATGGCCAGTGGTTTAAGCATGGTATCTCCCGCTACGTCAACAAGTTCCGTCCCTTTATCCATGGCGCTTTCGCACACGCTCTTAAGCAAAGTATCCGCAAAAGAAGCATTTGAAAGCCCGTCTCTGTAAAAAGTCCCGTTATACTCTGCAAACATCCCGTACTTTCGCTCATCTTCCGTATCCGCGGAAAGGTGGAGCGAAATATAATAATCTGCTCCTATGGCCTCAAGAGTCTTTGCTCTGTCAGCCTGGGTAAGTGAATAATCCCCGTCACGAAGCAGGATAACGCGGTAATTCCGGTCCTTTGCAAGCTTTCGCACGTTTTTTGCGATGGCAAACACGATATCCTTCTCTGCCTGTTCTCCCACCATCACGCCCGTCTGGGATCCGCCAAACACGGGATCGATGGCAACCACGATCTCATCCTCTTCTACAGGAAGGAAGTCAACGCTTATGCTCCTTGTGTCAAAAGAAACCACCGGTTCAGCCATACAGTCAAGCTCAAAGGTAAAAAAAACCTCC
>JAEEGT010000226.1 GCA_016280465.1 Lachnospiraceae bacterium | reverse complement strand
TTCTGGGGATAGTGGTACTGGCCAATATGGATACCATAAGGCGAAGGAGCAATGCTGTTTCATCGGTGTCCTCCGTTACGGCTTCGGACAAGGTCAAGGATCCTTCCAAAGGAAAGATACTGGATGCCTGGAAGAGTGATGAAACCTTCTTTGACAATGACAAAGAATCCCTGGCAGCCCGTATCCTTGAAGAGATGAAGTCCGTATCTTTGAAAGCTTCCAGCGTGGAGCGCGATCTCAGGATACGGATCCTTGATTATGAAGGCAATCCCCTTACCGGTGAGGCCTTCAGTGTTTCGGTAAGATCCTCGGCCGGAGAGGAACATGTTTTGGAGGACAGGGATTCCGACGGACTTATCTGTCTTACGGATATGGAACCCGGTGATTACCAGGTTTTTCTTCTTCCCAAAGAGGACTTTAATGTGCCGGAAGAGCCTGTGCGGGTTACGGTCAAGAGCAAAGTCGAGTTATCGGTTATAGAAGATATATCCCTTTTCATGCGGAAAGAAGCGGATACGGACAAGGAAAAGAACGATCTTATGTCCCTTTCCGCCCTTGATTATGCAGATAAGAAACAAAAGACTTCTTTTGACAATTCCGCCAGATACGGCGTTGATATATCAAGTGACAACGGCGAAGTGGACTGGGTCAAGGTTTACGATTCGGGCATACGTTTTGTGATGCTTCGGGCTGGCTACAGAGGAGCGGCATCGGGAGAACTGACAGCCGACGAAAGGTTTTCCGAGAACGCAAGAAATGCTTATCGCGCCGGACTGGATGTGGGAGCCTATTTCTTTTCCCAGGCGGTTAACGAGCGTGAAGCAGTGGAAGAAGCAAGTGCGTTGTGCGTGCTCTGCTCAGGACTTAACGTGAATTATCCTCTGTGCATCCGGATCGATCGCGCCGACGGAAACGGCAGGGCGGACGGCATCTCCGAGGAAACAAGGACTCAGATAGCGGAGGCTTTCTGCAAGACCGTTAAGGCCGCGGGTTACGACCCCTTTGTGTATGCCAGCGGTAAATGGCTTACCACAAATCTTGACGCAAAACGTATAGGAAAGTACGGAGTGTGGCTTTCGGAATTCAAGTCAGTCCCTTCCTATGAGGAATATTATGACATGTGGCAGTGTTCCTCCAAAGGCAGGGTACCGGGTATAGAAGGCGAAGTCGGACTCAATATAACATATATAAAAGAGAGCGAATAAATGGGTAAATTAACAGTAGAAGAATGCGAGATCGAAGGTATCAAGGTCCTTACACCTCAGGTTTTTGCCGATGAGCGCGGCTATTTCATGGAGACCTACCAGAAGAAAGATTTTGAAGCTGTGGGGATCGATGTGGAATTTGTTCAGGATAATCAGTCTGCTTCGAAAAAGGGCGTCATCAGAGGACTTCATTTTCAGAAGGAATTCCCTCAGGACAAGCTTGTGAGGGTTTTGAGCGGTGAGGTTTATGACGTGGCAGTGGACCTGCGTGAAGGTTCCAAGACCTTCGGAAAATATTTCGGGGTGCTCTTAAGTGCGGAAAACAAGAAACAGTTCTTTATCCCCAAGGGTTTTGCCCATGGCTTTCTTGTGGTTTCGGACTATGCTGAGTTTGCCTACAAATGCTCGGATTATTATCATCCCGGCGATGAGGGCGGGATCATTTACAACGATCCGGAAATAGGCATTAAGTGGCCTTTTGAAGAGGGAGTTGAACTTATCTTCTCCGACAAGGACAAAAAATGGGGCGGATTGGCGGATTATGTCGCAAGCAAAAGAAAATAAGAGTAAAAAGGCTCCCGGCCTTTTAAAGACCATAATATCCAATCGGACCATAATTATCAAACTGGCAAAGAACGATTTTAAAAACCGCTTTGCCGGTTCTTATTTAGGTGTCTTTTGGGCTTTTGTTCAGCCTGTCATCACGGTCCTTATGTATTACATTGTTTTTGACAAGATCTTTCAGTCACGCAGCGAAGCCATGGCGGGAGAAATACCGATCCCCTATGTGCTTTTTCTGACTGCGGGTCTTGTTCCCTGGTTTTTCTTTAACGAAGGAATGATAAACGGGATGACCTCCCTGATCCAGTATAACTATCTGGTAAAAAAGGTGGTCTTCAACATAGACATCCTGCCGGTGATCAAGGTCCTGTCGGCGGGTTTCGTGCACGTTTTCTTTGTACTGGTGCTCCTTATAATGGGAGCCGTATACAGATATTATCCTTCGGTGTACACCCTTCAGATACCTTATTACAGTTTCTGCCTTTTTGCACTGATCCTGGCATGTTCTTATGCCACATCTGCCATAGTCGTATTTTTCAAAGATCTTCAGCAAATCCTTCAGATCGTTCTTCAGCTTGGAATGTGGGCGACTCCCGTTCTTTGGAATATCGGGAAACTGTCGCCGAAAGTGCAGTTTATCTTAAAGATAAATCCCCTTTGCTATGTGGTCAACGGCTACAGGCTTTCGATCTGTGACCGCAGGTGGTTCTTTGAAGACTGGGGCTATACTTTGTATTTCTGGGGATTTACATTGCTCGTTACCTGGATAGGGCGGGTTATATTCCGCAAACTCAGGGTTTATTTCGCGGATGTATTATAGGAGACGACCATGAGTGAAGAATATGCCATCAGAATAAAAAACGTATCAAAGATGTACAAGCTCTACCCAAGCAACAAGGCTCGTTTCCTTGACACCTTCGGTCTTGCTGGTAAGAGGGAACTCTATACAAAGAATTTTGCCCTCAATGACGTAAACCTTGATATAAAGAGGGGAGAGACCGTAGGCATAATAGGTACCAACGGCTCGGGAAAATCCACTCTTCTTAAGATCATAACCGGCGTGCTCACCGCCACAAAGGGCGAAGTCGAGGTCAACGGCCGTATTTCGGCTCTTCTCGAGCTGGGCGCGGGCTTCAACATGGAATATAACGGCATCGAGAATATTTTCCTTAACGGTACCATGACCGGCTTTACGGAAAAAGAAATAAAAGACCGTCTTCCTGCAATACTTGAATTTGCGGGGATCGGCGATTATGTTTATCAGCCGGTAAAGACCTACTCAAGCGGTATGTTCGTGCGTCTTGCTTTTGCGGTGGCAATAAACATAGATCCGGAGATACTGATAGTGGACGAAGCACTGTCAGTCGGGGATGTATTTTTTCAGTCAAAGTGTTATCATAAGTTTGAGGAATTTAAAAAAGCGGGAAAGACCATCATCTTCGTTTCCCATGACTTAAGTTCCGTAGCCAAATACTGTGACAGGGTCATGGTCCTGAATAAGGGGGTCAAACTTGAAGAAGGAGATCCCGCCACCATGATAGATGTCTACAAGCGGGTTCTTGTGGGACAGTACTCTGCGGACGGTCAGGATCCCGAAAACACCGAGACCTCTGCCATAACCAATGAGGGAACTCTTGAGTACGCTACAAAAGAGGCTAAGATATCGGATCTGTATATAACCGATGCAACGGGTCTTAGGACCAACGCGATCCTTAAGGGCTCTGAATTTACCGTACACATGTCAGTGGAATTCTCGGAAAAGGTTGAAAAGCCAATATTTGCTTTTTCCATCAAAAATGTCAAAGGTACGGAGATAACCGGTACCAACACCATGTTTGAAAAGGCCTTTCTTGAGGATGTTGAAAAGGGTCGGACCGCCGAGATCACGTTTACCCAGAAGATGGACCTCCAGGGCGGAGAGTATCTGTTATCCTTTGGGGTTACAGGTTATAAACTCGATGATTTTACGGTATATCACAGGCTGTACAATGCTATCAGTGTATCTGTTATCTCAGAGAAGGACACCGTTGGCTTTTACGACATGAACAGCAAGATTACCGTAAACATTAAATAAGGATTTAATTATTACAACAAATCGCAGGCTATTTTTGCTATATTGTCAGGACGGATTGAAGACTATGGGACTGCTTGGCAAATTTGTTGAAGAACGAATAGACAGGAAGAACGAGGCTGAATACGACAGATGCCTTGCCGAAGCCACGCCTTCTTTTGATGACTGGATCCGGGCCAAAGAGGCCGGATTCCCTGTTTTTGACATGACCATAGCAGAGTCGGAGAGCGGCTCGGGGGAGCAGGGTCTTAACGAGTACACCGCAAAACTGGGGTCCCACTCCTACCGTATCATTCCCATGGCCAAATGTTCCCGCGGCTTTTCCCTTAAGACTTATTTTGAAGATATAATCGTTTTCTGTAACGGTGAACTGACTGAGATAGCTCTTTCACAGATCGGTGCCTGTTTTGATGCTTCCAAAGACATCCTTGTGGTTTACGGCGATGAGGATATTTCCTCCAGAGATGAGAGCGACAAGGCTTACGAAGGTGTGTATTACGGCACGAGATCCAATCCTTATTTCAAACCCGAATGGTCTCCGGGAGAATTCATTTCACACTTTTACTTTTGCAATATAGCGGCTGTAAGGCGCTCTGCTTTCAGGGATCTGGACTGGAGCGGAGAAAGCACGGG
>JAEEGT010000225.1 GCA_016280465.1 Lachnospiraceae bacterium | reverse complement strand
TGTTCTTCTCGGTTCCCCAGAACAGCGGAAGTATCTTCAGGACCACACAGGTTCTTGATACCTATGTATACAGAGCCCTGATGAATTCCAACAGCGTGGGAATGAGTGCGGCAGCAGACCTGTTTAAGAACAGCGTGGGCTTTGTACTGATCCTCACGGCCAATTCCATCATTCGGAAGATAGATCCCGAATCGGCGTTGTTCTAGGGGGTGCGGCATGAGTGATATCAGATTTGGAAAAAGAAACCGACTTAAGAGCGTAAGCCTTCCGGCGGAGATCATGATCCACCTGCTGGTTGGAGGATTTGCGATCCTTTGCATATTGCCCTTTATTTTCGTAATAATCATTTCTTTCTCATCGGAAGAAAGCATCAGACTTATCGGATACTCCTTTAAGCCTCTGGGATGGTCGACGGCAGCGTATAAATTCGTGTTCGATATGGGAACACAGCTGTGGATATCCTACTTTAACAGCTTTTTCATATCCGTTACGGGTACGGTAATAAGCCTTATAATGTGCGTGCTTTACGCCTACGCCCTGTTCAGACCGGATTTTAAGTACAGAAGATTTTTTACCTTTTTTGTATTTTTTACCATGCTTTTCGGAGGCGGTCTGGCACCTACCTACATGGTGTGCAGACAGCTGCTGGGACTCAGTGACAATTATGCGGCGATGATCGTTCCGGCTCTGGTGAATCCCTTCTTTGTAATAATCATGAGAACCTTCTTAAAGTCATCGGTTCCCATGGAACTCATCGAAGCGGCTTCCATAGACGGAAGCGGAGAGTACAATACACTGCTTAGAATAATCCTTCCCATATCAAAGCCCGGTATCGCAACGGTGGCGCTCCTTACGGTCATCAACTACTGGAACGACTGGTTCCTTGCAATGCTCTATGTCAGGGAACCCAAGCTCTATCCGCTGCAGTATCTTCTCATGAAAGCACAGAATCAGGCAGATTTCCTGATCAAGAATTCATCGGTCATCGGTGTGGAAGCAACGAAGCTTCTTCGTGATCTTCCCGGCACCAGTTTAAGAATGAGCCTTGTGGTATTTATAGTGCTCCCCATTGCCTGCGCTTATCCCTTCTTCCAGCGCTACATCATATCGGGACTTACCATCGGCTCCGTAAAAGGGTAATTACGGCCAATCCCGGCCGATTACAAGCACATATACATATAGTGTATAGGAGGAAAAGACATGAAAAAAGTTTTAGCAACGATCCTTGCATGCGGACTCATCATCGGTTCACTTGCAGGATGCGGTAACACCGCAAGCAATTCTTCCGCTGACAAGGCATCCACGCCTGCGTCCAAGACGGAGACCACAGTGGTGAGCACTGACAATCAGACTCCCGCTTCCGACAGACCCGCAGATCACGTAACCCTTAAGATGTATCTTGAGGGAAGCAACGTAGCGGACGATACCGCAGTTCTTCAGAAGGTTAACGAGTATCTTGATGAAAAGCTTAACGTAACCCTTGAACCCATCTGGGGTACCTGGGGCGATTTCGACCAGGGCGCGGTTCTTTCCTTACAGGGTGCTGAAGATGTTGACATCTACTTCACCTGCTCCTGGACTCTCAACGAGTACAACCGCTTTGCAAGAGACGGCTACTATGTACGTCTTGACGATCCCAACAACAACCTTATCGAGAAGTACGGCCAGGACATCCTGAACCTTCTTCCCGAAGTTCTTATCAAGGGTTCCACCATCGAAGGTGCCAACGGCTACGGAATCTACGCAGTTAACGGTTACAAGGATATTGCCTGCCAGCTTTGCTGGGACGTTAACGTAGATCTTCTCAAGAAGTACGGCTACACCCTTGCAGATATCGAAAATGCCGATTACTACACCTTCGGAGACATTCTTGCCACCGTTAAGGCAGGTGAAGGCGACAGCTTCTATCCCCTTCTTGTTGAAGGTGCGGTTTTAGAGCGTATGGTTGACAACTCCATCATCGTTGCAGGTGATTCAGGTTCCAACAACCTTCTTTCTTACTACATCAATCCCAAGAAGACCTCCGATCAGGGTGCATACGGCAATGTGATCTTAAACAAGTTCGCTACCGATGAATTCAAGAAGTTCTGCAAGCAGACCCGTGAGTACTACCTTGCAGGTTACATCGATCCCGATATGGCTAACCCCGAGAAGGCAAACACCGTTCGTGCCGACAAGCAGCTTACCGGTCAGTACCTCATCGGAACCCAGTCCTATTCTCTCGGCTACGAAGTTCAGGCTTCCAGAGAGCGCGGATTCGAAGTTGCAATGGTTCCCACCACTCCCGCATATGTTGACACCACTTCTTCACAGGGTGCTATGATGGCTATTTCTACCGCTTCCAAGAACCCCGACAGAGCAATGATGTTCCTTAACCTTCTTAACACCGATCCTTATCTCTTCACCCTTCTTGACTTCGGTGTAGAAGGCGTTCACTACAACTTAAATGAGATCGGCGAAGCAGTATTCACCGACGAAAGAGGCAACTACATGCCTTGGACCAACGGTCTTGGTAACGTAACCCTTCTTCCCCCTCAGGAAGGTCAGGGCGCAGATTTCTGGGATAACTTCAAAGCTTACTACGGCAACGCTGATGAGATCCCGATCCTTGGATTTACCTTCAATCCCGCCAATGTTGAGAACGAATTCGCAGCTCTTGCCAATGTAGCGGCTGAGTACGTGCTTCCTCTTTACACCGGCGCTGTAGATCCCGATGAGAAGATCCCTGAGTTCCTTGACAAGCTTGAAAAGAACGGAATGCAGAAGGTAGTTGACGAAGCTAATGCACAGCTTAAGAGCTTCCTTGCAGCACAGGGCAAATAATCATAGCCTTAAATCTGAGCCCCATGAGCATTCATGGGGCTCTTTGCGCTAAAGAGAGATTCAGTGACATGGGGCGCCGGAAATGTGGTAAAATAGTTTAAAGCTGTAACAAAGGGAATGTATTTTTCGGGGAGTTTTTCGGTCTGATGAAAGCAACGGGTCGCGGCAGCGAGATCAAGTGGAGAATGATAAGGTTACTCATATTCGGCTGGTTACTGCCAATGGCACTGGCCTGTGTCGTGGTATCCCTTGTTATGTCCTCACGTATGACCGAGCAGATGAAAAAGACTGCCACCAATTCCCTTTCCAAAGCAGTGAGTCTCATAAATTCCAATTTCGAGGAATGTCACAAAGAATCAAGAAACGCCACCTATCTTGGCGTGATATCTTCGGCGTACAACGATTATCTTACGGGTCGCGACGAGCAGAAACTCTACACGGACATAACCCTTTATCTTACGGGTCAGTACCGTTACAACAAAAAGACCGACAGCGTGATGCTGTTCTTTATCGACGATCCCGATCTTTTTTACAGTACCTATGATTCGGGTACTTCCTACAACGATGTATATTCCTTCAAGGAATCGGGCTTTAAGGATGTGCTAACGCTCTCGGAAACTCTGGACACGTCCATGTATCTTTACGAGAACGGAGGCAAGCTTTATCTGGTGAGGAACCTTGTCACCACTTCCTACAAGCCCTATGCGGTGATCGTTATGCTCCTTAACCGTGAGGAGATGTTCGGAAGCCTCAGGAGTGTCTGGGGATCACGGGATGTTACGGTACTTGTG
>JAEEGT010000224.1 GCA_016280465.1 Lachnospiraceae bacterium | reverse complement strand
TTTTTCTTGATCTCTACGGGAACGATCTCGTCCTTGAAGGCACCGTTCTCAATGGCTGCGCAAGCCTTAAGCTGGCTCTTGAGTGCGAACTCGTCAAGTTCTTCTCTTGTAAGATTCCACTGCTTTGCAACATTGTCGGCGGTGGTGATCATGTGGTAATCATTGAATGCATCCCAAAGAGCATCCTTAACCATGGTATCAACGAGAGCGCCCTGGCTCTGGCTGGGCCATACCATTCTGTATCCGTAACGACCCTGGGGGATAGCGAAGGGAGCCATTGACATGTTCTCCATACCGCCTGCGATAACTACATCGGCATCTCCTGCCATGATCATCTGTGCTGCCTGGTTAACACAGTTAAGACCGGAACCACACACAACGTTGGTGGTAACTGCGGGTACTTCGATGGGAAGACCTGCTTTGATGGAAGCCTGACGAGCCACGTTCTGACCCTGTCCTGCCTGGATAACACAACCCATGTATACATGCTCTACATCCGTAGGCTTGATCCCTGCTCTCTTGATGGCTTCCTTGATGACGATGGCACCAAGATCAGCTGCAGGAATGGTAGAAAGCGATCCGCCCATTGTTCCGATTGCGGTACGGCATGCGCCTGCTAAAACAACCTTTTTACTCATCCTTTATTCTCCTTATTAGATGTGCTGAAGTGACTTGTTAATTTTTTATCACATTGCAGGGATTATTCTACCATAAGAAGAAGTCCGTTGCAATAATTTCTTCTTTCCTATTCCATTTCTTTTTTGAAAAGAACATAGAGGGACAGCCCCAGACAGAGTGCATTAAAGTAAATGTATCTGAACTGACACACAGGCCCCAGGAACACGGTTCCGAGGTACATTAGGGGTATCAGGCTTACTGCCACCCTGCTCCGTGACTTTCTGTAAGTAGCATACATAAAGGCAAAGAGTGCCGCATAAGCATACAGCGAGGGTCTGAAGAAGATCGAAAACAGCGGTATCATAAAACGGCCGTCTTTGTGATACATCCAGTCAAACAGTTTCCCGCCGGTGGGAAGAAGGTTCTTTGGCTCGATGTTCATGTAGCCGTCGGGTATACCCGCCCCGGGCATGGGTGTTGTGGAAGGAAGCACATGCTCGTACAAAGGATTCCAATAGCCACGGGTCAGCATTCCAAACTGATCCAGGTAGTCTCCCGGATACTTAAAGAATCCGCGGATAAAGAGCCAAAGAAAACGCTTGGTCTCGCCTTCGAGCCTTGCTTCCGAGGCCCCGCCTTTGACCGAATCCGCAGTGCCTACATAATACCCTGCAAGAACAGGCTCCGGGATATAATAAGTGATCTCATCATACAGGTCCTTGGGCATATCTTCGCCATGGAGCACCGCGATCCTTGAAAGGCACATGATGGGAAGGGAAAAAGACTCCCTGTATTTATCATCCGTGATAAGGTCCTGAGTTTTCACAAGGGTCGCGTACTCGGCCTTATACATAAGCAATGTAAGGGCAAACATAAGGAGCAGGGCGCATTTTTTCTTTTTACCTTTGGCAATTAGAGCTATCACGATTCCCGCTGCGGCCACCGCATAGATCATATTGTTCCTGAACAAAGAACCCACGGAAACCGTAAGGACAAAAAGGAGCATCCTCACAATATTTCCCGTGCCTATGCCGGTCTTTCCTTTGCCGGAAAAAGGATCGTCGTACAGCATGCACAGGATCACGATGCCGATAATTACCAGTGCCATACCTATGGTACCCTTTTCGGCGGTCACCGAAAAGTAAGCGTTAACCGGATTTAAGAGACTCACAAGCAGTACAAGTACCCTGATGCTCTTACGCACCTGCTTTTTGTAAAGATAATATGAAAGGAAAGCAAGGGAAGCCGAAAGGATCAGCATCTGCATGATAACAAAGAGTGACATCCCAAGGTTCGCGGAACCCTGCTTTACCCCGAGATCATAGAATTTACCGAGTATGATCCAGTGGATCGGCGTGTGATGAGTGCTCCTGCCGCCCTGCAGATAATCCCCCACAAGGGCATCTGTGGCGTCGCCGAAGATATTGATGGGATAGGTATACAAAAACAGGGGCAGAAAGGACAAGAAGAAAACTGCCCAAAGGATCAGAAAATAAGCCCAAGGCTTAAGCTTACAGGGTGAGGCTTCCAAAACGCCCCGTTCATTGACCCTGTCGCAGATATCAAGGACCACACCCGTCAGGGGTACGGTAAAGATCATGATCCCGAAAGTCACCGCCAGAGCCGTCAGTGTCCTTTGCACGGAGTCAAAAAGGCTGTTAAAATACAAAAGTTCCTGCCCCCATACAACGGCAAATCCCAGGATAAGCCCGAAGATCAGAGAAAAGATCAGCCTGCCCCTTTGCTTCCACAGCCCCATTTCAAAAAATCTGTACAGTAAAAAGAAACACAGTCCAAACCACAGTACCGATTCGGGCCTAAAGGAATAGATCCCGGTGCCGATGTATCTTCCAAGATCGTTGCTCCGCAGCGTAACATACTGCATGGAAACCGCATTGATAAAAGAAAGCAGGGCAAAGATCACGTACCTGCCCGTATTGTTTATGGAAATCCGACTCTTCAAGGATAAAGCCTCCCGATAGTAAGCATAAAAAAAACTCCATTGCCATTTTATCACGGCAACGGAGTTTTTTACTACTTATTTATTTTTGACCGGAAACTTATGCTTCGGGCTCAATGAGACCGTAGGTATTTCCTTTACGCTTGTACACAACCGCGATCTGCTCGTTCTCAGCATTGATGAACATGAAGAAATTGTGGCCCAGAAGTTCCATCTGTACGCAGGCATCTTCGGGATACATGGGTTTCATGTCGAACTTCTTGGTACGAACGATCTTGATCTCCTCATCGTCCATGTAATC
>JAEEGT010000223.1 GCA_016280465.1 Lachnospiraceae bacterium | reverse complement strand
CGCCACACTTGCCATTATCCTGGAAAAGAAACTGGACAAGGTTTACGACGATATTTCCGAAGAGAATGCTGTCCTTAATACCACCGCCGAGGAAAACATCGGAGGTGTCAGGACCGTCAAGGCCTTTGCCAGAGAAAAATACGAGATCCAGAAATTCAAGGAGCACAACGAGAATTACTGCAAGCTCCAGATCAAAGAAACCGAAACCTTCGTCAAGTACTATCCTTACTTCCAGTTTATCTCAAGGATAGTTCCCTTCCTTGTACTTTTACTCGGTGGGTACTTCTATGTGAAGGGCTCCATGACTTTAGGTCAGGTTTCCGCCTTTGTTGCTTATTCAAACAACATAGTATGGCCGATGGAAATGCTTGGATGGCTTACCAACAGTTTTGCCAGCGCCATTGCTTCTTACAATAAGATCAACAAGATCTACGGCGAGGTTGCTACCGTAACGGAGCCCTCCGAGCCCGCACATCTTGACAAGGTCGAGGGTAATATCAGTTTCGAACATGTTTCTTTCCACAAGGAAGACATGCACGACATCCTTTCCGACATAAGTTTTGAAGTAAAGAGCGGTCAGACCCTTGGCATAATGGGTGCCACCGGCTCAGGAAAAACTTCCGTGGTATCCCTGCTTACAAGACTGTACGACGCTACCGACGGGTGTATCACTCTGGACGGCGTGAACATCAAGGATTTAAGCCTCAAGCAGTTGCGCTCTTCCATTTCATTGGTTATGCAGGATGTATTCCTGTTTTCCGATACCATTTCCGAAAACATCCGTCTTGGTGACAGACCCGGGATCTCGGATCAGACGGTAAAAGAAGCTTCCCGCAAAGCCTGCGCCAGCGAGTTTATCGAGAAAATGGAAGACAAATACGAAACCGTCATCGGCGAACGCGGCGTAGGCCTCTCCGGAGGACAGAAACAGCGCATCAGCATTGCCCGTGCCCTTTCGAAAAAGAACCCTATCCTCATCATGGACGACTCCACTTCCGCTCTCGACATGGAGACGGAACGTGAGATTCAGAAAACTCTTGAAGAGTTTAAGGACACCACAAAGATAGTTATCGCGCACAGGATCAGCGCCGTTAAGAACGCCGACGAGATCATCGTCCTGGATGAAGGCAGGATCAAAGAGCGTGGCACCCACGAGGAGCTTCTTAAGCTCCGCGGGCTGTACTATGAGACTTACGTGTCCCAGTACGGGGAACTATCTGAGGCTGTATAATTTTAAGTTTTAAGGAGTACCAAATGTCAATTAACGCTATTAAAGAAGACGAATGGGTTTCCGACAAAAGCAAGTCGGAAACCATCCGCCGTCTCCTATCCTATTTATGGGAATATAAGAAAAAGATCATTGTCGTGCTTTTTATCATGATATACTGCGTGGCGGTGAGCATAATCAACCCTCTTTTCATGGAAAAAGCGGTGGACGATTACATCACCCCCAAGGATTTTAAAGGACTTTTCATCCTCATCGGCATTGCCGTGGCGGTGAATATAGTCTGGATACTCCTTGTAAAGCTTCGCATGCACATGATGGCCGGCATCACAAACAATGCGGTAAGAAAGATCCGCGAAGAGGTTTTTGAGCACCTACAGACCCTGGATTTTAAGTACTTTGACTCCCGCCCCACCGGAAAGATCCTTTCCCGTGTCATAAGCGACGTCAATTCCTTAAGCAACGTGCTTTCAAACCTGGTAATCACCTTGATTCCCGATTCCCTGCTTCTTGTGGGTATCGTGGTAATCATGCTGATTAAGGATTGGCGCCTGGCCCTCTTTGCAATGGCAGGTTTTCCGCTCCTGCTTGTATCCATTACCGCCCTTGAAAACCTGTGCCACAAGAACTGGAAGAACGTCCGCAAGAAATCTTCCAATGTGTCTGCCTTTATTCACGAGGAGATTGCAGGTATCAGGATAGTAAAATCCTATTCTGCCGAAGAAGAAACGTTGGAAACCTTCGATGAACTGCTGGACGAACACAAGAAAAGCTTTCTTAAGGCTGTGCGTGTCAACGATTTCTACAATCCTTTCATCGAGATCGGCTGGGCCATCAGTTCTTTCGCCATGTATTTTGCGGCGGTCAAGGTCCTTGGGATCGATAACATGACCATCGGTACACTTATCGCATTCGGAAGCTACATTGGATTATTCTGGCAGCCCATCTCGAATCTCGGCGACTTTTACAATCAGCTGATCACCAACATTGCGGCGGCTGAGCGTGTATTCGATGTATTGGACACAGAGCCTGAGATAAGCGATAAAACAGGTGTGACGGAACTTCCTCCCATTATAGGCGCCGTGGAATTCAAAGATGTTACTTTTGCCTATGAAGACAAGGTAAAGGTTTTAAAGGATGTCTCCTTCAGGGTTAAGCCCGGTGAGACCATCGCCCTTGTTGGCCCTACGGGCGCGGGGAAAACAACTATAGTAAACCTTATCAGCAGATTCTATGATGTTCAGGAAGGCACGGTGCTCATAGACGGTCACGACATAAAAGATGTAACGGTAGACAGTTTAAGACATCAGATGGGTATCATGACCCAGGATAATTTCCTGTTCTCCGGCACCATCAAGGACAATATCCGCTACGGAAAACTGGATGCCACCGACGAAGAGATCGAAGCCGCAGCCAAGGTTGTCAATGCCCATGACTTTATCATGAAGCTTGAAAAAGGCTACGACACCGAGCTTGCAGAGCGCGGAAGCGGACTCTCGGTAGGCCAGCGACAGCTCATTGCTTTTGCAAGGACAATTATATCGAACCCTGCCATACTGATCCTGGACGAGGCAACCTCTTCCATCGATACAAAGAACGAGCTCATGGTTCAGGCAGGTATCGCCGCCATACTTAAGGGTCGTACATCCTTTGTCATCGCTCACAGACTTTCCACCATCCGCAATGCGGACAGGATATTCGTGGTGGATGACGGGCAGATCCTTGAGGAAGGAAACCATGACGAGCTCATGGCTAAGGGCGGGATCTACTATAATCTGTCTATGGCTCAGGCTGTGTAATTTACAACAAAGCCTCCGGCAGCGCCGGAGGCTTTTAATATCCTTTACCTAAGTTCAGAAACTTTTAAATTTCTATACTCACCTATCATGGGCGCCAGTTGCCTAAAGCCGATCTTACCGCCCTCAAGGGGTGCTCCGTACTCGGGATCATTATCCTCAAACTCAAATACCTTCAGGTCATTCACCGAAAAAGAGATATGTCCCTTGTATTTAACTACCGACAACCGGTAAAAATCTTTGCAGTCCGCCGCATCGGGTATGGGATCCGCTCCCTGGGTCACCAGGTAAAAACCATAGCTCTTACGCAGGTTGCAGGTATGAAAGGCTCTCTCGTCGGGTTCTTTACGCCTGAAATAGGAAACATGAAAGGCATTGATGTCGCCGTGATGATATTGGGGATACTCTCCTGTTCTCTTAACCAGTTTATCATCAAAGATATCTTCGCCGTTTCTGCCCTTGGCAGCAAAGAACATAATGGCAAGTCCCGGTTCTTTTACCGGTTTAAAGTCCCATTCGATGCAAACATCGGAAGGAAAGTCTCTGTTTAGCCAGAATACATAATTAGCCTTCTGCCCTTCTGCCGTGGAAAGTGCATTCTCCATTCGCAGGCACCCGTTCTCGAAGGAAAACTTTGCCTGCCCTTCAAGTATAAATTCCTTAATAT
>JAEEGT010000222.1 GCA_016280465.1 Lachnospiraceae bacterium | reverse complement strand
GTGTGGAGAAAGGCCAAAGAGCCGAAGAAAACCAGGTATCAAGAGTATCGGGATCCTGCTCGATATTTGAAGAGCCGCACTTTGAACACTTGCAGGGTGCGGTCTTTGCAACCATGATCTCACCGCAGTCCTTGCAGTAATAAGCAGGGATCCTGTGGCCCCACCACAGCTGTCTTGAAATACACCAGTCGCGGATGTTGTCGGTCCAGTTAAAGTAGGTCTTGTTCATACGCTCGGGAACAAGCTTGATCTCACCGGTCTGAATTGCCTTTACCGCAGGCTTTATAAGCTCGTCCATCTTAACGAACCACTGTTTCTTTATCATGGGCTCGATGGTGGTCTTGCAGCGGTCGTGGGTACCTACGTTGTGAGTGTAATCTTCTATGCGAACAAGAAGCCCCATCTCATCGAGTTCCTTAACGATGGCCTTTCTTGCTTCGTATCTGTCCATGCCTGCGAACTTGCCGCCGTTTTCATTGATGGTGGCATCATCGTTCATGATGTTTATCTCGGGCAGGTTATGACGCTTTCCAACCTCAAAGTCGTTGGGGTCATGGGCGGGAGTAATCTTAACGACACCGGTACCGAATTCCATGTCTACGTAGGAATCCTCAACTACGGGAATGGGCTTGTTTACCAAAGGAAGCCAAACCTGACGGCCCTTAAGATAAGTGTATCTTTCATCGTCGGGGTTAATGGCAACTGCGGTATCACCAAGCATGGTCTCGGGTCTGGTGGTGGCAAATTCAAGGAATTCGGTGGTGGAAGGCTTGCCGTTCTCATCTACCAGAGGGTATTTGATGTGCCAGAAATGTCCGGCCTGCTCTTCGTACTCAACCTCCGCATCGGAAATGGAAGTGTTACAAACGGGACACCAGTTGATGATGCGGGAGCCCTTGTAGATCCATCCTTTTTCGTGCATTTTACAGAATACTTCCGTAACGGCTTTGTTGCAGCCCTCATCCATGGTGAAGCGTTCCCTGTCCCAGTCGCAGGAGGAACCCATTTTCTTAAGCTGGGAGATAATCCTTCCGCCGTACTCTTTCTTCCACTCCCAGGCACGTTCAAGGAATTTATCACGTCCCAGTTCTTCTTTGGAAGTACCTTCTTCTTTAAGTTTCTCGATGATCTTGACCTCTGTCGCTATGGAAGCATGGTCGGTTCCCGGCTGCCAGAGAGCATTGTAGCCCTGCATTCTCTTGAATCTGATGAGGATATCCTGCATGGTATTGTCAAGAGCATGTCCCATGTGAAGCTGACCCGTGATGTTCGGAGGGGGGATCACGATGGTAAAGGGTTTCTTTGTCTCATCGACTTCGGCATGGAAGTACTTTTTATCCAGCCAGTTCTGATAGATCCGGTCCTCCATGTCTTTGGGGTTGTAGGTTTTTTCCAGTTCACGCCTCATATATTCTCTCCTTTCGATGCCTTGCATTGCACTCGCAGAAACCGCCACTTCGTGGCTATCGTTGCTTTGCAACTCCCGTTTCTGCTTCGTGTACGCTCGGGTGAAACCAAATGCCCGCTTCGCGGTCGCTTGGTTTCCTTCCTCGCTACACCGGTGCAATCGGCTACGCTTATTGCATCGGTGATCAGCGGTCGTCAAATGTCTGTATGTGCAAGCACAACAGCCATTTTCCTCGTCGCCACGACAAAAACGCCCTTTGCCTACGATTAATAGGCAAAGGGCGTTGAATACGCGGTACCACCTTTGTTCACACGTGTCTCGCAACACGTGCCTTATCAGCTCCTTCATGAGAAAAACATATTTCAGAGCCTTGCCCTGTAACGTGAGCATCACGTGTCGAATTACTGCTGCGGATCCCGCAGGTTCGCCCGACCGGTTCGGAAGCTACCTTCCGTTTCCTAAGTCTGAGTGCTCGCACCAACCGCACTCTCTCTGAAGACCGCCGAAACGTACTCCTCTTCGTCTTAACCTTTATCTTGGTGAGATAATAACACCGAAGAATACCCCGTGTCAACAGCGAACTTTAAGTACTCTGTCTGATTTCGATCCAAGGGGATACAGCAAGATCCGTAACAGTCTTGTTAAAAAGGCTTCAAGAAATAGACCGTGTAAGGCGGGATCTCGAGGTCGCCGCCAAAATCGATCTCCGCACCGGAAATAAGGTCCACAGCTCTTCCCGCACGGGCATCAAAGTGTGCCCGGTAATTATTCTCATCTATGTTGACGGCAACCATTACTCTCTCGCCGTCGCAGTTTCGCTCAAACACGCATTGTCGATTGGTAAGCACCAGGGATCTAAAATCTCCGTAAGCAAGGGCTTTGCTTTCTTTTCTTGCTTTGGCTGCTGCCGACACAAAATCCGTGACATCGTTCCATTCGGGATTTTCAAAGCAGGGCCTCAGTGCCGGATCTCCGTCGGATTTGTTTCCCCTGGCACCCCACTCGCTTCCGTAGTAGACACAGGGAATGCCGGGCATTCCGAAAAGCATCCCGTACAAGGGTTTCAGGTGTGCCGGATTATTAAGGATCGAAGCGATCCTGGTCACATCATGGTTATCGGCAAAGCTCAAAAGATGTTTGCCCTTATACAAAGTCCAGTTTTCGGGTCCGAACTGCCTGAGTAACGAGTGGACTATCTCAAACAGATTATAGGAATTAAAGGCGGAATACAGGCCCTTGTAGCACTCGTAATTGGTGGCGCTGTGACACATTTCGTCATTGACGATACGGTTATAGTCTCCGTGGATCATCTCTCCTAAGAGAAAGAAACCCTCTTTCTTTTGGGAGGTTTCCCACTTGAGTCTCTTAATGAAATCGGGATCCAGGCAGTAAGCCACATCCAGTCTCAATCCATCGATACCGAATTCCGATATCCACATGCTCACGCTGTCGATCAGGTAGTCCGCCACCGCAGGATTCTTGAGGTTAAACTTCACAAGGTCGTAATTGCCTTCCCAGCCCTCATACCAGAAGCCGTCGTTCCAGGCATCGTTACCGTCAAAGTTTATGTAAAACCAGTCCTTGTAGGGGGAGTCCCATTTCTTTTGCCTTACATCCTCAAAGCCGAAGAAACCGCGGCCGCAGTGATTGAACACACCGTCAAGCACGATCTTTATCCCTGCTTCGTGAAGAGCGCGGCAGACCTCTTTAAAGTCTTCGTTGCTTCCAAGCCTGGTATCGATTTTCCGATAATCCCTTGTATTGTAGCCGTGAGTGTCCGATTCAAACACAGGGTTAAAAAGCAGGGTATCGACTCCCAGTCTCTTTAAATGGGGTATCCAGTCTTTGACCTTTAAGATCCGGTGTTGAAACACACCGTCATTGTCAAAGGGTGCTCCGCAAAACCCCAGTGTATAGATCTGGTAAAAGACACTTTCAGAGGCCCACATATCATTCAAGCTCCGTCTTTCCGGTGTAAAGTTCGTAGTACCTTCCGCCCATCTTTAATAGTTCGTCGTGGTCGCCACGCTCTATGATCTCACCGTGTTCAAGCACGATGATGGCGTTGGCGTTACGAACGGTTGACAGTCTGTGGGCGATAACAATGGTGGTTCGCTCCTTCATGAGACGGTCCATGCCGTGCTCGATGTGTCGCTCGGTCCTGGTGTCCACGGAACTGGTAGCCTCGTCGAGGATCAGTATGGGCGCCTTGGAGATGGCCGCTCTTGCGATATTAAGGAGCTGTCTCTGACCCTGGCTTAAGTTGGCGCCATCACCTTCAAGTATGGTGTCGTAGCCGTTTTCAAGTCTCATGATGAAAGAATGGGCGCTGGCAAGCTTTGCTGCTTCGATAACCTCTTCGTCCGTGGCATCCAGGCGACCGTAACGGATATTTTCCCTTACGGTTCCGCTGAACAGGTGGGTATCCTGAAGTACCATGGCGATGTTGCGCCTTAAGTAATCACGCTTATAATCCCTGATATCCACACCGTCTATCTTGATGCTTCCGGAATCGATATCGTAGAATCTGGTGATCAGGTTGGTAATGGTGGTCTTGCCCGCACCGGTGGATCCCACCAGGGCTATCTTCTGTCCGGGCTTAGCGTAGAAGGAAACGTTCTTAAGCACAGTCTGCCCCGGAACATAGCCGAAGGTAACATCCTCAAGC
>JAEEGT010000221.1 GCA_016280465.1 Lachnospiraceae bacterium | reverse complement strand
TGACTTCAAAACCTATGTCACGAAGCTGCAGATCCACGATCTCCGCGCTGATTTCATTGTCCTCGACCAAAAGTGCTCTGAGCAATCTGTCCATGGATACCCCCGTATGTGCCAATCCCTCTGTTTATTATATCAGCAAATGGTATTGCGCACAAGCCAATAAGGGCCGAATCAGCCTTTATTTTGGGCTTCCACAAGGCTCACGCCGCAGTAAATGGCGCGAAGCTTGGGTTTTTCGATCTTACCGGTAGGATTTCTGGGAATATCTGCGAAGATAACCTTGTGAGGGCGCTTGTATCTGGGAAGCGCCTTGCAGAATTCCATGATCTCCTCTTCCGTAACGACCATATTTTCTTTTAACTCGATTATTGCTGCTGCCACCTCGCCCAGACGCTTGTCGGGAAGGCCGATAACAGCCACATCGTGAACCGTATCGTTGGTGCGGATAAAGTCTTCGATCTGAACGGGATACAGGTTCTCGCCGCCGCTGATGATAACGTCCTTTTTACGGTCAACCAGCATGATAAAGCCGTCTTCATCCTCAACTGCCATGTCTCCAGTAAAGAGCCAGTCGTCCTTAAGCACTTCCTCCGTAGCCTTTTTGTCGTGATAATAGCATTTCATGACACCGGGGCCTTTGACTGCAAGCTCTCCCACTTCGCCGCGCTTAACGGGAGCACCCTTTTCATCCACGATCTTTGTCTCCCAGCCGTAACCGGCTTTACCGATGGCACCAACCTTGTGGATGTTCTCAACTCCAAGGTGCACGGCGCCGGGTCCGATGGACTCGGAAAGACCGTAGTTGGTATCGTAATCGTGGTTGGGGAACACTTCCTTCCACTTGCGGATAAGGCTCGGAGGCACGGGCTGTGCGCCTATGTGCATGAGTCTCCACTGTGAAAGGGTGTAATTTTCAAGCTTTATTGTACCGTTGTCAATGGCTTCGAGACAGTCCTGAGCCCAGGGCACCAAAAGCCATACTATGGTACATTTTTCATCGGAAACGGCCTTGAATATATACTCTGGCTTGGTTCCCTTAAGGAGTACCGCCTTGCTGCCGGAAATAAGACTTCCGAACCAGTGCATCTTGGCGCCAGTATGATACAGGGGCGGGATACAAAGAAACACATCGTCCCTGGTCTGACCGTGATGCTTCTGTTCCACCACTGCGGAATGCATCAAGGCTCTGTGAGCATGGAGAATTGCTTTGGGAAAGCCTGTTGTACCTGAGGAAAAGTAAATCGCCGCATCATCGTCGTCGGACAATTCAATGTCGGGAGCTTTGCTTGAGCAGTTAGCTGTATAGGTAACATAGTCCTCGGCAAAGCTGGGGCAGTTGACACCTACATAAAGGAGCAGACGGTTCTTTGAGATCCTGTCTGCGATCTCCTCCACACGACCGATAAATTCGGGACCGAAAACCAGCACATCCACATCGGCCAGTTTCAGGCAGTATTCGATCTCATCGGGGGCATATCTGAAGTTAAGGGGCACCGCAATGGCGCCGGTCTTAAGGATACCGAAATAGATGGGCAGCCACTCAAGACAGTTCATGAGAAGGATGGCTACCTTGTCACCCTTTACAACACCGCGCTCAAGGAGCATGTTTGCAAACCTGTTTGCTTTTTCATCAAAAACACTCCAGGTGATCTCTCTTCTATAATGGGTGGTGGGGTTGGGCTCGGTAAGCTCATATTCCTTCCAGGTAACCCTTCTGGTCTCCTTGACCTCGGGATTTATCTCAACGAGGCACACGTCCCCGCCGTATTTTTTAGCGTTGTCTTCAAGAATCTTGGTAATAGGCATAGTGATCTCCTTAGTTAGTCTCTTTTGTACTTTAACGCATTTACCTGCTAAAGTCAAGGATGATAAAAAGAGCCCCGATCATGGCCGGGGCTCCTAAAAAACATTATCCTATCCTTTTGAAAAGTTCGCTCTCATGCTCCATGTAATCGTCGAAAACGGTCATGTCCACAGGCTTTGAATAAAGGTAGCCCTGATGGATGTCGCAGCCCGCTTCGATCAGGAACTTACGCTGTGCATCGGTCTCAACGCCTTCGCAGAGGACCTGCATGCTTAAGTTCTTGGCCATGGCGATGATAAAGCGAATTATGGTCTTGTCACTCTCCCGAAGATTTTCATCCCTCATAAAGATCCTGTCTATCTTCAGAAGATCGATCTTTAAATCGTTCAAAGCATTGAGGGAAGAATAACCGCTTCCGAAGTCATCCATGGAAAGCTTGATGCCCATGCTCCTGAGTTCGTCCATGGTATCACTGAAACTTGCCAGGTTTTCAAGGTAAATGCTCTCGGTAAGCTCTAACTCCAGATACTGGGTGGGAACCTTGTATTTATCCAGAAGAGCCTTGAATTTCTTGACAAAATCCGAGGTCTGCAGGTGCATCCTTGAAACGTTCATGGAGATGGGAACCACTTTCTTTCCCTCATCCAGGCGCTTTCTCATGTATGCCATTACTTTCTCATAGACAAAGAAATCGATCTTGACGATACTTCCGCCCTTCTCAAAAGCAGGGATGAACTCATCGGGATAGATCATGGTGCCGTCAGGTTTCTTCCACCTGACAAGGGCTTCCGCTCCCACCAGCCGGTTTTCGCTGCCCGAAACCTTAGGTTGAAGATAAACACAGAATTCCTCGTTCTTTATGGCATCATCCAGTTCCTGAATGTACTTTATCTGGCGCTTACGCCGTTCAAACATCTCGGGATTGAAGACCACACACCTGGAAGTCTTGGTGGACTTTGCGATCTTGCGGGCCATGTTGGCATTGGAGATGGACTGCAGAATATCGGCCTTGTTGTCGGGAATAATATAGATACCCGCATTGACGCTGATACCGTTTATTGAGTATTTGCGACGCAAAAACTGGGCCAGCAGGTGACCTATATCATCGATGACCTCAACGACTCGCTTTACTTCCGTATCCTTGGTAAACTCTTTGATACAAAGGATATTATCCGAATAGAACCGTCCCGAACACAGGACTCCCTGTACGTTCTTTGAGATAAACTCGGCCATATCCACCAGGATACTGTCACCAACATTGTATCCGTAGGCCTCGTTGATGTATTTAAAGTTGCTTATATCCGCATAGACCACCGCAAGCCTTGACACATTGCCAAGCTCTCCCACTATTCCGGTAGCCGCATCGATGAAGGTGTCCTCCTTCATGAGCCCTGTGAGAGTATCAAACTCCGTAACCCGCTTTACTTCTTTTTCCGCCCTGATCATGCGGCGGGAATAATACAGGCACACGGTAATGAGGTTGCAGATGGAAAGAAGCTCGTTACATTTGCGCTCGTTCCAGAAGCTGACACCGTATCTGCTGATAAAATCCATGGTGCCGTGATTCTTTGAAAAGAGGTTCATGGGGCACTGCAGCATACTGGTGGCATTCTCAATCTTCTCGGCGCCGTTGCCGGGCTTGGGGGCAAGGGGATCGGTGAGATTGTAGATGGTATAACCGCCGTTTGAATCCGCGGATTTCATGCCCTCCAGCCAGGCTTTGTGGGAAAATTCCACCACCTGCCCTATCCTTGAAGGGTATTCGGGGTTCTTGCACTCGAAAAAGCACTCGGTAGCCAGACCCGTGGCATCCAGCTCATCAACATAGATGGCATCTATATGGTACTCACGTTGCATCTTATAAAGCAAAAGATCCACGGCGCCGTCCACGTTCTCGGCTTCGTTAAGGAGTTTAAAAGCAAAATTGGTAATGGACAGGCCGTCGGTATTGTTGATGGGATTGTTGTCCGCTTCCGTTGCAGCCTCGTTGTAAAGTTCATCGGTGTAAATGGCGTAGTTGTTCTTTCCGTTGTTCTTCACATAGTACATAGCCATGTCGCAGGCTCTGAAAAGCGAATCAAAATCGGAACCCATATCAGGGTAGAGGGATACGCCCACGCTGCAGGACACGTGGATGTCGTTCTTCTGTCCCAGGGTGATATCGTTAAAGGCAGCCTCAAGGGCTTCGATCCTGGCAATGACTTCCGAAACGTCCGAAGCATCCTTCACAAACACCAGGAACTCATCGCCGCCGATACGGCCCACATAGGAATCATGGGCAAAAGCACGGCTTAAGAGGTTCGCCACTTCCTTGATGACCTCGTCGCCGAAGAGATGGCCCATACTGTCGTTGTATCTTTTAAAATTGTCCACGTCAAAAAGGATCATGGCGGAATCGGTATCGGGATGCTGCTTGATGAAGGCATTGACATTCTCCCCGGTAGCCACCTTGTTGAGTAATCCCGTAAAGGTATCCTGACGGGCCTTGGTGGTGAGCATGGACTCTTTGTTCTTACGATTGTCAATAAAATTGGTGGAACCCACGTAAAGAAAGACGCCGTTCTTGATAAGAAGGCGCATGCGAACAGAGTGCCAGCGATAGCGCCTGCCCTCAGTCTCTTTGAAACGGATCTCAAAGCGGATATTCTCATCGTGTCTCTCTGCGCGGGTTATTTCTTTTTGCAGAAGTGCAAGATCGTCGGGGTGAACGATTTCAAGAAGGTATCCGGTAAAATCGTCAACAATGCGCGCGTCACCAACGCTTCCGTCGATATAATGACGGACGCTTGCACGGTTATCGGATACATAATATACGAATGTAACGTCGAAACTTATACTGTTTATGGTCCACAGGATGTCATTCTCCTGCTCCAGAAACGTATAACTCATCTTCCCTATCATAATGATCACGCCCCCCAGCGGCCACATTACGTGTATTATACTTATAGCACTTATCAATTAACAAAGCAAGGAGTTTTTTGATAATTTATGGTTTTGAGGGTAAATTATTACATTATTTTTTAGAATCTTAGTACCATGGTACTATTTTGTCAGAATGTTGTCATAGAATTTAGAACATTGTCAATCTTTTAACACTATAAAAGAAAGTTTTTCGAATTATTTTTTGGTGTTGACAAAGGAAAACTCGTAGGTTATTATATGTCTTGCGTGTTGAACGTGTTATGCGCGAGTGGCTCAGCGGTGGAGCACCACCTTGCCAAGGTGGGGGCCGCGGGTTCGATCCCCGTCTCGCGCTCGAACGAAAAAG
>JAEEGT010000023.1 GCA_016280465.1 Lachnospiraceae bacterium | reverse complement strand
TTCTGCGAGATGAAGTACCAGAAGATCATGGCAAGCAACCTTCCCATCGAGGTTACCAACGGAACTCTCGAAGGCGATATCGCTCCCGGCAACATCACCTTCTTCAGACTGCAGTCTACCGCTGACAACAAGCTCAGAGCTTACCTTGCAGAAGGCGAAGTTCTTGATGTTCGCACACAGTCCTTCGGCGGTATCGGTGTATTCGCCATCAAGGAAATGGGACGTTTCTATCGTCACGTGCTTATCCAGAAGAACTTCCCTCACCACGGTGCCGTTGCATTCGGTCACTACGGCAAGGCTCTCTTCGAAGTATTCAAGTACATCGGAGTGCCCCTTGAGGACCTTAACTACAACCAGCCCGCTTCCTTACCTTATCCTACCGAGAATCCTTTCAAGTAAGATACGGTTCCGGGCAAATTCCAAGTGAATCAAAGACCCTGCTGTGATACGTCACGGCAGGGTCTTTTGTGCTGTTTTAATGAAACTGTAAGGAGCACATGAATAAAAGCGGTTTGATCTTCACTCTCTCGTACTGTCTATGATCTGTTCAAACCCGATTAGTTTAAGCTCATGTATGACTTCCTTGATGCTTCGCATCTCAAATTTCTTTAAGATACTGTGGATCTGGCTCTTGATGGTGACGGTGGATACGTACCGGGACTCGGAGATCTGCTTGTAGTTCATGCCGGTGTAGAGGCTTTTTAAGATCTCGAATTCGGAGTTTGAAAGCTTGGTCAGTATGTTCATGAACATAAAGAGGCTCTTCTGCTGTTCCTTGATGTGACTTAATTCATCTATGATCTTGCCCGCATATTGAGGTCGCAGGATAAGCTGATTCTTGTATACTTCACGGATGGAATTAAGCACCTGGGTGATGGAGTCTGTCTTGATGATATAATCCATGACACCGGCGCAGTAAGCCTGAAAAAGCAGGTCGTCATCCTCAAGTATGGTAAGTATAATAACCTTCACAGCCGGGTGGGAATTAAGTATAACCTTGGTAGAGTCTATACCTGCGGTCCTTGTTTCCATCTGGATGTCCATAAGGATAATGTCGGGCTCCGCAGTGTTTACAAAATTCACGGCCTCCATGCCGGAAGACACCACGCCAAGCACCTCCATATCAGATTCATGGGTCAGTATATTGGCAAAATAATCTCTGATCTCCTTGTTGTCATCGGCGATAAGGATCTTAATCTTTTCCATTTCCTTTCTTTCTCCTCGGTAAAAGAATCTCTACAAGCGCATATCTGTGGGGCGGATTGGTGCTGCCGGATATTTTCATCTGTCCTAATTGCATGTCTATGACTTTAAAAGCAAAAGGAAGTCCTATGCCCCAGTTTGCTTTCTTTGACTTGGTGGAAACAAAGGGCATCAGGAGCTTTCGAACGTCTTTCTTTCTGATGCCGAGGCCATTGTCCCGGATGGACCAGTAGATCCACTCGCGACTGGCTTCTATGGTTATCTCCAGCTGTTTTTCTTCCGAATCTGACATCATAAGTGAATCCACGGAGTTGTTTATTAAGTTTGAAAGGGCATGCCCCGTCTGGTACTGGTCGATGGTGCAAAGAGCGGGATAATCGCAGTATTTCCTGATGACCGTGATATCCTCGGGGATGGCGGCATTGTTTACGGCGCTGTCTGTAAGGGTTCGAAGATCCACCGCATCGGGCCGGATGTGCAGCTGCTTGATGGAATCAAGGGACTTGGAAAGGGCGCTCATCTGCTCATTGGAGATATTGATGATGCGATCCAGCTTTTCTTTGCTCTCGGCGGAACCGAAGTCGTTCTTTATCTCGTTGGCCAGGATGTTGATGGAAAACATCAGGTTCTTTTCCGAATGGAACACGTCCTTTAAGTTGTAGTTCATGTCATCGATCTGTTTTTTCAGGATCCTGTTCTGGGAGTAGGACACCAGGTCCACCGCGAAGAAACCGTTTATGTTCACGATGATAAAGATGAGCATGATAAGGGCGAACAGGGGATACACGCTTATGTAAAGCGCAGGTATCTTGGTAGTCTTGTTAAAGAACCAAAAGCCCGATCTTAGGGCCTCACCCGGGTCGTTCCTGAAAATACTGATGAAGATAAAATAGTAAAAGTATATGTTGGTGACCAGGGTACTTAAGATAAGGATGATCTTGGTGCTGGTAAAGCAGGTCACGTTCTTTTTACAGATATTATAGATAAAGAGCACCAGGGGATAGAACATGTATATTCCCACCAGTATGCTGATGATCTGGTGAAAGAAGAGAAACACTCCCGGAAATCCGGTGTGACCGATGTTCATAAGGTAGATCCGCAGGGCGCTTTTGGACCGGTAAAAGAAAAGATACAGGATGCAAAGAAGTGCCAGGCTTACACGGGACACTATCAGGCGTGTGCGTTCCGATTCTCTGTGGGGTACCATCAGGTTACTGTGGATAATGTCCGTGAGGGCTGCGATACCCATAAGATATATGACCACTCCCAGGTTTCGAAGGGTCTGCATGTAGGGCATGGGAAGCCGGATGCTCTGCCCCAAAAATCTGTGGAGCAGCAGATCGAGGGAACGGAAGGGCAGAAATGCCGGGGGCACGTAGCTTCCGAAGCTGTAATATTGAAAAAGCACGGAAAGTGTGGTCAGGATAACTCCGATGATCATAAAAAACATGGGAAGACCGTAGCGGGAACGGGGAATAAGAAAAAGAAGCACACAGGCGGATATCATCAACAAAACAACGCTTATTGCCATTTGTGCCTCACCGCCTTTCGCTTAAATATCCCCCAAACCATTATACTCTTTCGGAAAATAGTTTAGAAGATGGAAATAATATCATCCTTTCGTAAAATTTCGAAAGAAAAACAGGGGGATAATCCCGGATTTTGTGGAAGGTTTTTCTGACTGTTTTTTGTATTAAAGGAAATATATCATTAAGGTGCAGCAAAATAAAAGGGCGAAAGCCCCAAAAGGGAGGTTAACATGAAAAGAAAAATCACAGCAGTTCTGATGGCTCTTGCAATGACTCTTTCTTTGGCAGCCTGCGGTTCCGGCCAAAGCGAGAAAACATCCGCAAGTGCATCCCAGAAGACAGAGACCAAGGCTTCCACCGAAGAAAAGACTCAGGAAAAGACCGAGCCTGTAGAGACTCAGGTGGTAAGAGTCTGGTGCGACAGCGCGCATTCACAGTCCATAAGAGATGCGCAGGTTGAAGAGTTTAACAACACCATAGGTAAAGAAGAAGGTATCAAGATCGAGTACACCGTATACGGCACCGATTATGCCGACGTTATCAACGTAGCATTGATGGCCAATGACGGTCCCGACCTTTTCAGCCCTTCCTCCAACACCTTTGCCCAGTATGTACAGGCAGGCTATGCGGTACCCATCGAGGATCTTCCCGGCAGCGAATCCCTGCTTAACAAGTACGACAGAGCAGAGCTTATCGTAGGTGACCAGGTATTCAACGACAAGGTATATTCCCTTCCCTTCAGCCTTGAATCCTACAAGATGATCATAAACAAGGACCTCTTTGACAAGGCAGGTATTGCAGAGCCTCCCAAGACCTGGGACGAAGTAAGAGAAGACGCGAAGAAGATCACCGAAGCTAGCAACGGCGAAGCTTACGGTTATTTCTTAGCTACCCAGAGCGGATGGACACTTGACCACTACATTTACAGCGTATCCGCAGCTTCTCTCGGACATTTCGGATATGATGCGGTATCGGGTAAATACAGATATTCTGACGGCCTTCCCATCATCAACAACATCCTCGGTATGATCAAAGACGGCAGTGTGTTCCCCGGATACGAAAACATGGATGCGGATACCGCAAGAGCACAGTTCTCCGCAGGACGTGTTGGTATCGTTATGGCAGCTTCTTTTGACGTAGCGGTATACACGGATCAGTTCCCTGCAGTATGCAACTGGGTAGTATGCGATCCCCCCGCTATCAAGAGCACCGGTTATGAGTACAAAGAAATGGTCCGTGCCGTGAACATCCTTGCAGTTGCAAAGAAAGCAACCGAATCCAAGGATCCTTCCAAGGTAGCAAAAGTACTTGAGTTCTTCTATGCCGATGAAAACCTTGTTCCCATGTACGAAGCAGGTATGTACGTTCCTTACAAGAGCGAAGTAGTATCCATGGCCAATGAATCTTCCGTAAAGGGCTGGAAGGAATTCTCCACCTTTAAGGACAACAAGATGATCATCAGAATGTCCGATCCCAAGGGCGTTATCAAATACGAAGGACTTTCCGCAAGAGAAACACTTGCAAAGCTTCTTTCCGGCGGTTTCACCGAGGATGCGGCAACAGTTCTTAAGGACCTTGACGACCGTCTGAACGCAGGTCTTGCAGGTCTTGATCCCGAAGTATACAAGGCTTATGTAGCGCCTTCAAGCTACAACGTAAAAAGATAAACATTTCGGAGGGACACGGCATGAAACACAAAAGAAGCCTGATCAAAAGCGATAATTTTCAGGCCATAATGATGATCCTCCCCTTTTTGATCGGATTTATATTGTTCAGCTATGTCCCGATCATTTACATCCTGAGGTATGCTTTTACCGATTATTCCGGGTTCGGTAAAGCAAATTACACGGGATTGGCCAATTTTGTCAGGGTCTTTCAAAGAGACCCTGACTTCTGGCAATCCCTGGCAAATACGGTAATACTTGCAGTGGGAAAACTGGCGGTGGAGATACCGTTGGCCCTTCTTTTGGCAGTATTGCTCAATAAAAAAGTCAAAGGACTCGGATTCTTCAGAGTCACGTTATTTATGCCCACCATCATTTCCGCGGCCATAATCGGACTGATATTCTCACTCCTGTTTTCGCCCTTCAACGGAATGATCAACGGGATCCTTCAGACTGTGGGTCTTATCACAAAGCCCATCAATTTCTTTGACACCAAGTGGAAAGCCATGCTGATCCTGGGAATCGCCTCTGTCTGGCAGAATTACGGGATCAATATGATCTTCTTTTTAATGGCATTACAGAGTATCCCCCAGGAGATCTACGACTGTGCCAGCATAGACGGAGCCACGGGACTTAAGCGTTTCTTTAAGATCACTCTTCCCATGATAGCTCCAATCTTCCAGTCCATTCTCCTGATGGCCATCGTGGGAAGCCTTAAGGTCTGCGATCTGGTAATATCCCTTACCAACGGCCAGCCCGGTGGCTCTACGGAAGTTGTGATGACCTATATATACAAGTCGTTCTTCGGAAAGTCGGGAAGAAACATCGAGATCGGTTATGCTTCTTCCATGGCGTTGATAACGGCGATCTTCCTTGCTCTTGTGACCTTTGTTTATCTTAAGATCACAAAGAAACTCAAGGAATACGAGGCATAGGAGGATACGAAAATGGGCAAGTTCAAAAGAATATTCGGTAACTCCGCGGTATATCTGTTCCTGGCAGTTTTCTTTGTCATCAGTTTCTTTCCGGTGTTCTTCACCTTCATGTCGTCCTTTAAGAGCAACATGGAGATCCTCACCACCGGCAACACTCTGATCCCCAAGACCTTTGTGGTGGAAAACTACGTAAAAGCCTGGAAGATGGCGGATTTTTCCACATATACGAAAAACAGCGTGTTTCTTGCGGTCTTTTGCGTGCTGGGTGCCATAATGTCCAGTACGGTCTGCGGTTATGCTTTTTCCAGAGGTAAATTCAAGGGGAAGGAATTAATATTCTATTTCATGATATCTTCCATGTTTGTATCCCTTGGAACCCTGACACTGTACCCCCTGCTCATGATAATGAAGGCGGTGCACTTGAACAAATCTCTCTGGGGTGTTATCATAATCCGCGTATTCGGCATGAATGTCACAAACCTGTTTATAGCAAGGGGTTATATAACCGCAATACCCAAAGAGATCGATGAGGCGGCCAAGATAGACGGCTGCTCCTTCATAGGGATCTACAGACGGATCATCTTCCCTCTGTGCAAGCCCCTGATCGCTACGGTAGCCATCCTTGCTTTCAGAAGTGCCTGGAACGATTATATGCTCCCCATGGTATTTACCATGACGGATCCGAAGCGTATGCCCCTGGTTGTAGGTGTTATGCACCTTAAATCTTCGGGAGCCGCCGCATCCGCCTGGAATCTGATGCTTGCGGGTACAGCCATTTCGCTGATCCCCATGATAATCATCTATATTGCATTCAACAGATTCTTTATATCGGGTATGACCGCCGGAGCAGTTAAAGGATAGGTCAAAATGTTAGCAAATTATCACACTCACACCGTTCGCTGCAAACACGCCGTCGGGACCGAAAGAGAATACATCGAAGCAGCCATCGCTAACGGCTTTAAGGTACTTGGTTTCTCGGACCATGTACCCCAGCCCTATAAGAACGGATTTGTTTCCGGGATCCGCATGGACATGAGCGAGATCCCCGATTATATCGGGACACTAACGAAGCTCAGGGAAGAATATAAGGACAGGATCAAGATCTACATAGGCTTTGAGGTGGAGTGCTATAAGGGCTATTTTGAGCCTCTTATGAAAGAACTGGAAAAATACCCTATCGATTACATGATCCTTGGGCAGCACCACGTACCCAGCGAGGATGACGGTATCTATGTGGGCTTTAAGACCGACAGGGAAGAGGATCTGAAGCTTTATGTCGATACCTGCATAGCCGGCATGAAAACAGGCCGGTTTATATATCTGGCCCACCCGGATCTCATCAATTTCGTGGGATCCGATGATATATATAAAAAGCACATGGAGCGCCTGATCAAAGCGTCCATAGAACAGGATTTTCCGCTGGAGGTAAATATCTACGGTTTTGTGGATAAGCGTCAGTATCCCAGTGACAGGTTCTTTTCCCTGGCAAGCGAAATGGGGGCAAAGTTCATCATCGGCTGTGATGCCCACAAGGCAGAATTGTTGAAACAGCCGAAGGATTTTCCGGGCTTTGAGGATTTCCTTAAAAGAAACAAAATAGAATACGGCGATAACCTGATAGAGGGGTTGTGCTGATCCGGGGCCCGGCAAGGGCCCCTTTTTTGATGCGAAAAAGAAAAAGCAGCTTTCGAACCCGGATCCTGCATGAAAGAGGAAGCATTTAAGACAAAACAGTTGGTGGAGAACAGTGTGGGATGCTATAATCATAGAAAAGTGCAATGCAACCGTGTGACACGCGTGTCACCTCAAAAATAGCGCGAAAATAAAGCAAATGTAAACTGCCGGTTGACAAACTGACGGGGCAACTTTATGGTCTGCAACCGCTTGAAATGGTAAATTGTAAACAGCTTAAGCGACAACGATCAACCATTTTCCTTCGAAACGTCTGCGGACGATCCGAAGCAGCGAAGACAAACTTCAGAAAGGAATAAGACATGATACTTGCAGACAAGATTATCAATGAAAGAAAGAGATGCGGATGGTCACAGGAGGAGCTGGCAGAGAAGCTTTCGGTTTCCAGACAGTCCGTTTCCAAGTGGGAGGGGGCTCAGGCCATTCCGGACCTCCAGAAAATACTCAAGATGGCGGAGCTTTTCAACGTCACCACGGATTACTTATTAAAGGATGAGATCGAGGGTTCACCCGTTGAGGGCTCCGGTTATTCCGAAGACAGAGACTACAATGTAAGAAAGGTTTCCATAGAAGAAGCAAATGATTACCTGGATACTGTAAGACAGAATTCTCCCAGAGTTGCTTTGGGAGTAATGCTTTGCGTGCTGTCCCCTTTATTCCTCATTTTCCTTCTCGGCTTCGCGGGCGCCGGTTTTATCGGTGAAACTGCAAGCGTTACATTGGGACTTGCGGCTTTGTTTGCCTGCATTGCGGCAGCGGTATTTATGTTCATAGTTTACGGCGGCAGGATCGGAAAGTTCGATTATCTTCAGAAAGAAGAATTTGAAACTGCTTACGGCGTGGACGGAATGGTGCGTGAAAAACAGTCAAAGACCGCAGAGTTTTACACAAAACTAATTGTGGCAGGCGTGCTTCTTTGCATCCTTTCTCCCGTGCCCCTGGTACTTTGCTCCGTAATGGCCGCGCCCGGATTTGTGATCCTTTACATGGTATGCGTGCTTCTTGCAATGATAGCCTTTGCGGTATTCCTGTTCGTGACCGCAGGCTCCATCACCGACAGCTACAAGATACTGTTAAAAGAAAAAGAATTCACCAAAGAAAACAAGAAGGCCGACAGGATCCGGGGCGCCGTAGCAGGCCCCTACTGGCTGGTGACCACCGCAGTATTCCTGTACTTCGGTTTTGTGCATGACGGATGGAACAGATACTGGATCATCTGGCCCATAGCGGGAGTGCTTTTCGCAGCTGTTATGACAGTGCTTCAGGCGTTTCTCAACAAGGAAGAATAATTTATATTCCTATTTGGAAAATTGTGCATGACCCCACGACAAAATCGTGGGGTTATTGTATACTTATGGGGAATCGTCCGATCGCGAGAGGTTTCGGGGACGAAGACCGAAAGGGAGGAATTTTTGTGAAGATAGTGGTTTTGGAGCGAAGCAGCGTAGGTATGGATGTTTCCATAGACTGCTTTAGTGAACTTGGCGAAGTTACAGCCTATAATAATACAATGTACGACGAGATAGCGGACAGGGTTAAGGATGCGGACATTATCGTAGCCAACAAGAGCCGCCTTAATGAGGATACCCTCAAGGACGCCCCCAACGTAAAGCTTATCTGCGAATTTGCCACAGGCTTTGACAACGTGGATATTCCCTATTGCAAATCCCGGGGTATCGCCGTGAGCAATGTAAGGAACTACTGTACCGAGATGGTTGCCCAGCACACCTTTGCGCTGGCACTGTTCTTGACCGAGAAACTCCGCCATTATGATGATTATGTCAAGACCGGCAAGTACGCAAATCAGGACCGTTTCTCCAACTTTGACATTCCATTTTTGGAACTGGCGGGAAAGACCTGGGGTGTTATCGGAATGGGCAATATCGGCCGCCGCGTGGCAAAGATCGCCGAGGCCTTCGGCTGCAGGGTGATCTTCTATTCAGTTACCGGCAATTCCACTGTCACGGATTATGAGCGTGTGGATTTTGATACCGTATTGAGAGAGTCTGACTACCTTTCCATTCACTGTCCTCTCTCGGATCTGACCAGAGATCTCATCGATGCGGCTGCTTTTTCCAGGATGAAGAAAACCGCCTATATAATCAACGTGGCTCGCGGGCCCATCATCAACGAGGATGCCCTTTACGATGCCCTTATGAAAGATAAAATAGCCGGAGCCGGGCTGGATGTTCTTTCCAAAGAACCAATGGCTAAGGACAGCAAGCTTCAGAGTATCCAGGATTCGGGAAGGCTCATTGTGACTCCTCATCTTGCCTGGGCTTCGGTAGAAGCAAGAGAGCGCTGCGTATCCATCAATTATGACAATATCAAGGCTTTCCTTGAAGGCCGTGAACTTAACAGAGTGGACCTTGCTTAGGGACGGAAAGATAAATGATCAAAGGCATCGACGATAGTATAAATTCCTTTTCAAACAAAATACTGGCCGGGCGTGAGAAATCCGCAAAAAGGATCCTGATCACCACGATCCTCACCTGCTTTTTCTGCTACTTTTACGAGATGATATACGGCTACGGAGGCCCCGACAGCCTTTGCGAGGGCGTATATTTCTATAGGACCGTGGATTACTCCACCGCCATCACCAGATGGTTCATAAGGTTTCTCAACGGCTTTGTAGGCAAGAACCTGGTCTTTCCCTTCATCATAGTGGTCCTGTACTGTCTGATGATCGGTGCGGCCTCCTTTGTTCTGTGCAGGGAGTTTTCCGTGGAGAGCGGAGTGTCACAGGTGCTTTTGACAGCGGCACTTATAAGCTTCCCCATTGTCCTTACTCACTTTGCCTATCCTTATATCGCACTGACTTACTCCCTTTCCTTCCTGATGGTGGTGCTGGGTGTGGTCTTTGCAAGAAACGGTAAGCTTTGGGGACTTGCGGCAGCAGTCCTTTGCTTTGTGATAATGCTTGGATCCTATCAGGCCTATATCGGCGCGGTTTCCGCTCTGGCGCTCATTGCTTTCATGCTTGATCTGGTGCAGGACAGAAAGCCCAAGAATTCGTTATTGGACCTTTTAAAGGTGGGAGCCTGCGGTATAGTGTCGGTATTGATCCACTATCCTTTGAGCCTTTTCTTTATAAAGCTTTATCATACAGGGGTCAACGAACGGGTAGGTTTTTCCCTTAAGTCCGTTTTCGAAAATCTGGGATTTTCCCTTAAATACGGATATGTGTGGTTTTTCTCCTACTTTTTTGACGACAGGCAGGTCCTTTCCAATGATAAGCTCTATGCCGTGCTGTTCTTTATTCTCGGAGTGCTGATCATCCTGTCGTTGATTAAATTATTTAAGAGCAAAAGGATCCTGTCAGCAGTCCTGGTCATTGCATCTGTGCTCTTAATGCCTCTGTTCATGAATCTTTGCCTCATCCTTTTGCCCGAAAACGGCATGAGGGATATCCTGAGATATCAGTACGTACTGCTTTTCGTGCTTCTGTTTGCGCTTCACGCAAATCTTGGAACGGGAAGAGTGAATACGGTGTTAAAATATGTATCCTGCGCCCTGGTGTTTTTGTTTGTGTCAACCTACAGCATCAGGACCAATGCCACGGGACTTGCCTATAAGATCCTCTACAACTACAGTGAGGGTCAGGCACAGATCATGATGGACAGGGTATATGAGCTGGAGGGCTATAAGATTAATGAAACTCCTGTGGTGATCAGTGCACCCTTCGATTATTCTTCTTTGTACCAAAGATATCCCATGATATTCCGTTACGCGGTATTCGAAGGCGGTCCCGTTTTGTGGGGAGGCTCCTACGGCACCACGGTTTCAAGATACAATTTCTTTTTCGATTATCTGGGCATAGATACCAAGGATTTTTCCGTGGAGGAATACTTTAGGATCGTTGATTCCGCGGAATTCGCCGCCATGCCCGTCTGGCCCGCGGAAGGCTCCGTTGCCATGATAGACGGCCATGCGGTTATAAAGAACAGTGAAGAAGCAGCAAGATAAAACATATACTCAAGGAGGATACTGACAATGGAAAAGATCATCGGAATAATCGGCGCCATGGACTTGGAGGTTGAGAAGCTCATCGAGGCCATGACCGACAAAGAGACGGTAGAATACGGCAAAAGAAAATTCTATGTGGGAAAGCTTTCCGGCGTTAAGACCGTTCTTGCCCGTTGCGGAGTGGGTAAGGTCAACGCGGGCATCACTGTCCAGATGATGGTGGACAAGTTTGGGATAAGTGCCATAATCAACACCGGTGTGGCAGGTTCCCTCAACGAAAAGATCGATATCGGCGATATCGTGCTTGCAACGGGTGCCGTATATCACGATGTGGAAGCGGTGGCTTTCGGCTACAAGCCCGGCCAGGTTCCCCAGATGGACGTGTTTGAGTTCCCTACGGATGAAAACCTCGTAAACCTTGCAGAGGAAGCCTGCCACAAGGTAAATCCCGACATTAAGACCTTCAGGGGAAGAGTTGCCTCCGGAGATCAGTTCATAGCGGCCAAAGAGGTCAAGAACCGCATCAAGGAACAGTTCGACCCCATGTGTGTTGAGATGGAGGGCTGTGCCATGGCTCACGCTGCATATCTTAACGAGATCCCCTGCCTGATAATCAGGGCTATTTCCGACAAGGCCGACGATTCCGCAGAGATGGATTATCCCACCTTTGAGGCCAAGGCAGCGGTCCATTCCGCAAAGATGGTACTGGAAATGTTTAAATCCTTATAGGATCACAGTAATAAATGAGAAAGGTTTGAAGTTATGAAGGTAAAAGAAAGCAGTTACATAAGGGAGAACAAACCCTTATTCAAAGAACTGGTAAGCGAACTCTTAAAAACCTATGAGTACGCTTCGGTGCTGGTCAACGATTCCTTCGGAATGAGATATTCCGTATCCAAGACCGGTGCCAACGTGGGCGAGGATGACCTGTACACCGCCAAGGGCTTTGTTGTCAAGGTCTACGAAGGCGGATGTTATGCCGAGTATTCCGGCAACGAGATCTCTAAAGATGAGATCGGGCGTATCCTTGCTTTTATCAAAAATGAGCTGGTAACAATGGGAGGAAACAGAGAAAGATCCAAGTACCCTGTTCCCGCCGATGAAGCCGCAAACTTTGCAAAAAGCACGGAATATCAGATCGACCCCGTGGAAATGGGCGATGAAGCCATCATCGAGAAGCTGACGGCAGTCCACAAAAAAGGAATGGCCTACGACGAGCGCATCCTTAACTGCGGTGTGATGTGTGCCTTCCAGAAATATTCCAAGCTCTTTCTTTCTAAGAACAAGGACCTGGAACAGAACGTTATGTGGAGTAGCGGCGCTCTTTTCTTAAATTCCAAGCGTGGCGACGAAGTAAAGGAATATTACACCTCGGCTTCAAATCTGGGCGGAATGGAGATCCTTGACACCATTCTTTCAAGAGTTGAGAAGGCTGCGAAGGTTGCCATCGAGCTTCTTGATTCCGAGCCTTTAAAGCCCGGGGAGTATGAGTGTGTCTGCGATCCACAGACTACGGGTATGATAGTTCACGAAGCCTTCGGACACGGTGTAGAGATGGATATGTTCGTCAAAGACCGTGCCCTTGCAAAGAAATATATGGGAGAGTATGTTGCTTCTCCCTTAGTTACCATGCATGACGGTAACGCTGTGGATCAGACCGCCACCTATTTCTTTGACGATGAAGGAACCGTTTCAAGCGATACCGTGATCATCGACAAGGGTGTTCTTGTATCGGGGATCAGCGACCTCCAGTCCGCAATGGCCCTTGGGACCAAACCCACCGGCAACGGCCGCAGAGAGAGCTACA